>NZ_CAMLDP010000016.1 GCF_946478925.1 uncultured Nitrososphaera sp. | reverse complement strand
AAGCGCCTTGACGAGCCGATAAGCAGCGAGGGCACGCTAAAGATACTGAAGGGCACGCTTGCGCCTGATGGCGCGGTGGTCAAGGTCGCAGGGGTAAAGAGCAAGAAATTCAAAGGAAAAGCACGCGTCTTTGACAGCGAGGAAAAGGCGTTTGACGCAGTGTCCAAGCGCAAAATAGTCGAAGGCGACGTGGTGGTCATACGCTACGAGGGTCCAAAGGGCGGGCCTGGAATGCGCGAGATGCTTGCAACCACTGCCGCAATCGTGGGGCAGGGTCTTGGCGAGAAGGTGGCGATGGTCACAGATGGCAGGTTCTCCGGGGCGACCCGAGGGTTCATGATAGGTCACGTGGCGCCAGAGGCAATGGTGGGAGGTCCAATTGCACTTGTCAAGGAAGACGACGAAATAGTCATCGACACGGCGACAAGCAAGATAGATCTGATGGTGTCAAAGGCCGAATTGGCAAGGCGGGCAAAGAAATGGAAGCCGATAAAGCCGCACTACAAGTCAGGCGCTCTTGCAAAATACGCGTCGCTTGTCCAGTCGGCGTCTGAAGGCGCAATCACCGTCCCTAAACTTTAAATGCCTATCGAGGAGCATGAGGGAAGAAGGCTAGAGGAGAGAATGAAACAGGATGGTAGCTTTTGGCCGTCTGAACTTGGGCGGCAAGATAAGGATCGAGCCCCTAGCCACGACTGAAGACCAGTTCACACTTTTCAAGAAACTCTATTCTTCCTCAGAGCGCGCATTCATCCTAGAATCGCTCGTAGGCCCAAAAGAGCTTGCCGAGATGTCCGTCATCGGCTTTGATCCGGAGGTCACGGTAACCTGTGACTCAAAGGCGTTTATTGTAGAAAGACGCGGCAAGATAAAAAAGCAAAAGGTGACAGAGCCCCTGTCGCAGCTGCGCCAGCTCGTGCCAGAGGTAAAGGACGACACGTTCCGCTACATCGGAGGCGCGGTGGGATACATCAGCTACGACGCAATAAGGTTCTGGGAGAGCCTGCCCATTGACAGACGCAAGGGCAAAAACACGTTTCCCTTGATGGAGTTTGGGATTTACACAGACGGCATACTGTACAACCACAAGGAAAACCGCGCCTACTACTTTTATCTGGGCAAGTCGAGGCTGAAGGAGATAAAGCGCAGGCTGGCAAAGGCATCAGCAAAATCTGCCCCGTTTTCATACACCGAGCCACGTAGGAACATGACCAAGGAGTATTTCGCAGGCATGGTCAAAAAGGCCAAGATATACGTCTATGACGGCGACACGTTCCAGGTGGTCCTTGCCAAGAACATCAAGTTTGACGTAAAGGGCGACATGTTGCGCTTTTACGAAGCGCTCCGGGAGGTCAACCCGTCGCCCTACATGTACCTGATGAAAATGGGCAGAAGGTGCATCATCGGCTCTAGTCCGGAGATGCTGATCCGCGTCACAAAGGGCTATGTCGAGACATTTCCCATAGCCGGCACGAGGCCGATAGTGGAAGACGAGAAAAAGAACGAGGAGATGCGCCAAGACTTGCTAAAGGACGAAAAAGAGCTTGCCGAACACACCATGCTAGTGGACCTTGCAAGAAACGACATCGGCAGGGTGTGCAGGTACGGCACGGTCAAGGTGAACGAACTGATGACCGTCAAGCGCTTTAGCCACGTGCAGCACATCGTCTCGCACGTCACGGGCAGCCTGCAAAAATCCTACGACTCGTATGACGCGCTAAAAGCAGTATTTCCTGCAGGCACCGTGTCGGGCGCGCCAAAAGTGCGCGCGATGGAGATAATCGACGAACTGGAGCCTGACCTCCGAGGTCCGTATGCGGGCGCGCTGGGCTATTTCTCATTCAACGGCTCGTGCGACTTTGCAATAACGATACGCTCGCTTTTTGTCGACCAGAACAAGGCATACATCCAGTCGGGTGCCGGCATAGTGATGGATTCAGAGCCTGAAAAAGAGTGGGACGAAACGGAGCACAAGGCAAACGCTCTGCTCTCCGCGCTCCGCAAGGCCGCAAACTGACTTTTCGCTCAATTCCAGACTGCTTTCTGGCCGTTTTTGCGAGCATTTCGTGCTTGGCGTATGCTCAAAACGGGCTCTTGTCGGCGGTCAGCTGTTTTGCCGGCTGCAAAAATGATGTTATTGATAATGTAATGATGCTTACGATTGCAAATTGAAGTTTATAGGATTGTGCTAATGTTATTAGTTTAAAATAGTGTACACTATAAAGTAGCAATATACACGATTGCATTACTAAAAAGAATCTAGTGGTTTGTAGGCGGCCTTGCAAACATGTTGTCCGCGTGCATGTGGTAATCAACTGCAAGCGACGGGTCTTTCTGCCTGCCTGTGAGGATGCCGACAACCACATCGTCCTTCTTTATCGTGCCTTCTTTTCGCAGCTTGCGCACGCCTGCCGGCACCGCGCCTGACGCCATTTCGCAGTCAAAGCCGTTCAGGCCGACTATCGACATGCCGTCGCTCATCTCCTTGTCTGTCGCCTGTACGACTATACCGTCGGTGAAATGAAGCGCCCTGAGAGCCTTGACGATGTTGGCCGGCCTTCCTATCTGTATCGCAGTCGCGTGCGTCTTGGGCCTAATTCCGCGCTTGTCAAGGTCTGCGTAATACCTGTCAACCATGCCAAGGTCCGGCCTGCCGTCGTTCCACGATAGCTTTTTGCCCTCAAACATGCCGTTGTAGAGCTCGTACAGCGTGTTTGCGCCCTCGGCATTAACCACCGCGAGCCTCGGAACCTTTTTTATCCAGCCCCATTCGTACAGCTCGATTAGCGCTTTTCCACAGCTGGATGTGTTGCCCAGCGCGCCGCCGGGATACACTATCCAGTCCGGCGGATTCCAGTTCAGATGCTCCATCACTCTGTAGACTATGGTTTTCTGGCCTTCTATCCTGAATGGGTTGACAGAATTTACGGTGTAGCCACCCGTCTCCTTGGCGTTTTTGAGAGAAGTTGCAAGCGCATCGTCAAAGTTGCCCTGCACCTGGATTACCTGCGCACCAAACTGGAACGCCTGGCCGAGCTTGCCCGGCGCGATCTCGCCCTTTGGGATGTAGACGTCGCACTGGATGTCCTCGTTTGCAGCATACATTGCGGCAGAAGCAGAAGTGTTACCGGTCGAGGCGCAGATGATTTTCTTTACCTTGAGCATCTTGGCGTGCGTCACGGCAGTCGACATGCCGTTGTCCTTGAAAGACCCTGACGGGTTATAGCCTTCTGGCTGGAGGAAAAAGCTGCCGTGGTTCATGTCCGCATAATCTGCAGCCTTGCTCATGTTGTACGGTTTTGAGAGCCGGCCTTCTGAGCCGTCTAGCGACACCAGCACGCGTGCACACTCGTTAAAATCTTCAGTATCAATGCCTGCAAAGTTTATCAGGTCACGAAAACGCCAGACGCCTGACTCGTTGTAAATGTTGCCGCCGTGGTTGCGCCTCTGGTAAAACTTTTCAATGAGGTCGCGGCTTGGCCTTGCGCTGTATTGAATGTCAAGAAGCGAGCCGCACGTGCACCTGTAAATGTCATTGTCGATGCCGTATGATTTGCCACAGTCCGGGTTGATGCATTTTTTTATGGCGTGCTCGGCCATTGTGATGTCCGGAATGAGACGTTAGCGCTTGCTATTTAGGTGTTTTTACTTTTTGACGCTCTTCTCGTACATCTTTAAGATCTGCTGTATCACGCCGTCCATGTCGTCCTCGCGGACCTCCGGCGAAGCCGCGTTCTTTAGCAGATTGTTGATGGTGGATGATATCTCAGAGCTGACCTCATCAAAACTGTCCATGTCGCTGTAGCTCTGCTGGTAAAGCCTTCGCAGTTTCATCGCGTACATCTGCGTCTGCTCGTTGAGGCTGATGTTGTAGCTGCGATTGTTTACCTTTATCTTTTCTTTTATCATCCGTATCTGACCGGGGTTACGGGTGTTTAAAATACTTGTCTAATGAGATTAGATGCGCTTTGTCATCAGGTACCTGTCGTGGTCTACAAAGCCGTCGTGTGCGTAAAACCCGATGACTGCGCTGTTGTGCCTTGTCACTTCTAGGTGCAACGCTTTTACCTGCTGCTTTTTTGCCGCTTTTTGCGCGTGTACAAGGACTGCTTTTCCGATGCCTTTTCCGCGGTATTCCTGCAGGATGAAAAACTCGTCAATGAATGCATCGCGTCCACCGAATTCCAGACTGTAGCCAAGCGCAAGCACAAGGTATCCCACGGGTTTTCTGCCGTCAAGCGCTAGAAGCACCGTGCCAAGCCTGCGGTCCTGCAGCAGCCTGCGCATAGCATTTCTGGCCTTTTTCCTGTCAAAATCGTGGTGGTCATAATCATAGTACATTTCCATGAGCGCAAACAGTGCGTCAAGATCGCCTGCACGCGCTGCGCGTATTCTGTACGACAACGTGTATTCCGCCGTGCCCATGTTCAAAACCGTTTCGCTGCGTGAGGTGCACGCGGCATTTGTAACCGCCGTGCCCTGTTACCGCGGTTACAATAGGCGTCGGTACAGCCGTTCTTTTACCCGATTGCCCGCAAAGCATTGCTAGGTGTCATCATAGTCAAGATGTCATTTGGTAACAAATGGGTAAAACCACAAGGAGAAAGCGCAGGACACAAGCTGATCGAAGGCATTAGGCCGCAAGCACCCCTAAAGCCGAGAATCGAAGAAGCACAAAAGAAATTGCAGATGCAGATACAAAAGCTGGACGCGATAAACTCGCGCATCAACGAGAAGGATCAGGTGATCTTCAAGCGCGTCGTCCTTGCCATGCAGAGCCACGATGCTCAGCACGCACGCGTGCTTTCAGGCGAGCTCTCGCAGATCCGCAAGATGGGCAAAATGATAGGCTCTGCAAAACTTGCGCTGGAACAGATCCAGTTGAGACTGAACACCATAACAGAACTTGGCGACGTCGTAGTGACGCTGAGCCCTGCAATGTCTGTGATAAAGGGACTCCAAGGCGGTCTTTCGGGCATGATGCCAGAGGCAGACCAGTCCTTTGCGCAGATCTCAGACCTGCTTGGCAACATCATGACAGACTCGGGACAAATTCCGTCAGGCGAGATAGGCGGATACACTGCGGTCAACGACGACACTGCGAGGATAATGGAGGAGGCAAGCGCAATCGTGGAAATGAACATGAAGAACAAATTCCCCGATCTTCCTTCCACCGGTGGCTCGCAGAGATCCACCGCAGAGGCTTCAGGCTACTAAAAAAAGCCCCCCCTCCTTTCTCTTTCTTTTCTTACTCTACTTTTTCCCCGTAGAAATTTTTTGCAGTTGCTTTTTTATTCTCGATATCGTCGGGTAGCTGTAGCCCTTCTCACGGTACGTACGTATCATCGTCTTCCAGTTATTCAGGCGCCATTTTGCCTGGTCGGCGCTAAGAAGGTGCGTCTCCCTCTTGACCATGCTCTTTCGCCCCGGCAAGAGATATCCTCCACTTGCAGCAGTGTAGCGGTTGTACGCAAAACGCAAGCCAAAGAGCACGTCGTCTGCCGGAAGCGAGTTGAGGTAAGTCACAAGTTCCCTTCCCTGTTCCTCTGACAGCTTTATCCGGAAGGCAAATTCTCTTGCAGGCATGATTCTTTGTTGCAGACGGGTGTTAATTAACTTTGTTTCTAAACTCGAATTTAGAAATATACTCTAGATTACGCCCGTCTTTCTGCCTGCTTTATCAAAAGCATCAATCGCACTTTCAATGTGCTTCTTTCCGTGCATTGCCGTGAGCGAAACGCGCAGACGGGCCGAGCCCTTCTTCACCGTAGGGTAGCGCACGGCCTGCGCAAATACGCCTTCTTTCAAGAGTTTCTTCGAGAATGCTACTGTCTTTTTCTCGTCGCCTATCATGACAGGGATTATCTGGCTTGACGAGTTGCCGAGGGTGAATCCCTGCTTTTTCAATTGCGTGGAAAACTGCCCAATATTTTCAAACAGCCTTTTTTGCAAGCCGCCTTTTTTTGCCAGCGGAACTGCGGCCGCCGCAGCTGCGCAAAAGTGGTCTGGAAGAGCAGAGGTGTAGATGAACTGCCTTGAGGTGTTGACCAAGAGTTCGCGTATTCTGGCGCTTGTCGCCACGTACCCGCCAAAGCAGCCTAGGCTCTTGCTCATGCTGCTAATGTGCACATCGACCTTGGCACCAAACTTGGCAGGAACTCCTGCAAATTTCGGGCCAAAGATAAAGTCGCCGTGGGCGTCGTCAACCATTGTCAGCGCGTCGTACTTTTCTGCGATCTTGCAAATTTCGCCAACGTCGGCCGAGTCGCCGTCCATGCTAAAAACGCCTTCCGTTATCACGATTTTCCTTCCTGCCGCCTTTGAGACTAGATTTTCCAGATGCACCATGTCATTGTGCCCAAACACTTCTATTCTGGCGCCGGAGAGCCTGCAGGCGTCGATGATGCTTGCGTGGTTCAGCTCGTCGCTGAAAATGGTTGTATTCTTGTCGGCAAGCGCCGTGACAGCTCCAAGGTTTGCCGCGTATCCTGTAGGATAGACGAGTGCTGATTCTGTTCCCCTGTGTTTTGCAAGTGTCTCTTCCAGCTTCATGATGGCCGGATCGTTTCCCGCGATTAACCGCGAGCTGCACTGCGATACCTGCCTCAATGCATTGGCCGCTGCCTTTATGACCCTCTTGTCCTGCGACAGGCCAAGGTAGTCGTTTGAGCACAGGTGGATAGCTTTTTTGCCATCAACAGTTGCAAATGGGCCTCTCACACTCACCGTCTTTAGCGAGCGGTACAGGCCATCCCTTTCAAGCGCGAGAAGTTTTTCGTCTACAAAGAGAGTCTTACTTTGCTTTGAGGCCAATCTCTTTGATCATCGTGATGTCCTTGTTGGGCGCGTTGCCACCTGTAGTCAGGTAGCCACCGGTAATGATGCCATTTGCTCCTGCCTTTAGCGCAAGCCTGTCCTTGTCCTTGAGGTGGACCTCTCTTCCGCCTGCTATTTTCAGTATCGTCTTTGGCATAATAAAGCGCCATACCGCTATCGCCTTGATGGCGTCAGTCGGCTCGATGAGGTCTTTGTAGCCAGCAAACGGTGTCCCTTCTCTGCCGATGAGTATGTTCATCGGCACCTCGTCCGGTTCCAGCGAAGCGATTGAAAACGCAAGTTCCAGCCTCTGCCTCGGAGTCTCGCCCATGCCTATTATTCCCCCGCAGCACAATTCCAAGCCGGCTTGCTTTACTATCTTTGCAGTGTTTACGCGGTCTGCAAAGTCGTGGGTAGTGCATATCTTGGAAAAATAACTTTCCGAAGCTTCGAGGTTGTGGTTATAACGCTTTACTCCTAACTCTTTCAGGCGCCTTGCCCTCTCAAGGGTCATAAAGCCAAGCGAGACGTTCACTTCCGTCCCAACCTGCTCTTTTATCGCGGTTATCGTTTCGCAAATCTGCTCAAAGTCCTTTTCCGGAGGCGACCTGTACGCGCAGACGAGGCAGAAATTGGTGGCGCCTCCTGCCTTGGCCATCTCGGCCTGCTCGATTATAGTTTCTTTTGGCAAGAGGGGATACTTGTTGATGCCAGTTTCGTAAAACGTAGACTGGGCGCAAAAACTGCAATCCTCCGGGCACTTGCCCGACTTTGCATTAATCAAGGCTTCAACATCAACGACATCGCCATTGAACTTGCGCGTTATGGTATTGGCGCAGTCTGCAAGGGCCACGACGTCGTCGGTAGCAAGCAGCCTTTCGGCTTCGTCAATTGTTATCTTGCCGCCTGCTAGCACTTTATCCATGCAAGCCTTGATAAAACCCGCGTCTGACATTTTTGAATCGATGTTGTAAACTCGTAATTAAAAGTTTGGTTTACAAGTAGGCCAAAAATGACAATATTTCTAAATTCGAGTTTAGAAATATTATCTAAAGTCATGCTCAAAACTACCTGTCCCTAACTGGCAGGTTTTGGGCGCCTGCAGCAGGGGTTTACAGGCCAGTTTTGATGATTTATTGTCCCCAATGCTTTAGCCCATCCAGAAACTCCTGGCCGTATTTTCTGGCGATCTCTTGTTCCATCTCCCACGTTATTGGACGTTCTTTGAGCGCGTCGGCCACGCCTGCAAAATACCCTTCCAGACCTGCCGGGGATATGACAAGGACCTTGCCGCCTTCGGGGCCTGACTGGTAGTTATGCGGCGTCCCCTTTGGTATAAAGACGAAATCTCCCGCCTTGGCAATGACCGTCTTTTCGCCATACCTGATAGAGTATTTGCCTTTTAGCACATAGTACGCTTCCGGCGCTTTTGGGTGGATATGGAGCGCGGGTCCGACATTTGGCGGATGGGTCATTTCAAGCAGGGTGTAGGCGCCTTCAGACCTTTCGCCGGACACTTTTACCGTTATCTTGGTGCCGCGAAAGTTGATTTGCGTTCCTTTGCCATCCTTCAAAGCATATCCGCCAGCATCGCTTCCCATATGCCCTGTTGCAGTGCGGCGGCCATATTTCTAGGTGCAACCCGTTCGTGTACATCTGGCAACAATTCGGCTTTTCTGGCCTTTCTAGGTGGGGGTTTGGCGCTATTTTTCCGGCAGTTATGCACCTTGCATTTTTTGAAGTTAACAATTTGTTTGTAGAAATAGCCTTTTGGAAGAAAAACCGAAAATCGTCATCGCGGCGGTAGGCCCTAAGCCGTTCAAAAAGGGGTCGTTTTCTAGACCGTGTGAAAATTAGCCCCGTTTTTTTACCCTTGTTTTGCAGGCACTTGCGTACAGGTGGTTTAGAAACTACCATTACCATTTTTGAACGCTTGATTGCACTTTGTTGACTAGCCTGCTGTTAAGCCACGCCGGCAAAAGACAGCCATGAAATACGCGTTTGCCTACCTGCGGGTCAGCACCGAAGAGCAGACCGTCCAGAACCAAAAGCTGGCGCTTGAAAAGTGGGCCCGTGACAACAACTTTCAGATCCTTGACTTTTTCGAAGATTCGGCCGTTTCCGGCAGGGTTCCGGCGGCCCAAAGACGAGGATTCTGCGATCTTGTGGAAATGGTCAAGACCGCGCAGGTTGACGCGGTGCTAGTCTATGAATTATCGCGGGTCGGAAGGACCTTCTGGGATACCCTTGACGCCATCAAGGTGATTGAGCAATACGCACCACTGCTGTCGTGCTCGCCCCGCGAGTCGTTTCTGCAGACGACGGAGCCAAGCGTCAGGAAACTGATGATAGGTATACTCACCTGGGTGGCAGAGCGCGAGCGCGAGATGCTCGTCCAGCGCACAAAGGATGGCATGGAGCGCGCAAGGGCTGCCGGCCGCGGGATAGGCAGGCCCCAAAAGGTGCTCGACAAGGACCGGCTAATCCTGATGCTTGCGGAGAACCGCTCAAAGGCAAGGATTGCTAGGGAACTGGGAGTTTCCAAGGCGACCCTCTACAAGGAACTGCGCCAAATAGGGCAAAAATAGCTGCTACAGTTTTTCAACCTTTTTTGCCAGTTCTAAGTGGGCGTCCATCATCTTTTCCAGGTCGTTTCTGCCAATCGCAAGAGGTGGGATGACAACCATGATGTTGCCAAGTGCGCGCAGGTGCACGCCCATCGCAAGCGACTCTCTTTCTATAAAGTAGTTAATGCGCTCCTTGTTCTTGAGGTGGCTGATGGGCTTGCCGTTTCGTGCAAGCTCTATCCCTGCCAGCATTCCCTTGTGCCGTACGTCCGCAACGATGCCAATTTCTTCGAATTCGCGCAGCCTCTGCTTGATGTACTGTGCATTTTCTCTGATTTGTTGCATCAAATTGCGTTTTTCGTAAAGTTCAAGGTTTGCAAGTGCAGCGGAGCAGCCCACAGGATGGCCGGTAAACGTGTGGCCATGGTAGAAATGCTTGTTTTTCTCGTAATTGCCGAGAAACGCGTCATAGATCTTTTCCTGCGCCAGCGTGACTGCAAGTGGAAAGTAGCCTGCGGTGAGCGCCTTTCCCATGCAGACAATGTCAGGTTTTGACTTTTGCGCCAGGTACTCGACCATGTTGCCAAGCCTACCAAAGCCGGTCGCGATTTCGTCAAGGATCAAAAGGATGTCGTATTTCTTGCACAATTCTGAAATTTTCTGCTGATAGTTTTTCGGGTATACGACCACGCCTCCTGCTATCTGGGCGCCACTTTCCATGACTAGGCCGGCACATTTTCCGTCCAGCTTTTTCATCGTCTTTTCCGTCTGCTCCAAGCAATGCTCGACCAAGTCTTGCTCGCTTTTGAATTTGCTTCCATAGAGAAGGGGGCTTGGCGCCCTGCTCACCTTGGCCAAGAGCGGCTTGTATGCGCCAAAGAACTGCTCGATGTACCCAACCGACATGGCGCCGACCGTGTCGCCGTGGTATCCTCCCTCAAGCGACACGAACACCTTCTTTTCCGGCTTTCCGCGATTCTGCCAGTACTGAAGCGCCATCTTTAACGCGGCTTCAATCGCAGTCGAGCCGTTGTCCGTGTAAAATACGCGGTCCATGCCTTTTGTCAGTTTTATCAATCGCTCTGCAAGGCGCGCGGATGGCTCGTTTGCAAGGCCAAACAGCGTGGAATGCTGCAGGTGCCCAAGCTGCTCGCGCATTGCCTCGACCACCTCGTTCTGCCCGTGGCCCCACACGTTGCACCACATGCTCGCGGTCCCGTCGAGGTATCGCCTGCCCTCGTCGTCGACCATGTAAAAGCCCTCGCCCCGCACGATGACTCTGTTGTCCTGCTTTTCCCAGTCCTTCATCTGGGTGTAGGGGTGCCAGACAAAATTCCTGTCGGCGTCTTGTAGGCCAGGATCGCTCATAGGTTAAATGCAACCCCTTGCTCTATCTAATTATTTCCATGCGCGGCGTGTTTGTGACGGGCACCGACACTGGTGTCGGCAAGACCGTTGTTGCGGCCGGCATCGCATGGCTCTTGAGGAAAAGGGGCATAGACGTTGTTGCCATGAAGCCGTTTGCGACGGGCGCAAAATATCATTCAAAGAAATTCAAGTCGGAGGATACTGCCATCCTTGCAGAGGCCGCAGGAACCGTCGAGCCTGACGATGAGCTGAACCCTGTCTTTTTCAGGGTGCCTGCATCTCCACTTATGGCCGCGCAGATCCTGAAGAAAAGCCCTCCGGACGTCCATGGGGCGCTGTTCCCGCTGAAAAAACTGGGGATAAAGCACCAGTTCGTAGTCGTCGAGGGCATCGGGGGCCTGATGGTGCCCCTGACAGAGCGCGAGTTTATCGCGGATTTTATACGGCTTGCAGGCGTGCCCGTGGTGATAGTGACGCACCCGCGCCTTGGCACCCTGAACCACACCCTTCTTACGGTGCGTGCCTGCCGCGAATTCGGCCTTGATGTCCGGGGGATAATTTTCAACATGATGCCAAAAAGGCCGAGTGCCGTGGAAAAGAACGCGCCGCATGTGATACAGAGGCTTGCAGGCGTGCCCGTGCTTGCGGTGCTTCCGGAAATGAAAAATCCCGACTACAAAGAGGTAGGCAGGCTTCTTGGAAAGGCAGGCGTTACAGAAACAGTCCTCGCCTAGCCATGCAGCATTTTTAGGCTGCTGACGCCCTTGCGCGCAAGAAAGGCGTGTATGTCTGAAACTACCGATGAATATTGGAATTTTGCACTGCCAAGATGGTAATTCCTGCCTTTGTAGTCAACCTTTCTTGCAGAAATTATCCACAAGTTTTCAACATTTTTCTGGACAGCCTGCGCCTGCTTTATCCTGACCGTATCTACATTTGTTTTCAAAACCTGTATGACAAGCGCCTTGTCGGGGCTTTTTGCAAGGCTCTTTACAGACGGCACGACCACGTCCAGCTCTGTCCCGTCCACAGTCACTTTTCTTTCTGACGGCAGAAGCGATGCAGTGAGCATAAAATGCAAGAGCGCCTCACACAATGTCCCGAGGGTCTCGTCGTTTGCCTCGTCGCCAAGGTCCTGCGTGCACCTGTCTATTATTTCGGAACAATATTTCCTTGACGATTCAATGTTGGAGCTGACGTCTGCGCGGATCTTTTCCCTGCCTATGCGGTCAATTACTGCATAGAGGACCTCTTTGATGTCCTTGGGCACACCATTGCAAACCCGGGTACGTTTATTAAATCTGATTGCCCTTTAATAATACAAAATGGCCAAGGTCAAGATTGCAATCGGCCTGCTCGTCGCCTCGCTGGTGCTTTTGGTGATATACGGCGCAGATGCTGCAGCCGCCGGCTCTAGCCCGGACCACAGGGGGTTTCTCCCACTTGACGAGTCAGTGAGGGGCGGCGGATTTGGAGGAGGCGCGGTGATAATGTCGATAATCGCTTTTGTCATTGCAAGAAAAGAGCCGTCAAAGGCAGTCATGGCGCTCTTGTTTGTAAATGGCGGCCTGATAATCGCCGGTATGCTTGCCTTAATCGCGCAGGGGGCTCTTGCCTCTGCAAACGCATCGGGCGCGATGCGCACAATCGGGAGCACGATTGGCATGGGCGCAATCCTGGTAGGCCTCGGCGCCTGGAAGGCCGCAAGCGACAGGCGTGTAGCAAGCAAGCCATCGCAGGCTTCAAGGTAATTTTTTGCCAGTCTGCGCGCGCTGCAGCTCTCAGGCCGACAGGACTTACTCTTGCGTGCACACCGAGGACAAGGAAGTGTGCACAGAATGTTATCAAGAGATACACTGGCTTTTGACAGAGTCCGGATAACATTTTATACGATTATACAGGAATTCTGGGACATGAAAGCAGTAATACTTGCGGGTGGCTTTGGCAAGCGCCTGAAACCATTGACAGACCAGATACCAAAGCCCATGATAGAGGTATCAAACCTCCCGATAATCGAGTGGCAGATAAAGTGGCTGGCCGGAAACGGCATAAAGGAGTTCATAATCTGCGTAGGATACCTGAAGGAGCAGATAATAAACCACATTGGAAGCGGAAGCAGGCTCGGAGTCAAGGTCGGCTACGCCGTTGAGGAAGAGCCGCTAGGCACCGGCGGCGCGCTCAAGAACGCGGAGGGTCTTCTTTCCGGCCAGAGCGAGTTTTTCATGCTAAACGGCGACATACTCTCAAACCTCGATCCTTCAAAATTGCGCGACGGCGGGTCGGCGCACGCGCTTGCACTCGTGCCCTTGCGCAGCCCATACGGCGTGGTCGAGGTGGACAAGTCGAACAAGGTGCTCGGTTTTGTGGAAAAGCCCCGGATAAAGGACAGGTGGATAAATGCAGGCGTCTACCATTTCACGAACGAAGTGTTTTCGTACCTGCCTGAAAATGGCAACATAGAGATGACCGCCCTGCCTGCGCTGGCAAAGGAAGGAAAGCTCCGGGCAACCACCTACGACAGCGTCTTTTGGCGCTCCATCGACTCGCACAAGGATATCGAGGAAGCGACAAAGGAAATGCAGGCTGCGCACATCTCATGATGAAAGTTGGGTACAGTCTCGGGCCACTCCTTTCTATGGAGGACGTGCTCCGGTGCGCAAGCCTTGCAGACGGGCAAAAAAATGTGGATTCAATATGGGTCCCAGAGTCGTGGGGCCGCGAGTCTTTTGCCACGCTCGGTGCAGTGGCACAGGCCACAAAAAAAGTCAGGCTTGGTACATCGATTGTTAGCATTTTTTCAAGGACTCCTGCCACGATAGCGATGGGCGCAGCCACGCTTGACATGATTTCAGGCAACAGAACAGTCATCGGCCTTGGCACGAGCACGGAGGCCATAGTCGAGAACTGGCATGGAGTGGAATTTGTAAAGCCTGCATCTCGGATGAAAGAGTATGTCGAGTGCATCCGGCTGATGACGTCTGGCGAGCGGGTCAACTATTCCGGCGAGTTTTTCAAGATAAACAACTTCAAGATGCTGAATACGCCCTTCAGAAAGCACATTCCAATTTTCCTTGCGGCAGTCAACAGGCGTATGCTTGCGCTTGCCGCAGAAAAGGCAGATGGCGTGCTCCTTTACATGCGCCCGCTTGAAGAGCTGAAAGCAACGGTGCCGGAACTGAGAGCAAGAGCTACAGCAGCAGGCAATTTCGAGGTCGCGCTTTCGCTCATCTGCGCCGTGTCGGATAAAGAGCCGGAAAAAGCCCGGGCGCGTGCGGCAAAGACCCTCGCATTCTACGTTGCAGTCGGAAAGTACTATAGCAGGTTCCTTGCAGAGAACGGCTACCGCGACGAGGTCGAGCGCATTTCAGCCGAGTACCAAAAGAACGGCGGCGACGCGGCTGCAGGGCAGGTCTCACTAAAGATGCTAGAGGAGCTGACGGTCTGTGGCACAAAAGAGGAATGCAGAAAGGCGCTTTCCAGGTTTTCCGACTCGGGAGTCACCCTGCCGATATTGCAGTTCAATCCTGTACAGGACGCAGAAAGTTCATTTAGGGAACTGTTGTCAACCTTTTAAAGTGGGCAGGGTAGCTATCTCGGCTGCGGCAACCTCGAAATTCACAAAGGCGACAGAAAGATCGATTTTTGACATCGCCTGCGAGCCCTGCGTCGAGATTCTGAAAAGCTATGGCAAGAGCGTCGATGCCGTACTCTTCTCCACGTGTGCTACAGAGCAATACGGCTCGACTATAGTCTCTGAAATGCTCGGGGTAACGCCCAAGATGTCGCAGCGGGTTGACAACCTCTGCAATTCCGGGACGAACGCGATTGCCACTGCGTATTCGCTGATTGCGTCTGGCCTGTGCGACTCGGCGCTTGTGGTAGGCGCAGAAAAGGCTCGCAGCGAGGGAAACAGGCTCGTCTGGGACGTCACCCGGGGCTCATTCAACTTTCCAGTACACTGGGCGTCGATGTTTGCCCGCTCGCACATGAGGCGCTTTGGGACAACTGAAGAGCAGATGGCCCATGTGTCAGTCAAGAACCACAGAAACGCCGCAAAAAACAAGAACGCGCTCTTTCAAAAGCCCGTGACTCTAAAAGAGGTGATGGAATCGAAAATGATAGCCGAGCCGGTAAAGCTCCTCGACTGCTCGGCGCCGTGCGACGGCGCCTCGGCCGTGCTCCTGCTCTCAGAGCAAAGGGCGAAAAAAACTGAAAACCCGGTATGGATAAAGGGAATCGGCCAGCAGACAGCCGGTGCCAGCTTTGCAAGCATGGACGACTTGACGACACTCGAAACAGCCAAGAGGGCTGCGCGCGACGCGTACAAGATGGCCGGGATAAAGCCGTCGCAGGTGGATGTCGCCGAGCTGCACGACGCGTTTACAATTCTTGAGATAATGGCGTACGAGGATCTAGGCTTTGCGCAAAAGGGAAAAGGAGGCAAGTTCGTTGAACAGCAGGAAATCGCGATAAACCTACGGGGCGGGATACTCGGCTGCGGCCACCCAGTGGGAGCCACCGGCGTGGCGCAGGTCGCCGAGATAACGCTGCAACTGTCCGGCAGGGCGGGAAAAAGGCAAGTGCAAGGCTGCAAGACCGGCCTCGTGCACAACCTTGCTGCCGCCGGCTCGTCGGCGACGGTGATGGTGCTTGGCGCTTAACTTTATTGACTATCTGAAAAAGGGCGAGTTCTTGGTGCCGATGTGCACGAAATGTGGGAAAAGGGCCTGGCCGCCGTCGCCTTCCTGTCCGGAATGCTTTGGCAAGGCTGTGCTGAAAAAAGTGGACAAGACAGGCATTCTGGTCGAGTTTGCGACTTCGCACGTTCGTGGACACGAAGGGGTTTTTGGCATTATAGAAATGAATGGCTTTAGGCTCGTAGGCTCATTTGACGGCGACAAAAAGCTGTGCAATGGAATGAAGGTCAGGATGGACAAATGCGGCGTGAACGCAGAAGGCGCGCCGTTCTACCACTTTGTCCCAAAATGAATGCTTATTAATGATTGAGAGAGAACCGGAGCAGGCTCATGAGTTACGACAGGTTTGTTGACGAGAGGGTCCTGACAAGCAGGGACGCCCTCAACCGCTTTCAGATCAAGATAAAGCTCGTTGAAATCGACGAAGGCGCAAGGGACTTTTCCCGGCGCTTTGGCAACAGGGTCCTAGTCAGAAAGATTCTGCTCACGATAAAGCACACCGAGACACAGGAAGTGGAGGAAAGGGAGCTCAACGTCGAGGAAGTTGAAAAGAGGATGAAAAAAGAGCGCCTTTTCAGTTCCACGAACAGGTGGGTCGCATCGACCGACATCAAGAACGGGTACGTGGTGGCAAGCAAGCATCTCGACCTCCTTGCCGACGCGATAGCGCTCGATATTGTCCCGCTTGGATAAAATACCAATATTTCAAAACTCGAATTATGAAATAGGGCGCTTTATCCACACTCTTAACGTTTCTATCCAAAAGGCGACGGCGCCAGCCACCGCAAAGCCTATCGCAAAGACGTCCAGGTTGTTAACGTTCAGGACGACGTACGCGATTAGCATCGTCGTGAAAAATGCCGCAAAGAATGATAGCCGGGGAACAGCAATCCCGCCGACGTTGACAAATGCCTGCAGCACACCGACCTGCACCTTTTGGATTATGTAATATCGGCCGTACTCGTCCTGTCCTACGAGCGCCAGCTGCACGAGCTTGTCAATATGGTAGTTGGCCACGCTGGGGCTTGAAAAGTCAAGGTCGCGCTGCACTTCGCGCACTCCCACAGGCTCTTTTCTCTTTATCATGTACATGTACACCTGCAGTGTCTTTCCCTTTAGCTGCTCCTCTATTTTGTCGCTGCCGCCGGCCTGCTCGTTATCTTTGGACAACTCGGGTGTTCACGTAATGTTGACGTGAAGCTATTCTGAAATGCTATAAAGCTATCGTAGAGAAATTATACATGGCGCCGCTGACCAGACTCGAACTGGTGACCCACTGGTTAACAGCCAGTTAAGCTCCGAAGCACAATATTGCGCTTTGAATTTGCTCTACCATGCTGAGCTACAGCGGCGCAAGTATACGCAAATTCCATGCACAAAATAAATGTTTAGAATTTTGCTTTGCAAACAAAAAATGTGATATGACAGGACAAACGTTACGACAAGAGCACTTTGCAAAAATTGCGGTAGAAAAGGGGAGGGAAAAACCTCACATGCCTTCTTCGCGGGCGTAGACGTACAGCCCGTCGAGGAAGACACGCTGGTCCTTGTCCTTTATCTTGGTTGACTGCTCGATGTTTGCGGCAGTCTGCGACACGTCTTCAAGGCTCGGACCCTTTACGACGACGTCTTCGCCTTGGACCTCGACTTTGGTCGCGTCGCCCTGGATCTTGGCAGTGCGGGCAGAGCGCTCGCCGAAAAAGTTCTCCACGTGGACCTCTTTGCCCTTTACCTTTACTGCGATTGGAAAGTGCGCAAATATTATCTTGACCTTGTACGTGTAGCCTTTTTCGACGCCTTTTACCATGCTAGTCACGATGCTCTTTGCTGTGTTGGCCACTGCAAGGTCGCGCTTTCTCGTGCCGTACGGCTTTATCATTACCTTGTTGCCCTCAACCGTCACCGTGGCAGGAAGTTTCAAAAAGTCCTTCTTGACAGTACCCAGCTTGCCCTTGACTGTGAGGAAGCTTCCTTCCTTTGTTACCTTGACGCTTGCTGGTATGGCGACTTCTGCCATTATTGCCGCTGGCTGCTCAGTAGACGTAGCCAACTAGAACTCCTCCTAATCCCTGCTCCTGCGCCTCGTGGTGGGACATGATGCCCTTGCTGGTCGAGACTAGCAGTATGCCCATGCTGTATGCCGGCAAAAACTGTCTCTCCCAGTCAAAGTACGCGTCTTTTTTCACGGAAAAGCGCGGGGTGATAATGCCACATTTGTTTATCTTGGCCAGTAGCTGTATGCGGAACTTGCCTGCCCTGCCGTCGTCCACCTGCTCAAATTCGCCGATGTAGCGGTGCTTTTGCATCACGCGGAGCACCTCGCTTGCGAATTTGGACGACGGAAGCACGATGCATTCTCTCTTTCTCCGGGTCTCGTTGTTGTAGATGGTAGTGAACATGTTTGACAGGACGTTTAGTGCTGGCATCTCTCTCTACTACACCTACTCGAATTTCTTGAATCCCAGGCTTTCAGCCACTTCCCTGAAGCACTGTCTGCAAAGCATCAGGTTGTATTTTCTGATAAGTCCGTTATATGAACCGCACCTTTTGCACCAGCGCACTCCTCTTCCATGCGCAAGCTGCTTGCGGCCCGTTGTCGCGTATTCTCTTGGTTTAGGCATTTTGATTACTGTACCTCCGCTCCGTACTGTTCCTTAAAGTAGGCAACGGCGTCCTCTTTGGTTATCCTGTGACTCTTGCCTATCTTGGCGCGTTTTCTGCTCTTGCGAGCAATCCTGTATCCTGGCCTCACGAGGACGATGTTTACGTCCATTCCAAAGATGCCGATCTCTGGGTTGTATTTTGTGCCGGGGATGTCGATGTGCTCGTGGATACCAATTGAAAGGTTGCCGAAATTGTCAAACGAGGATTCTTTTAGCACGTTCTTTTTTGCTGCAACGACGCGCTTTAGGAATTCAACTGCTTCTTCGCGTCTGAGAGTTACCATGGCGCCTATCGGCTCGCCCTGGTGGATGCCAAAGTCGCGCACAGTCTTTCTTGCACCCCTTATCGCAGGCTGGTGGCCCGTCAATTCGGTGAGCGCTTTTTTTGCTTTTTCCATCGGCTCGCCGGACTTGCCGACGCCGATGTTGATGACCACCTTGTCGACGGCAATCCTCTTCATGCTACTGCTTTCCATAACTTGGCTCATTCTATCAGTTCACCTTTATCACTGGCTTGTCCTTGCCAACTACCATGACCATTTCCACCGGAAGCTCTACCGTCCTGTCGTCGACTGAGACGAACGCGCGGGTTGGAAGCGAGAAAAGCCCTTCACGAAAGTCCTCGATCTTGCCTACCTTGCCAGCGTTCTCGCCCGTAATGATAAGCGCTGTCGCGCCCTTCTCTAGCTTGATATGGTCCTTTACCTTTGCACCTGGAAGCTCGAGCAGGCACGTGTCGCCGACCTTCATCTTGGCGTCGGTGATGAGCGTCTTGCCGTCGTGGAAGCCGTACTGCAGTTTCTTGCCCTTGGTCGTGACCTTGCTTGTTATCTTGGCTAGTTTCACTGCCTTTTCCGCGTCCTCGACTGCCACTGGCGCGAGCAGTTCCGAGTCCTTGGGGACGAGGCGGTACGCTTGGCCGTTTGCAAGCTCTACCACATCCATTAGGCCGACTGCGAGGTTCGGGTCGCGCCTTACAATGCCGTCGACTTTGACCTTGCCTTCATTGAGTATCAGTTGCGATTCTTTGGCTGTGTGTGTCACCTTGACTGCGTCGCGCAGGACCATGCCGAGCGGGTATGCGCTATTTTTCGGGTGCGGTCCCGGCTTGACCCTCATGACGAACTGGCTTTCCTTCCTTCTGATGTTCCAGAAGGTCGGCGCCATCTGTCTCTTTACTCTAGTTGCTCCACCTTTCTTCCCCATTAGCTAGTCTCCTCCTCTTTTTTTGCTGATGTCGTCTTCTTTTTCTTTGGCGCTTTTGGCTTCTTTTTTGTTGCCTTTGCAGCCTTTGGCTTTGCTTCGGCTTTTGGTTTTGCCTCTTCCTTCTTTGGCGCCGCCTGCTGCTTTTGGCCGCTGAGCATCGCCGTCCTGTACTTGTCGTCCGTCTTTAGTCCAGTAATCATTACCTTTGAAGCGTGGATAGGGACCTTGACCTGGCCTCCGCGCACCTTTTCGCGCTGTATGCCTTCAATTTCGAGGGTGCCTTCAATGGTGTTGACCTTGTCGACCTTGCCCTCTACTCCCTTGTATTCACCACGCATGACCTTGACCGAGTCGCCCTTGATGACGCGCGCGCTGCGCCTCTTGTACTGCTGGCGCAGGTTATCAGACAAGGTAGCGCCGACCATGTTGTCGCGCTGGTGCTTTGGAACGTGCAAGAGTTTTGGATGTATTGCCATTTCTAATAAAACACCTAGACTATCATTCCCGCGAGGTTTGCAATCCTCGGCCACTTTTCCGCCGCCTCGCTTGCGACCGGACCCTTGATGTCAGTCCCCTTGATCTCGCCTTCTGGCGTCACGAGCACCGCGGCGTTGTCTTCAAACGCGACGCGGACCCCGTTTGGTCTGCGTATAGGGTACTTTTGCCTTACAATGACGGCGCCGAAAATCTGCTTGCGCAGTTCCGCCGGACCCTTCTTTACTGTAACTGTGACAAAGTCCCCAACTGCTGCCGCCGGCAGACGCGAGTGTCTTCCCTTGTACCTGGTGACCTGCGCGATGCGCAGCACCTTTGCGCCAGTGTTGTCGGCGCATACGAGCTCTGCCGTCACCGGCAGCGCCCTTGTGATGTACGGGCGGAATTCCTCTACGCCCTTGGCCGAAACTGCTCTTGACTTAGATCCTGCTGCCATCCTTTGTATTCACCTCAATCACTACGAACGAAACAGTCTTTGAAAGCGGTCTGCATTCTGCTATTTTGACCTCGTCGCCCTCTTTGACATCCATGCACGTCGGGAGGTACGCGTGGACCTTGGACCTGGACCTCTCATATCTCTTGTATTTCTGGACTGGCCTCGGGTACTCTTGCGTGACCACGACCATCTTTTTGGCCTTGGCACTTGCCACGATGCCTGTCACAAGTTTGCCCCTCACCGGGAGCGTGCCGTGAAACGGGCAGAGCTCATCCTCGCACGTCTTGCGGGGAGCAATGACTGAAACACCAATGTTTCTTACCATCTCTATCACTCTATTATAATCGCGATATACGATCCTCTGGCCTTGCTATCATCGAAGAACCACTTATAAAGCAAGCGCCATTTTGAGTTGCGATTTCGATTTTTTTCGCTGCTGCTTTTGGAATTATTTTTGTCGCGCTGCCGGATCTTATTGCAAGCGTGTTCCTCGTTTCAAAAACAACAGTGCCTGCAAGGCCGGCGAGTGCTGCATTCGTTGATTCGATTATTTTTGCGTCAAGGCCGATGAGCTCGTGCGCAAGGATGTTTGCCGCAGTTATCATCTTACGCCTTGGCCTTCCTTTCATTGAGCAGCGTAAGTATGCGCGCAATGTCGCGACGCATGTACCTAATCTCGCCCGAGTGCTTTTTCAGCGTGCCTTTAGTCTGCTCAGACCTGACCTTTGCAAGGTCCGCCTTCATTTCTGAAAGCTTTTGCGAAAGATCTGTATCGTTCATTTCGCGAAGCGTCTTTAGCTTAAGCCTGGCCATTTGTCTCCGCTCCTGTTGTTTGTGTTGCTGTTACCGTTTCTTCCTTGGCTCCTTCTTCTGCGGCTAGCGCCTGTGCTGGTTGTGCAGCCGCTTGCGCGCCACCCTCAACCATCTGGAACTCTTGCGGAAGCTCTGCCTTTGATGCGATGCGTAGCTGTATGCCCATCAGGCCCATTTTTGTCAGTACAGACGCGACGCCTGTCTCGACTATCTTGCCTGCAATGTCGCCGCTCTTTGGCACCACGCCCACCGTGTGCTTTTCAAAGTGGGCGCGCTCTGTGCGAAGCTTGCCTGAAATTGTAACTTCAACCCCAAGCGCTCCTTGGCTCATTATCGTGTTGAGCGCCCACATCGATGCACGTCTAAAAGCTGTGCCGCGCTCAATGAGCTGTGCAATCCTGTTGCACATGATGTTCGGGTTCAGCTCAGGGTTTGTTACTTCAAGCACCGAGATCTGCGGGTTTGGAAAACCGAACCTCTGCTCTATCTTGGCCATTAGGTCCTTGATGCCTGTCCCCTTGCGGCCGATTACTAGGCCGGGCCTTGTCACGAAAACGGTTATCCTTGCGCCGACTGGCGTCTTTTGGATCTCGACTCCGCCATAGCCGGCGTCCTTGAGTTCCCTTCTGAGGAACTCGTCAATTTCCATGTTGCGGTATGTGTTTTTCATTACGTTCTTTACTGCGCTCATTCTGAAGAGACCTCCTGCGCTACAAGCTCGACATGCACTAGCGTGTCGATCTTGGGGCTTGACCTGCCCATGGCCCTCGGAGTAAAGCGCTCCAGCTTGGTCCCCTTGTGGACCACTGCGCTCACTATGCGGAGGCGGTCAAGGTCCATGCCCTTGTACTCTGCGTTTGATTCAAGGTTGTCGAGAAGCCTGAGGAACTCGTTTGCGGCCTTTTGTGGGTATCTGCCTGCGGAGAAGCCGTCGCGGATATTGGTCCTGTGCGCGACTTCGTTGTGGTACCTGCGGTACGGGACTGCAATTTTCTTGGCCACGACGTTTTCGAGGAACTCGCGGGCCTTTTCAATGGACATGCCCTTGATGGCGACTGCAATTTCGCGAGAGTGCTTGTGTGAAATGCTCTTTTCGCGGACAGCGGCGCGCACATGGCGGGCCTTGTCAAAGTTTTGGAAAGAATAAGAAAATTTTGGCATGTGCATCACTTCAGCGGGACGTAGAGGCTGGACCTCGAAGCGCCGACACCTGGTGCGCCGTGCTGGACTCTCTTGTTAGTTATCGCATACTCGCCAAGGTAGTGCCCGACCATTTCCATCCTGATTGCGACTGCTGCAAATTCTTTGCCGTTATGGACGTTTATTGTGAGGCCGATCATGTCCGGCAGGATTATCATGTCACGGACGTGCGTCCTGATTGTGCCTTTCAGCTTGCCGTCGCGTGCCAGCTTTATCTTTTCGCGCAGCTTTCTCTTTTCGTCGTTCATGTACGTGCCGACGCGCTTGTCAAGCGACCTGCGCTGCCGTGAGTTGAGAAGCGGCAAAAGGTTCTCTATAGACAGTGACTGTAACTGTTCGGGCGTATAGCCCTTGAACTTGAATTCGCGTACCAACTATATCACTCTCTCCTCGGCTGCTTTTCCATTTTTAAACCTAGCGAGCGTCATTCTATACCAGCCCCAGCTTTGTCGCAAGGTTCCTTGCGCCTTCCGGTTCCTTGAACTTGACAAATGCCTTTTTGCCCTGAATAGTATGCGCCGTGTTGACGTCTGCCACCTCTATCTCATAGAGTATGCGCATCGCCTCGATTATCTGGTGCTTTGACGCGTGGTCTGCGACCATGAAGGAGAGCTTGTTTTCCTTCTCTATCTGGTTGAATGTCTTTTCTGTAACGTATGGCGCCAGTATTATGACCGTCGCATCTTCTGCAGTCATAGCCGTGCTTGCCGGCGCTGCCACTTCTGCCGCAGCCGGTTTTTTGTTGTTGTTTTCTGCCTTGCTCATTGTTACCTAATCATCTCCATTACCTTGTGCATCGGAGCCTTGACTTCCTTCAATTGCTCGATTGCGTTCTGCGAAAATACTGTCAGCCTGATTGGCTTTGAGCCCGGCGCCAGGTCAAGGACGCTGATTTCCCTTGCGGTCTTGACTTCTACGCCTGGTATCGACTTTATTGCAAGTGCCTTGGCGTCGTTTCCGACTACTATGAGCGCGCCTGTGCCGACCCTTGCGGATCTGCCCCTGCGTCTTGCGGTGCCAGAGCGGACCTTGTGGGTCGAGCCTGCGCGTACTAGGTCGTCTTCTAGGCCGAGCGCTGAAAGTGTCTTTATCAGATCTTTTGCCTTTGCGACGGATTCAATGTCGTTTGAAACTACTAGTGGCAGTTTGACATCTTTTGCGAGCTTGTGGCCACGGCCCTCTACCAGGTCGCGCCTTGCAGTCGCCGCTATTGCAGAGCAGAGGCCGAGCTGTTTTTCCTTGTGGTTGATTTTCTTGTATATGTGCTTCCACGACTCTGGCGGGTGCGCAACTCTGCCGTGCCTTACGCCTGCCACGCCTGCCGCCTGCCCTGCCCTTGGGAACCCTTCACCGCGGGCCCTTGCAAGACGTGCGATGCCCAGACCGGTGTTTCGGGATTCTGCAGAGACGTTCTCGCCTGCGCCGGGGTAGCGACCCTGCCTCTGATAAGTATGCGAAGTGAGGTTGACGTACACCTTGTGGATTACCTCCGGCCGGTACGGCGTGTCAAAGACGATTGGAAGCTCGACACTTCCTGCGTCCTTGCCGTCGATGCCTGTTATTGTTGCCTTTGTCATTACTGGACAACTACCTCCAGAACCTTTGGCTCCTGGACCTTCTTTGGAAGGTTGCGTATTGGGTGCCTCATCTTTATCAGGCGCTTTGGAACGCCCGGAACCGAGCCCCTTACGACGATATAGTCGCCCTTGACGAGTCCAAAGTGCTTGAATCCGCCCTTGGGGTTGATAGAACTCTGCTGTCCATCCTTTTCAGTGTTTGACATTATCAATATGCGCTTGTTGTACTCGGTCCTCTGGTGGAAGCCCCGCTGGCCTTGCCTTGCGACAGTGTACATGACTACTGCAGGGGATATTGGGCCAAGCGTTCCGACTGCGCGCACGCTCTTTCTCGACTTGTGCTGCTTGCGCTTGACGCCAAACCTCGTGATGGGGCCCTCGACACCCTTGCCACGTGTGATGCCAAAGACGTCAACGTTCTGGCCGGCCTGGAAGATGTCGCTTGCCTTCATCTCTTTGCCAAGGATGCCCTTGACGTATTCAAACTGCGCCTTTGCGTCCTTGCCGGAAACTGCCAGCTCGAAAACAAACGGCTTTTTCTGGGAGATGCCGACCGCGCTTGGGGAAACTGCAACGATTGCCATGATAGAGCTTGCCTGCGCGACTTTGGCCTCTGCCTTTGCCATCGCGTCGTCGGCCTGCTTGATGTCGACTCGACGCGACATTTCCTTTGGCAGGTCCTTTGCATATACATCAAAGATCGCATGTTGTCCATACAAATCTGTCTTGTACGCGCGAGCGCCGATTACCTTCATCGGCGGAGTCACGATGACCGTCGCAGCGTTCAGCAACTGCTTGCCAAAGTTCGGAGTCTTTTCCCTGTCGTCAATGGTTAGAACGTGTATACCGCCAGCCTTGAAACCTGCAAACCCCAACAGGGAGCTCTTTTCTCCCGCCATTTCTGGCCAAGTCCGGACCCTCGCTTCGAGGCTCCTTGCCCTGGCCCTTGGGCGGAAGGCTATACTACCCCTTCTTGGGGCGCTATACTTACGATGACCCATAGGTAACGCAACAGTCTTGCGCTTCCTTTTATAAATTATTCAGTGGAAAAAGCTAGTTCTTGGACAAAATAGAGCTGTTGAGGATCGCAAGCGTGCCGAGGATAGCTTCCTCAAGGCGCACCGTCTCGGTGGCCTGCGCCGGAAACATGTTCACGACAAACTCGGACCGCACGTTTGCGCCCTCTTTTGCGAGGATTTCGTGCACCCCGTGCCTCGGCGCGCCAAACACCACGAGAACGTTCTCGCTTGCCTTTATGCGCTCGCCAAGCTTGACCTCGACGTTCTTGAAGTAGCTGCCTTTTCTCGACGTGACGACTACGACAGTCTTTTCCACGCTGCTCAACAGCTTTACCACGGACGGCACCTCCTTGACCTCATAACCCCAGTACTCCGAGATGTCATTGTCTGCAGCCTCTGTTGCGCGCAGGTTCGGGTACGGCTGCGTGAACTTGACGTTTACCTTCTTGCCCTCAAAGCCCTGCCCCTCAAACGGAACTAGCGAGCCAAGGCCGGCCTCCACAAACAGCGCGCCTTTCACTTTAACAATCACGCCGGCGCGCACGTCGCCGGCCCTGACTGTCTTGATGTCCTGCGCGGGCTTGTGGTGCGGCGCCTTTATCGGGTGCAGTATCCCTGCAAATTCCAGTTGCGTCATCCTAGGGTACAATATCTTGCGCAAATACTGTGGCGTGTCGAGGTAGCGCAGCACGGTGCGCAAAAGTATTGGATCTTCCTTCTCAAACTGCGAAAGCGGGTCGTGGTAGATGTATATGCGCTTTACTCGAAAGATGGAGCAGGCGCGCGCAAACTGGGCTATCTTGACGCTCTTGTCGCGCTTGGTCTGCTCGTCTGAAAGAGAAGAGTCGGGTATCGCCACCCAGAGGTTCTGCATGTTTTGTCTTTATTCCTTTAAGAGCTCTTCGACTATTATTTCCAGCTGACCTGTAGCGCCAAAGAGGTTGTGGCGCAGGTTGCCTTTTTTGTCGATTACAAGTGAGGTAGGTGTGCCGCGCATGGCGTATTCCTCAAACGTCTTGGCCGAGTATTCCTTGCCCTGCAAATACATTTTCACGCGCTCTATCATAATCTGCCTGTCTTTCTCGCTGTACGAGCGATAGTCCGGCACGTTTGCCTCTATCACATCCATTATCTTGCTTTCAGTTATCTGCCCGTTTTCCTTTTTCAGCATGTCCATGCCGACTGGGAACGGTATCTTGTACGGCAGCTTGCCGCCTTTCAGCTGGCCGTACATCGACAGCGCCTTTTGCGTCTCGCCGACAACCTCGCCGGTGGTCAGCAGTTTCTGGAGGTTTTCGAGCGTGTTCTTGTCATAGTCTTCAAACGCAGTGGCCATGCCGAGCACCGTCAGCCCGCTTTCGCCGTACTTGTTGTAAAGTTCTATCGCCTCGGGGATGCCGTACATGAAGCAGCCGGGGCAGTTTACTTGGAATACCTCGACAACCACGACGTTGCCCTTTTCCTGGTCAATGTTTGTGGGCTTGCCCTGCACCCATGTGGAAACGTTCAGGTTGGGAGCCTTTGTGCCTACTTTTGCTGCCATATATGCGGTAAACTGACTCTTGTCGCTAAATTAACTTTGTGCGTGTAGCATCGATTCTGTGCGACAAAAACAAACTCGTAAAAGCCTTGAAAAATGGAAGGTGCGGCAGTGAGGCCGCAGCCAGTTATATCCTTGACTTAGGCCGGGTGCTTGCCTGCCCTTTCCTTGGCAGAAGCCGCGTACTTTTCCAGTTCTTCGTCTTCAACCTTGCGCATGGCCTTTGTTTTGTTGTCGATGATGGCCATCTTTAGGTGCTTGATGCTGGACTTGTCCTCGCTGACAAGGTAGATGGATTCTATCGCAAGTGAAGCCGCCTCTGCAAGAGAGATGTCTTGCTTGTACGACTTTTCGAGGAAGTCTGTCACTTGGTCGCTGCCTGCGCCTATCGCCATTGCGTCATAGCCGATGTAGGTGCCCGACGGGTCAGTGAGGAACAGGTTTGCGCCGTTCTTGTCGACTCCTGCAAGCAAGAGCGCGACGCCAAACGGCCTCACGCCTGCATACTGCGTGAACTGCTGGGCCATGTCGGCGATGTTCTTGGCGACGCCCTCGACGTCAACCGGCTCGTCATAGATGAGCCTGTTGCTCTGCGCAAAGAACCTTGCGTGGTCCACTTGAGTCCTTGCATCAGGGATATAGCCTGCCGCAGCGACGCCAATGTGGTCGTCGACTTGGAAGATCTTTTGCGTGACGTTGTTAATCTGTAGCTTTCTCGTCTTTTCCTCCACTGCGAGGACGACGCCGTCCTTTGCCTTGATTCCAATGGCAAGAGTTCCGCGCCTTACGGTTTCAATGGCGTATTCTACCTGGTAAAGCCTTCCGTCTGGCGAAAATACAGTAATTGCTCGGTCATAGCCTGCTGCTGCGGGTAACAATTCGAGCTAATTTGCCTCCACCGTTCAATTTAAGTCTACCTCGTTTTCTCTTGCCGCCAACCGAATTGTGAATTCTTTAGCGCCTTGATATGCGGAAAATTGAATTATAGATCACCGGAAAAACATACGTGGGAACAAACAAGATTGGTGGGGCCTTTTTCAGGCGTTGAGGCAGCCTGGTTTTGAAACAACGTTGAAAGCGACCTGCGCCACGTCCTTGTGAAGGTATTGATGTGCACCTGCGGCCCCAGCGAACATTGAAAAGGCAAGCGCAATGGCGGAAACGGCGGCAGTTGCAATGGCAAAGGCCGCCAAGGTCGGGTGATCGTACACAAAGCCTTCCAGTCTCTGCTTGAAAGACATATCTCACTGCACAAAAGTGCATCCGGATAAATAAGAATTGCTCACGCCGTTTCCGGCATTCACAGGATTGACTTTAATAACGCACGGATAAACAGAGAAACATCGTGTTGCAGGACGAGATCGCATTCTTTGGGCACCCAAACGTCCAGTCGCTGCACGCAAGGACCGTCGAGATAACAAAAGAGGAGCACCTGACTCTGAGAGGCGACTGCATAATCGGCGTCCGGGCGGAAAAGGCGTGCGCCGACATTGACGAAAAGATAAAGCACAATCTGGCAAAGAGTGGCTCGCACGTACAAATAGAGATAATCGTGGGAAACAATGTCTATGAGATAAGCGGCGCCGGCGACGAGCGCCTGACGCTGACTAACATGCACGACATCGTTATCCGCAA
>NZ_CAMLDP010000015.1 GCF_946478925.1 uncultured Nitrososphaera sp. | reverse complement strand
CCGGTCATCCTGCATCAGAGAAAAAGGCATTCATGGCAAGAGAAAAGGACTGCATATTCTGCATCGCGTGCGAGAACGTCTGCCCGCCGCAGGCGATCAAGATATTCCAGAAAGGCGGATAATAATAGAAGCTCTGCCGAGTAGCTATAAATACTAAATACTGCATAGAGGTATAGTCTCAAAAATGGTGATGTATGGTCCAGGTACGTTTCTGTACGTCATCTTTCTCATCATTACTTGGGTCACGATGTTTTACACTCTGAACTTTTACTACCTTGCAATCCAATCGCGCCACAACGATGTCCATGAAAGGCGCAAGCGCCAGGTGCCCGAACTTCCTCTTGCCCTGCTCCCGACAGTCACCGTGCAGCTGCCGCTGTACAACGAAAAGTACGTCGCAAGACGCCTGATAGACGCCGTGTGCAGAATGGACTATCCCAAGAACAAGATGCAGGTGCAGGTGCTCGACGACTCGGACGACGACACAGTCGACCTGATACGCTCCATCGTCGACGAATACCGCTTCAAGGGCTTTGACATCGTGCATGTGCGCCGGGCGGACAGGTCAGGCTACAAGGCCGGCGCGCTCAAAGCCGGCATGAAGAGCGCCAAGGGCGAGTTCATCGCGATATTTGATGCCGATTTCATCCCACCCTCGTCGTTTCTGAAGCACCTTTTGCGCTACTTTTCAGACCCCAAGATGGGCTTTGTGCAGTGCAAGTGGGGCCACGTGAACGAGGACTATTCTTCCATGACGCAGGCGCAGGCCGTGTCGCTTGACCTGCACTTTCTAGTCGAGCAAAAGGCCAAGAGCCTCAGCAGAATCTTTCTGAACTTTAACGGCACCGCCGGCATCTGGAGGACGTCGTGCATCAGCGATGCTGGTGGCTGGCAGACTAGTACGCTCGTGGAGGACATGGACCTGAGCTACAGGGCGCAGATGAAGGGCTGGAAGTGCATGTTCCTTGACGACTATGTCGTCGATGCTGAATTGCCGGTGCAGATGAACGCGGCCAAGAGGCAGCAGTTCCGTTGGGCCAAGGGCTCGATACAGGTCGCGCTAAAGCTGCTTACAGACGTGGTGGCACACAGAAAGGTGCCCATAGAGTCCAAGGTCCAGTCGTTCATACACATGACTCGGCACATTGCGCACCCGCTCTTTCTTGCGCAGTTTCTGATATTTCCGATGCTCCTTGCGATGAACTACAAGCTCTACGAGAGCAACCTGGCTCCCTTGTTCGTGCTTGCCATGTACGCGGCACTTGGTCCCGGCGGCTACCTAGTGGTGATAAACAAGGTGTGGAAGAAAGGCTGGAAGCACAAGGGGCTGCAGTTCATGTTCCTGCACTTTTTCGGCGCCGGCATCTCTGTCAACAACTCTGTCGCAGTGTTTGACGCGCTGTTTGGCCGCAAGAGCGAATTTCTGAGGACACCAAAGTTCGGCATCGTGAAAAAGGGCGAAGACTGGCGCAACAAAGAGTACGCGCTGCCGTTCACGAAAACCACTCTGCTAGAGATATTCTTTGCGCTCTATGGATGCATATCGATATTCGTGGCGATATTCTCGCACAACGCACTGTTTACTCCGCTCATCGCATTGCCTACAATCGGGTTCATCTACGTGGCGTACCTCAGTATCGCACACTCGCAGCTTGGCAAGAAAAAGAAAAAGACCAAAAAATCAGCAGGACAGGAAGATGCCGTTGTCGTCGTTGCTGTCCCCATGCAAAAGAGCGTGGGCCAGCGCCTGCTTTTGCCCGGCGTCCTTGCGTTCCTTGTCCTTGGGGCCGGCGTTGCGTACTATGGCTACCATACGTCCATTTACCCGCTGCAGGAGGCTTCTGGTTTGCTCGCAAGGGCCCAGTCCGCGCAGACTCCGCAGCAGCTGGCCGATTACACGAGGCTCGCGCAGAGGTTCATTCCGGATACCGGCAACCCTGTGTGGTTCTTTTCCACCTACCGGACTGATTTTGCAAGAATCAACGCGCAGCTGGACGGCATGGTCGCCCGCTCTGAGGCACTGTCGACCCTGTCGCCGCACGACGAAGGCTACAACGCTGCGCTTATTGACATGCACGCTGGCGCGCTAGAGATACAGGCAAACCTGCACGAGGCTATACCGTACATCTATGTCAGTCCGCAAAACATTGTCCTTGGCGCGGCGTGGGTAGGAGTCATACTGTCCGTGTTTGCCGCAGTAAAGCACGCAAGGACGAGGCACCAGAGGGCCGAGACAGCGTCGGCAATGCAGACATGATGATGATAATTTGATCAGAGGCACCACAAAAATTTTCACAAGATAATACTATCTCTGGCGGAGGGTCTGCTGATTTTTTTGATGATTGATGATTTGCATTTCTACCAAGCCAAGCAAAAAATCAGTCGTATACTTCTACTAGCACTGGAAAAATCGTCCTCAAGTCGAATCTTTTTTAAAAAATACTGCCTACAGTAAAATGGATGGCAGCAAGTTGCCGGAGTCCCGCGACGTGAGAAGCTCCGCACGTCAGAAGAAAGATGTAGTCGGCTCGACCATAGTCTCCAAGACCCTCCTCAGCGATATCGAGAACTTTTGGTTCTCGGTGGAGGCTGACGCCATAGTTAGACCGTTTGATTTCGTGTCGGTCAAGAATGCGAAAGCTGACAGGGTAATAGGCATAGTGGACAACCTACAGGTGGTGCCGTTGGACGAGGCTGACGCATACTCTAATGGTATGATGGTGGCCAAGGCGGCAATCTTGGCAAATACCCCTTCCTCAGCCATACCAGTGATGCCCGGCCGAAAGGTCAGTCTTGCAGATGAAAATGAGGTTCTCTATGCTCTCGGCATCCCCGAAATGCTAAACCCTGTGCCCGCCGGAGTCATCCAACTGACAAACGGCCTGCAGATCCCATTTTCTCTTGACGTGTCTTACCTGGCAGGTCCGGACACTGCACACATTAATGCAGCCGGCATATCTGGAAATCGCAAGACCAGCTATCTGCTCTTTCTGCTCCAGTCGGCATCTCAAAAGCTCTCAAGAGAAGGCGTAGCCATCATTATTTTTAACACAAAAGAGCAAGAGCTTCTTCAGATAGACTCCAAGGATGATGAAAAGTTCAGCAAGGAAGATGCGAAATTGTTCAAGCTGTTGGGTCTGGATACAGAGCCGTTTTCAAACGTCATCTACTGTTTGCCAAGGGGAAGCGACGGCAATCCCAACTCGGTCCTGGTGCCCAAAAACAGCAAGCCGTATTCATACGAGCTTGGCGATATACATGACCGGCTTGAGCTCTTGTTTTCGCAAACGGCAGATCCACGCTACGACGAAATCCTGTCTATTGTCAATCATATTGACGAGTCGTGGCCAATCAAGAACGGCCTTGACGAGATAACAACATGGAGCGACCTGGCAGCTTTTACCCAATACCCGGAAGAGGTAGTTTCGTACAGATCCGCCCTTGCGCATTTCCTTGGCTATTTGCACAAGTTCAGAAAGTCGCCGCTCTTTGTAGACAGGCGCAAGACTAGCGTGTATCTGGGCAGTGAAGTCAAGAAGATCAAGGCGGGCCAAGTGTACGTCATTGACATCGCCCGGCTCCCGACGCTTGAGGAACAGTCGCTGGTTGTCGGTGACGTAATGCGCGCTGTAGACCAGATGTATGCGGCCAAGCGCCTGACAAGTGCAGAATCCGGCAAGTACATGATAATATTCGTCGATGAGATCAATAGGTTTCTGCCTAGCTCTGTCCCCGGAGTTAAGAGGATGTCCGCCACCGCGGAACAGATAATGAGGACGGTCATCGCTGGCAAGGCGAGAAATACCTTGCTTTTTTCTGCCCAGCAGTTCAAGAGCACAGTCGACGGAGCCCTGCACGAAAACACCGGCACCCACACATTTTCCAAGCTCGGCGCTACAGAACTTGCGACACCCTCTTACGCCATGTTAAGCGAGCACACAAAGGGCAACATAGTCAGGCTCAACAAGGGTGAAGTCATCATGACGCATCCTGCCTTCAGACACCCCATCAAGGTAACATTCCCTCGGGTGTCGTTCAAAAGACCGTAAAAGCATAAATCAATCAATTACACACAGATTGCCAAGTTGCAATCGCGGCGATGATCGTGCAAATACTCGCTGTGAGTGATATAACAAGCCGAGCAAAATCAAGATTCTAAATTATGCAAGAATTAGGAAGGTTTGGTCAGATACCCTAGTACTTTCATCATATGTTGCAGTAATAGTGATCATCATCCCATCTCAAGTGCGGGCGACGCGCAATATTAACCGTTATTCGTCACTTGTTCAATTTAGTTCACCCACAATGCAGCAAATAGTCGCTTTCTGGTTTAAATAACAATTTTGAACCTCTATCTCATGACCGCAGAGGAAAGACTGGAGAAAAGGATCCTTTCTGCGGGGTCGGCCGGTGCCAAAAAGGCCGATCTTCGCAAGGAATTTGGCGAGATCGACGTTGCACTGGAGAGCCTCGTAAGCAAGGGGCAGGTTTTCGTGGACAAGCGCGCAAGCGCCTACTATTGCTTCCACAAGGACCACTACATCCAGAGCCTTCTCAATACCGACCCGAGGTTCAGGCTGACATACGACCTGATAAAGTCGCTCGAAGAGACCGTGAGCGCGTCAAACCGCGAGGTTTCACTCGCAGTCGAGGCGCTTGCAAACAATATCTCAAACCTGGCAAGGCTTGTTACTGAACGGGCAGAGGCCAAAGGCGTGTCGGCGTCAGCCGCGCCCGCAAGGAGCATGAGCGTCGGCGACTTTAAAAAAGAGTTTGACGGCGCGCTTGCCAACTCGTCCTCCTCTATCGGATGGGTAGAGCTGGGAAAGGTTCGAAGCGACGTGTGCGCAAAATGCGGCATAACCGGTGACGATTTCTACCACCTGGTAGGCGAACTGACGGGCCAGTACCAGGACAAGTATGAGCTTTCGACCGGCGGTGGCGAGGGCGTGATGGTCCGGGGCCTCTTGCACGGCTTTGTGAGGTGCATCTAGCAGGATGTATCCATACAGGCTGGACAGAAACCCTTACCCAAGCAGCCCGACTCCGACCTTGATTGACGCCAAGATCCTTGGAGGCAAGCGCCATAAGGAGGCCAAGGCGGCTGTCCTTGCGTGCTTTTCTGACCTGCACGGCAAAGTCGCACAAGGCAAGGCCACCGACAAGGACTTTCGCTTGCTCACGATAATCCAAGATGTCGGGTCCGGCAAGACACACCTTGCGCTCCACATAAAGGGGCTCAAGGAAGTCGAGGACAAGACGGTGATATCGTACGTCGACCTGACGCAGATATCGCCACGCAACATGCACAGCCTGTATTCTGCAATGCTCGGAGGCTTCACCGACGAGTACATATCCCAGATGCGCAGGGCAGTGGTAAAGCACCTGCTGGCAAAAGCAGAGCAGTCGTCTACTGCGCGCAAGATATTCAACTATGGCTTTATGGATTCTATCACCGGAAAACGCCTGTTCGACAAGGCGGAACTCTTGCTGAACAACGAGCTTGTACCCAACTACACTGCGCTTTCAGAAACTCTGAGAAAAGAGTATTCGCCCGTCGAAGTGGCGATACTAAAGCTGGTGGTGGAGGGCAAGTTCCGGGCGGACGCGGCAAACGTCTCGACGCTTGAAGACATCATCGCAAGCCTGGCAGCCCTTGCGTCTTTGAACCTGCGTTTTCTTGGGCGCGTGACGGTGTTCCAGCTGGACGAGTTTGACGCCGACAGGGAGACGACCGAGTTTGTAAAAGCAGTGATAAACGCACACGTGCCGGCGGCAGCGCTGATGTTGATATTCACCCCGTCCTCGTACGACGACATCAGCAAGGCAAACGCGTCCGTGTTTGACAGGCTGGAAAAGGCCAACTACAAGGTCGACCTTGCAGGCTCGAACACGTACGAGGAGATACTTGACATCATCATGGAGTACATACGCTTCCACGACGCAAGCAAGTGCTTTACCGAAGAAGAGGAGCGCGACCTTGCGGCAAAGGTTAAAGTAATCTATGACGAGTTTGCCGACTTTCGCAACGTGCGCTCTATGCTGAACATCATGTACCACGCCACGGAAAATGCCGGCAAGCGCGAGGCGTCAATAATCGACGAGCAGGCCATCGACGAGACCATCAAAAACGTCTATCCAGGCTTGCGCATACGCGGAAGCGTCATGGATGTGCCTATATCTGATTTCATAAAGATCCGCAGGAGCACGAGCGACGTTTCCGTGCTCGAATCGGGAGTAAAGGACGCGGTGCGCAACCTCGTCAACTATGCGCACGAAGTGGGCGCGGTAGCCAAGCCGCAAAAGAGCAACGGGAGCGGAGTAGACGTCATGTTCTCTGACCCGTACGGAACAAAGGTGGCGATAACAGTCGTGATAAACCGCGACCACGCCAAGAGCTTTGAGCAGATATCAAACACGCTGAAAACCACGGGCTTTGTAGACAAGCTGGTCATACTGACAAACGCCAACACGACTGCCGGCACGAACGGGAGCGCAGTCGTGACGATGGACCGCTGCAAGATGATAGACCTCATCTACTTTAGCAACAAGTACAAGAACAACGAGATGATGGAAGACGACTCGCAGCGCGCCATAATGCTGGCCAAGTCCATACGCATCTGCTAAAACCCCTTCTCTGTTTTTCTTCAGGCGCCGACGCGGCGCTAAACCCCAATTTTCCATCAATCTTTGATTATTGTTCAATAAAGAAAAGAGGAAAAAGGCGCAAGGCATGATGACTTAAAGTCATCACGCCCGCCCTGATGCTGGGAGTGCTGTTCTAGTACTCGCCTTCAAAATCCTCGCTTGCAGTCAGGTCACTGCACTTGTAGAAGGCGTTCTCAAACTCGTAGTACACTGAGCCCTGGTAGTATTCGTCGCACTGGTACTCGTTGCCGTCGTCGTCAAAGTAAAAGTGGCCCTCGTCGTCATATTCGTGACCCTTGAAGGGGTGGTCAAAGAATATCATCACATTGCCAGTACGGTGCTCGTAGTCAAAGTGCACGAAAAAGTCCGCGCCTGCAAAGTCCTTGAAGTAAAAGTGGTGTATGATTATCTTTATGTTTTCGTAGTAGGTAAAGTCGTGCTTGTACTTGAAGTACTTTTTGTGCTGGCTGCTGTAGTGCTCTTCTCTGTGGCTACCGTTGTTGTTATCGTCACTGCCTTGGTTTTCATTGTCATGCTGCTTGTGCTTGTACTTGTAAAACTTGGGGCCTTGGACATCCTTGCTGTCGTCATGTAGCTTTCTCTCCTGCTTGTTGTGATCGCTTCCGCCTTGTTCGTTATTGCCACCGTTGTTGTTGCTGCCATTGTTGTTGAAGCCCTGTGGTTTATTGTTGTCATTGCTTCCGCTGCCACTGTTCCCGCTGTTGTTCTCCTGTGGTGAGGTCGTGGTTGTGCTGCTGTTATCTTTATTCTCTGAAGTCGTCGCGGTATTGTTCTCTGGTGGGGCAGTAGTTATCGTGCTGTTTTCTTTAGGAGCGTTTGCTGTAGTGTTGTTCTCTCCGGGATTAGTCGCGGTGGGGCCGTTTTCTGATGGGTTGTTATTTGTCATGTTGCTGTCGTTGGGAGCTGTCGTAGCAGTGTTATTGTTGTCGTCATTGTTCTCTGGAGCAGTGTTGTTGTTTGCTTCAGTGGCCGCAGTTGTGTTATTGTTGTCGTTATTTTCCGATGGAGTCGTCACTGTATTGTTGTTGTCGCCGGTGTCATTGCTTGCAGGCCCGGAAAGGTCTGGAGCCGTAGCAGCGGCCGTCTGATTTTCATTGTTTGAAGCACCCAAGTCGGGGGTTAGAGCTTGGTCATCATTAGTAGTAGGAGTCGAGCTTGTATCGTTATTGTTGCTGGTAGCTGCAGGAAGGTTGTCATTGTTGTTATTGTCGTCGCTGCTGCTGCCTTGTTCGCCTCCGGTATCTGCAGGAGACGAGGTGGTTGCTGTCCCGTTCCCGGGATCGGCCGCAAAAGTGGAAACTGGCATGAACGCGTACGCCGCAAGCGCGATACCGACTATTAATATCGAGAGCGTCAGCGTCATGCTGCTCTTCTTCTTTGTCTTACTTGACATTGACGTGAGAACAGATCCTTTACTTTAAAGCCTTGAGCAAAATCCCTACATAAGTTATCTATAAAATGCAATTCTATTATCAAATATATAAAATCATTGAATATTATATATCATTGTTGTTAGATCATAGAATCATAGCATTATCTGATAATGTACTACCTAACGATCCAGCGTCTCTATCATGCCCAGCACCCACCTCAAAGTGTTTATTCTTATCCGGTCGTTCCTATCTGCCGTACGGGAGAATGTGCGACCCATCTCTTCAAAATCGCGCAACCGGTTATCTTCGATACCTTTCCTTATGTCGTTAATCTCTTTTTGCAATATCTCTTTCAACCGTTCCATGTCTTCGCTTGGCAAGTTTTAGTCATCACCAACATCAAATATGATGCTCTGTTAACACGTTAAACAATTTTCTTTGTTTTATTTCAAAACGACACAGTCTACGTCGCATGACGTAAGGATGGGTGGATCTAGACGCTCGTAACCAAGACAAAGCTCTTATCCTGTGCCTGCAAAATTAGTATGCCGTGCCCAAGCGCAACTTTACCACGCTTGAAGAATTCAAGGCCAACCTGCACAAGGAGGGGGCCACGCTAGTCGAGTTCTCTGGCGGCAAGGTGCCTTGCATACTGGTAAGTCCCAAGAAATACGAGGAGACGCTTGGCAAGATCTACGGCAAGCGCGTTTCTGCCGATACCCTGCTTGACATATTTTACGACGGGCGCGATGTGTTTGTCGACGTCGACATAAAGTTCCGTGACACGGACTTTGAAGAGAACTTTCTCCTTTATGCAAACGACATGCTGGAATGGTTTGAGGCGCTTGCAGAAAGCGGCATGATTGCGATGGGCCCAAGCGAGACAACGTACACAAACTCGCAGAACGTTTTCATGATCCAGCTGCCAAAAAAAGACGCGGCGGAAAAGGCGCTTGAAATCATAAAGACAAACGCCAAGAACCGCGTCGCGCGGGGTATGAAGGATGGCTGAAGAGGAAGAAAAGAAAAACAAGAAGAATAAAGAAGAAGAGTTCTCAGAGGAAGACGACGACCACTTCAAGCTGTTCGGCAAGCGCGCGTGGGAGGTAGAGTACGGGGAAAAGTGCCCGACGTGCGGCAAGCGCATCGACGAGTACGGATTCTGCGCGTGCGGAAGCGCAGGATGACATCAGACGCTTTTCTTCTTTCTACCGACGATTATCGTGATGGGAAACGCAAAACGAACCTTGCCTTCTTTTAGGTAGCTTCCCACACCGAGGCTGCCGGTTTTCAGGTCGTCTGCAAACAACCGCCTCACCTCTTCTGCGTCTTTTGGCCTTGTTAGCGTCGCGTTCAATATCTTTTCAAGATCCACGTCGAGCTTGTAAAAGCCTGTCTCTAGCTCTGTCAAGCCTGCCTCCTCCATCATGTCCTGCAACTCTGCAAGCGGCATCGCCCTTGCGTGCGAAGAATCACGCAGCTTTTCCATGCGGTTGTAGGCGTCGGCCTTGCCTTCCAGCGGCGTGACGTCTATGACGGCCACCCTTCCTCCCGGGGCGCATACGCGCCTCATTTCGTACAGCACAGAACGCGGGTCAAGGAAATGGTGAAAGCTGTACCTCGTGACCACGAGCGAAAATGTAGAGTCTTTGTACGGCAGCGGGTTTGCATCGCCCACCTTCCACGTGACGTTGCTCAGTCCCTTTTCTGTTTGAAGGATCTTTGCCTGCTCTATCATAGCCGGGGTAATGTCGATGCCAGTCACGCGTCTCGCTACCCTTGCAAGGGCGCACGCCACTATGCCGGGGCCACAGGCGACGTCAAGGACATTGTCGTCCGGGTTGACCTTTGTAAGGGAATACATCAGCTCAAACTCGTCTTCATTGGAATGCTCTTTCATCTTGGCAAAAGAGGCCGCCTGCTTTGTGAACTGCGACACTATGGACTCGTTGTGCGCGTGCTGTTGTTCGTCTTACAATCTGTAAGCATTGGCAAGACGCGCTTTTAAGTCGATTGCGGCTTGCGATGAAAACACGATGGTGCGACGGCCGGGATTTGAACCCGGGTTACCAGATTGGCAATCTGATGTCCTAGACCAAACTGGACGACCGTCGCACGCTATAACTGTCGTTTAGTCTAGGTAATTTAAACATGTCCTTGCTTTTCTTCAGACAAGCAGCACGAGCGTGGAATACCCGCGGCTTTCAGTCACGTAATCGTCCTGAATTTCTTCCGCAACCACGGTGAGCGACAGCACGTCGCCCCGCTGGCAGTTCTTTGCGTCGATTATGATATAGTCGTCCAGTATGTCTGCGCCCTTTCTGCTTTCCTGGCTCAGCGCAAAGCCCATCTGCGCGCTGGCATTTAGAAGCAAGAGCTCGTCCTTCTGGTAGTTTCCAATCCTGACGAGCCTGCCGGGCCTCGGCATCGCCTTGACGTTTATCCTCACGTCGCCTATGGGGTGCGTCGTGTATCTGCTCTTTCCAAGTACGAGCGCCTCAAAGCCAAAGGGGTAGCCGGCGGTGTTTTCGGCCATCTTGTTGACGCCGTCGTTCATGATGATGTCTATTTTCTTTATCGTAGTCCCAAAGCGGTTTATCCAGTCGTTCGTGGTCTTGACAATGTTCTCGATGACGCCCTTGCGCCGCGCTGTTTCCTGCTCGCCAAGCTGGTAGCGGTCCACCCAATCCTTATAGTCCTTGCTGATGTCGATTATGAACTCGGTGCAGGTGTTCTGGTAGTCTTCGATGCTAGTTGCGCGCTCGGACCCCGCGTCGGCTGCAAACATGTGTATGTATGTTTGGCGGCAGGCTGGAATAAAAACGTCTACTCTATTCTGACAGGAGCCTCGCCATCTTTTTGGCTTGGTACGTGATAATCATGTCCGCGCCGGCCCTCTTTATTCCAGTCAGAAATTCCGTCATTACCGCGTCCTCGTCTATCCAACCTTCCATCGCAGCAGCTTTCATGAGCGCGTACTCGCCTGACACGCTGTACGCGCATATGGGCAGGCTGGTAGCCTTGCTTGCCTGGTAGATGAGGTCAAGGTTCGGTATGGCCGGTTTTATTATAATCGCATCGACGCCCTCTGAAATGTCCTGCTCTATCTCCCGCATCGACTCGCGGGGGTTTGAAAAGGGCATCTGGTACGTCTTGCGGTCGCCAAACTCTGGGGCCGAGTGCGCCGCGTCCCGGAACGGCGCAAACAGTGGGGATGCCTGCTTTGACGAATAGCTCATTATCGCCGTGTCTGAAAAACCTGCGTCGTCAAGCGCGGTGCGTATCGCGCGCACCTGGCCGTCCATCATGGCAGACGGTGCGACGATGTCCGCGCCGGCCCTCGCCTGGCTCACCGCGACTTTGCCGAGCGTGCTTGCACTTGAATCGTTGTCAATCTTGCCGTCTATTACGATGCCGCAGTGGCCGTGCGACGTGTACTGGCAGAGGCAGACGTCCGTTATCACTGCAATCTTGTCGCCAAAGTTCTTGCGCACCTGCTCGACTGCTTTTTGAACAATCCCTTTGTCTGCAAACGCCTGCGAGCCCTTGTCGTCCTTTTCTGCCGGCAGACCAAAGAGGATTACCGCTTTGACGCCGAGGTCCGACAGCTCTTCCACTTCAGTTGCAAGCCCTGAAAGCGGGAAACGCTTGATGTCCGGCATCGAGCCGATGTCCTGCGGCTTTTTCAGGCCCTCCTCGATGAAAACCGGTGCTATAAGGTCCTTGACCGAAAGGTGGGTCTCTTGGAAGAGGTCGCGGATTGCTGGCGTCTTTCTGAGGCGCCTGAGCCTGACGTCTGGAAAACCGTTATTATTGCTGCTTTTTCTCGTCTTCATACTTGAACATCTTGGCTACCATCTTCATCAGCTCTTCGCTGTCCCTGCCGCCTCCCTCTATCTCCTTGCGCAAATAATTCATCGGCGTAGAAAGTATGCCTTCAACTATGGCGTACGACAATTGCTCGATGACCTTGGCGTCGCCGTCCGCGCCATCCTTTTTGCCGAGCATCGAAAGCGCCTTTTTCAGCTCACGCTCGCGTATCGCGTCGACGCTTTTGAACACCGACACCACCACAGGCTCTGCCTTCATGCGCTTCATCATGCCGTCGACCGATTTTATCTCACCTTCAATCATCTTTTCGGCCGCCTGTGCCTCCTTCATGCGGGAGCGCATGTTCTTTTCTACAAGCTCTGCTATCTGGTCCATGTTTATCAGTTTCACGCCATGGATAGTCGCCACCTTTTCATCGACCGTCCTTGGGTTTGACAGGTCAAATATCATCACGGCGTCCTTGCGACCCTTTGCCGCTTCTTGCATCCTCTCGTACGTAATGAGAAAGTAGGGGGCAGTCGACGCCACGAATATCAGGTCGAGTTGCGCAAACATGTCAAGCGCCGCGTCAAACGGGACCGGCCTTCCTGCCACCGTTTCTGCAAACGACCTTGCCCGCTCGTACGTCCTGCTTGTCACCATGAAATCGACTCCGCTGTTCTTCAATACTTTTGCAACCAGGCTTGCCGCCTCGCCAGAGCCGATAAGCATCACCCTCTTGGACTTCATGTCGTCAAAGTACTCGTCGGCAAGATTCACGGCGACCGACGCAATCGATACGTTGCCCTTGTTGATGCCTGTCGCTGTCCTGACCCTGCTTCCAACCTTGAGTGCCCTGTCAAATATCGCCGCCAGGTTTGCGCTTGCATAGCGGTTTGTACGCGAAAATTCCAATGCGCGCCTGACCTGCCCTAGTATCTGGTCCTCGCCCACCACTAGCGAGTCGAGGCCGGACGCCAGCTTTAGCAGGTGCATCACCGCCTCCTTGCCCGTGCTGACCTCGACGCTTGCAAGGTCGTGCTTTTCAAGGCCGGCGGCCTTGGCCCACTGTTCAAGGACCCTTGCCTCGTCCGCGTTCTTTGCTGCCGCAAACACCTCGACGCGGTTGCAGGTCTGAAGTATCACGCACTCGTCTACTCCTGCCCCGTCAACGAATGCCCTGTGCGCGGCCTCGACGTCTTTGAACGTGAATTTTTCCAAAAGATGTATCGGCGCGTTCTTGTAGGTTACTCTAGCGTTGATAACCTGAATGGGCAGGGCGAAGGAAGAAGAGTCGTGTGCCTTTATTGCTGCCGCCGTCATTTGCTCTTTTTCACCCACTCTTGCAAAAGCTCAAGCGTCGTGCTTTTAGCATCTTCAATCCTGTCTTCCTTAATAAGGTTCTGCACGCGTGAATCATGCAGCAGAGAATATAGAAATTCCTTTCTCTGCTCCACGGTCTTTAGTTTCGGCTTTGCCGCGTTCCTTGCAAATTCCTGCAGTTTGGCGTTTTCAATGTCCGCCTTTTTTATTATGCGCTTCAGTACGCGCTCGGCGCGTATGCGCACCTGCCTTGCCATTATGGGACTCTTGCCCGACGTGGAAATGGCGACCTGCATCACGCCTTCGATGTTGACGACAGAGGCGTACGAAAAGTCGCTGTACTGCGGGTCGTCGACTGAATAAACAAAGGCGCCCTTTTCCCGCCCCTTCTGGCACAGCTTGCGGTTTAATTCCTTGTCGTCAGTGGACGCAAGCACCAAAAACGGGCTGTCATAATTGTCAAGTATGCTTGCGTCCTTTAGCGTCGCCTTTACTGTTTCAATCTTGCCTGCCTTTTCTTGGTCGCGCAGGTACTTGTTAAAGCGGTTGCTGATTACCGTGACCTTGCAGTCCTGGCCCAAGAGCGCGTTGACCTTCCTTACACCCTCTGTGCCACCGCCTATCACTATGGCGTGCTTGCCCTTCAGGTTCAGGTCAACTATCAAGCAAATAACACCATAAAGCCGTACCGGTGGATTTGCCCCCTTCTTTATTTAATCCTTCAGTCAATGGGCTACCTTTTTCAAGTAGTTGGCGTCCACGGTGACAGGTATCTGGTAGGGCGAGTCCAGGAGCACGACTGTCGCCTCCTGCTTCTCATAGTCGACACGGGTTATCTTGGCCTTCATGCCCTTGAACGGGCCGGCGATGACCTCGACCGTGTCGTCGATGTTCAGTTCAGTAACTGTGGGCTTCTTTATGAGGTAGCCCTCAATGTCCTTGAACGGCAGGTCGCCTCGTATCTGGCCGCGCACATGCCTGATGCCCGCGAGCCCCTCATACGCGACGTTTGCGTCCGGCGCCTCGACTATTATGTAACCTTTAAAGCTGTCAAGCACCAGGACTGAGCGTATGCCTATCTTTTTGGCCGTGACCTTTGTGTATAGCATGTCTGCGACCATGCGCTCCTGACCTCCTGTAGTGCGGATGGCAAAGAACCTGCTGTCGCTTGCTGGCCTGTCGCTCTGCGCTACCGCTGCTGCCGCAGGAGCTGGCTTCGCCCCCGCCTCTTTTTTGCCCTGGGAAGCCTTTTCGTCCTCTAAACCCTGATTATCGTTATCTAAAGATAAGTCTAGATCCTCCTCTTGGTCCTCTCTCGGATCACTCATAAGCCATAAAGCGAAAAGTCGATACAATTTATAAATTTATTTAAATTCTACATACAACTGCTGGTTCCCGTTGAGAGATTTCATACTTGTCGCCTCAAGCCAAGACCTTGCAGGCGTGACCATGGCCGACTATTTAAAGTCAGAGCAGGGGTTTGCGCCGGATGGCCTGCACGACGGCGGAGAGGGGCAGTCGTTTTCCTCGCCCGCGCACAGCGCCAAGCTGTACGTGGCAGACGCGTCCCTGCTGACTCTGGAGACGCTTGATTTGACGTTTCCAGATGCAAGGGCGTTCGTGTTCCTCTCAAAGCACCGGTCGGACAGCGGAATCCCGACGCTCACCTGCCATTGCACGGGCAATTTTTCCGATGCGCCCTTTGGCGGCAACCCAAAAGAGATAGCCGTTGCCCTGCCCAGCCTGCAAAAGGCGTACCTAAAGGCGATAACAAGCGCAAACACGCCAGGATATGACGTTATAATCGAGGCGACGCACCACGGGCCGACATCGCTGAAAAAGCCCGTGCTTTTCGTGGAGCTTGGCTCGTCGGAAAAGCAGTGGGCCGACCGGAGCGCAGCAAAAGCGATGTGCGACTCTCTTCTTGGCGTGCTTGCAAACAACGGCGTTGCGCCTTGTGAAAATGTGGGAGTCGCAATCGGAGGTACGCACTATCCGACAAAGTTCAACAAGCTCTTGCTAGAGTCCGAGTTCGGGCTTGCGGCAGTGGCGTCAAAGCACGCGCTGGACGCGATTGATGAGGCAATGCTTGCACAGATGATCGAAAAAAGCGCCGAGAAGGTGACGCACATCGTGCTTGACGCAAAGGGCCTTGGGAGCCACAAGGACCGCATGATAAAAATGGCCGAAGGCACAGGCCTTGCCATCCTGAAAGTTTGAAATACGCGTGACGGCATCCCGATTGCATGAGGACTGGCCGCCGGCTTGACGCAAAGGACGTCTATGACCTTTTAAGGACTGTGCCGGAAGGGCAGGTCACGACGTACGGCGACCTTGCACAGGCGCTTGGATTCCCCGGAGCGGCAAGGGCAATAGGCAAGATAATGAACGTAAACCCTGAACCTTTTGTTGTTCCGTGTCACCGCGTGGTGGCGTCAGACGGGGGCATTGGCGGATATGGGTTTGGCATCAAGATGAAGAAGGAGATTCTGGCAAAAGAAGGGCTGCAGTTTGACGGCGACAGGATAGTGGATTTTGAAAAGAAAAGGGCGGTATTGAAACTAAAAAGGGAAAAGTAGGGAACCCGTCTAGCGGGTCTTGGCTTCCTTTACGAGGTCGCGCAGGTGCGCAAGCGATCTCACATGTCCGCCGTTTACCTGCTTGTAGAGGTTCCAGTAGATTTCGTTCGTGATGTCCTTGCGCTCCTTCATTACGCGAAGATGGTAGCGCATCGACCGGACGCGAACGACGTACACCTCTTTCTTGCCGACCCTTGCGGTCTTTTTGCCCTTCTTGGAGCCCTGACCTTTGCCGTGGACTTTCCAGATCGAGCGCTTTTTCTGCGCCCTGCCCCTTGAAGTGCCCTTTGGCTTGACAGTCCAGATGGCGCCGCTCTTGACCAGCGAGCGGATGTTGTCGCGGGTAATAGAATCGGCAACGTCTTCAAGCTTGTCCGGCTCAAAGCGCACGCGGTTTACGCCCACGCCGAGAATCCTTGCGACAAGCTCGCGCTTTTTGCGGATGTTGACGACCATCTTTACTTGGTCTCCTCCTTCTCTGCTTCTTCCTCTTTCTTTGGAGCAAGCTTGCCTGCGTTCAATATCTTGAATCCTGACTTGGCGGCCTGCTCGATTATCTCTTTGCGTTTGCGGCTTCCGACGGTGCGAGCAAGCCTGATTGCGTCCTTCTTGGCATCTAGGCCGGAAAGGTCCGCGACGTTGTAGACGATGTTATCGGTGTAGCCTGACGGGTGAAGACCTCTTGCAGCCTTGGGGCCGCGGTAGCCGACCTTGACTATAGCCGGGTATCCGCCCTTTTGCTTTCTCATCTTGTTGTCCTTGCCCTTTGGTTTGCGCCAATTCTCTGCAAGCCTGTCGTACCTCCAGCTCTCCTGACGGACGAACTTGGGGCGCTTGCTGGCGACCTTTTTCCTTGCGGCAAGTAACTCTCCGTTAATCACCATAGCGATACGCAGGCATGAATACCTGTTTTAAATAAATACGTTACTCGCATGGTTTCACTTGAACGCAAACAGCGTCAAGGTGTAGCACTTGCCATAGTACAAGTAGTCTGCCGATCTGGACGTGGACCTGCCGTCGTCCCTCTCCTGCGACCCTGAAAACAGGCCCATGACGCTCTCTATTTCTTTGGGGTCAAGCTTGCGAGAATAATCCCACATGGTGTTTCCTCCCTTTCTTGCCGCGTCGAGGCTGGCCTTTTCCACCGCTTTCAACGCCTCTGAAAGGGCCGGTATACGGAGCACCGTCTCGTATTCAAGCTCTTTTGTCGTTGCCGCCGTCGGCTGCTGACAAGCCCTCACTTCAAGCCACAGATCCTGCACAGAGCCTGCAATGCGTACGTGCATTATAGCCGTTTCCGCAGGGGTAATTAGCAAGCAGGCCAATAGTACATGTTGTCGCAGATTGCACGCCTTTCTGCCACCGCCGGGCCGTCCGAGTTTTCGCGGGTGCTGGAACAGGGCATTTCCGCGCTGGAGCAGGAGCAAAAGCGCGGCAAAATAGCCGGCGGAACCGTAACGGGCGGGCTTGTCGAAATATATGATTATGCTAATCTTGCGATATTGAGCGACCTGCACGGCGACTCGCGGACGCTCTTTCAGATCCTCGATGAGATGGGCTACGAAAAGTTCCTGTCAAATCCGGAAAACAAGATGGTGTTTCTCGGAGATTATGTGGACAGGGGTAGTGATTCTATGGGCGTGCTGTACGCCATATGCCACTTGAAACACGCGCACCCCGATTCTGTGATCTTGATGCGCGGAAACCACGAGGCGCCGGCCGAGTTCCCGTTTCCCTCACACGATCTGTCGTACAGCATGGAGGACAGGTTTGGTACGAAAGCAAGGGCTGTCTACAGCAGGACGCTTGCGCTATTTGGACTGATGGCGCTTGCCACCGTGGTGCAGGACACGCTGTTTTTGGTGCACGGCGGCCTGCCGACCGATGCCATAGGCGACTGGAGGCAGAAAATAGCGACTGCGCAGAAAAGCCACCTGCAGAACCGGGTGATGGAAGAACTGCTGTGGAATGACCCCCGCCCGCTTGAAGAAGGAGAGGACTGGGAGCCTTCGTGGAGGGGCATAGGCAGGCACTTTGGAAGAGTGGTAACAGAGCGGTGGCTGCAAGCCACGGGCACAAAAGTGGTGGTCCGCGGCCACGAGCCGTGTCGCGGCTACAGGGTGGACCACCGCGGCGGAATTCTGACCCTTTTTACGTGCAGGGAAGCATACCCAAACTTTGGCGCCGCATACATCCTGGCAGGCAAGGGAAACCTTGATTCCGTCAGCGACGCGGACGGCCTGGCACGATTTGTGAAAAAGCTATGATGATAATGATGATGGTGGGTACGGGATGTCCACCTGTTTCAAATCCTCTGCAGCCTCGACGTCTTTGTGTATAGCTGATGCCTCCTTTACAAGAGCTGATGTCTCGTCATAGCGTGCGCTAAAGTGGGTCAGGAACAGCTTTTTTGCGCCGGCCTGTTTTGCGACGGTAGCCGCCTCAGTGGCCGTCGAGTGCAAAGTTTCAAGCGCCTTGGTAATCTTGTCGTGGCTGTACGTCGACTCGAACACCAGCACGTCGCACCCTGAAAAGAATTTCGTCAATTTCTCAGTCGGCCTGGTGTCGCCGGATATGCCTATCTTTCTTCCCGGCCTTGGAGGCCCGACGACGTCTGCCGACCTGACCATCTTGCCCTTGTATTCGATGTCTTGTCCGTGCTGCAGCCTGCTGTATAGCTCGCCCTCCGGTATGCCCATCTTTTTGACAAGCTCGACATTGAAGGCACCGGGTCTGTCAAACTCGTCCAGCCTGTACGAAAGGGCAGGGACAGAGTGCTTGGCTTCGCAGCAGGTTATCTTGTAGTCGCTTTCCTGTACGACGACGCCTTCGCCTTCGATAGTGTGTATTGCAACTTCGAAGGTCAGGCCAAAGTTGATTATCCTCATGTTTTCAAGCAGGAATTCCTTGAGCCGGGGCTGGCCGTAAATGTCCAGCCTCCTTTCGCGCCCTTGAAGCGACATCGTCTGCAACAGCCCGAGCAGGCCGACGCAGTGGTCGGCGTGCATGTGCGTGACAAACACCTTCATCTTGCGGTTCATGCCTAGGCCGGCCTTGATGAAGTTGCGCTGCATGCCCTCGCCGGCGTCAAACAGCAAGAGCTCGCCATCGCGCATTATGGCGATGGACGAAAGCCCACGGTCAGCAGTCGGAGCCGCTGAAGAAGTGCCGAGGAACACAATCTGCATGTTTGCCAAGAGTGTGCTATATAGTGCAGGCAAAAGCCTGATTTAACTTTGTCATAATAAGATCTTGCGCACGGCCTCCGCAAGCGCCCCGCTCAGGTCGACTGATGCGTGCCTGCCCGGTATAGAGTTGGTGGCTATTACCTCCTGCACGCCTGCAGCCGCTATTTTTGAAGCCGCGTCGCCTATCAAAAGCGCGTGCGCGCACATGGCATATATCTTGCCGGCGCCGTTTTTGCGCAGCACCTCTGCTGCTTTTACGATACTGCCGCCACTGCTTATCATGTCGTCTATCAGTATCGCATCGCGGCCGGAAACGTCAGAATCTATCCTTTGCTCCACCGTGACTTCGCCGGTGTTCCTGTCGCGTGATTTTTTCAGGGCAATCATGTCTGTCTTTAACAGCCTTGCAAATTCCTGCGCTCTGCAAATGCCTCCCGTGTCAGGCGACACCACGAGCGTGTTTTTGAGCTTCATTCTTGCCGCATGGGCTGCAAGGAGAGGTATCGAGGAAACGTTCGCTATGCTTGTAAAGAATGCAAGGGCCGACTCACTGTGGATGTCGACTGTGACGACCGATTTTGCTCCAGCCGCCGCAAGCAGCTTGGCAACCAGCGCCACGCTCACTGCCTCGCCTTCAAGAAAAGCCCTGTCCTGCCTCGCATAGGCGAGGTACGGTATTACGGCGCATACCTCTGCGCCGTCGTCAGAGCACTTTTTAATCATCATCATGGCCTGCAAGAGATGGGTGTCGACGGGCGGGTAGGCCGACTGCACGACGGCGCATTTCCTGCCGACGCCCGCGGCGAGTCTTATCTTGCTCTCGCCGTCAGAGAAAACCCGCAGTTCCGCCGGCACAAGCTTTGCCCCAAGGTGCTTTGCAATACCGGTGGCAAGCTCGGGCGATGAGGGGCCTGCAACAACAGAAATGGTGTCGGCTGCCAAGTACGCCACCTGTTGGCTTCTACGTCTTTTAATATCTATTGTTGCTGCCAGCCGGTTTTTCAGATTTAAATATCCAAAAACTCCGATCCAACGTGTGTACACGCGCGGCCTGTTGACGATCGTTGCAATCATCATTTCAACGCTATTGACGTCATCTGTTGTCGCATCGCAGCACATCGCCACCGCAGAGACCGCCTTTTCCTTCCAGAATGAGACCAAGTACATAGACGAGTCCAAGATACTGCATGTCTACGGCGAGATAAAGAACGAGTCTGCAAACGCCATGAAGGACATCCTGATAACGGCGTCATTCTATGACGCAAGTGGCAAGCTCCTTTCGCAGTACCAGCAGGCGCCGAAGCTGCGCGTGATAAACCCTGGAGGATTTGCGCCCTTTGACATGGTCTACCTCGACCCTGCGACCGTGGACAAGGTCGCCAGCTATTCCCTTTCGGCAGTGGGCCAGCTTACAGAAAACAAGCCCGCAAGCCTGACCCTGGTCTCGTCAAACTCGCGCCTTGACGTGCTCGGCGTCTACTACATCAACGTGAGCGTCAAAAATAGCGGCAACGATACCGTGACAAACCCGATAGCGATAGCGACGCTGTACGACAGCGCCGGCAAGGTCGTGGCGATAGGAGAGGCCCCTGCAGAGAGCGAGAGCCAAGTAGTCCAAGACTTGGCGCCCGGAGACACGGCCGGCTCTAGCATAGTGGTAGCCGAGCGCCTGCAGACGTACAAGGCCGCAAGCTATTCTCTTGTGGCCGACTCTGACCAGTACGTCTCTGACGTTGCCGTGTACAAGGCATCCGGCCTAGGAGCAAACTCTGGCACTCCTGCAAACAATAGCAACAACGGCACAAAGAGCGGCTGCCTGATAGCCACCGCGGCGTTTGGAAGCGAGCTTGCGCCGCAGGTGCAGGAGCTGCGCGAATTTCGCGATGGCCTTGCGCTCAAGACAATGGCCGGCGCAAGTTTCATGAACGTCTTTAACGGCTGGTACTACTCGTTCAGCCCCAACGTCGCAGACTATGAGCGGGGCCAAGACTGGCTCAGGGGTGCAGTGCGCACGTCCGTCTACCCGCTCCTTGGGATACTTGACCTGAGCACGTCAGTCTTTCACACGCTTTCTTTCAACAACGAAGCGGCAATAGTGGGCGCCGGCCTGACTGCCAGCTCGCTCATCGGCCTGTTATATTTTGCGCCGCTGTCGGCGGTGATTGCAGTCGCCAGCAGGAAAAAACAGTGGGACATGAAGTACGCAAAATACGTCCTTGTCGCTGCGTGGGCGGCAAGCCTCGCCGCAGTCGCGGCAGGCGAAGCGGCGCAGTCTACTGAAGCCCTGATGTTTGGCAGCGCGCTCTTGGTGCTGTCTGCGATAAGCACGGTGATTCTTGCAGTAGTTCGGGCAGTCAGATAGTGAACCGCTCTATCACGCCTGAGTTCAGTATTCCCTGCACCCGCTCTACGAACCTGTCCATGTCTATGCCGTGATACCTGCCCCTCGCGCCGTCGAGCTTTTTCCTTGCGCGCCTGAGAATGGAAATGCAGATCTCCTGCTCGTCCTTTTCATCGTGCACGAACGCCGCCGCGACGAGTATTATGCCGTTTAAAAGGTCGCGCTCTTGGCCCGACGGCGTCTCCTTCCAGACTGCTTCAAGCGCCTCGTGCGTGCCCCAGTACTTCTCCTCGTTAAAGAGCTCTATCGCCCTCTCGATTGCTTCCTCTTTTTCCACGTGCCTCTCTACGATGTGCTCATAGCTTGCAAGGGGCGAGATTTTCTGGAGCCTGCCGACCAGGTCGCCTATCTCCGTGCCGTCCGGGACGCTGGTGTCAAACTCGATGTATTTTTTTGACACACGCGAGTCGCGGATTATGGCCTCTTCACCTGCCAGCTCGCGGGCCCTTGTCAGGAGAACAGTCGCGTCCTTTGGTGTATACATTCCATTCTTGAGGTGGACAAAGTACCTCTGCAATAGCATTGACTTTGGCAGATGCAAAGATAAACTTCGCGAAATAGTCTAGTCTAAGAATGTTAGACTAGGTTAACATTTATTATCAAGACTAACACTATCAACTGCGTATCGCGCTTGTCGTTGTCGGGTAACAAATTGTTATTGGCAGTCGTAGCGGTGGCAGTAGCAGGCACCGCGGTCGCCCTTTCGTCCCTCGGCTTTGGTGCAAGCGCGCAGGGCACGGAAAAGATAGTGACGGGCCACAGCCTCACTTCGTACGCCACCACCGGCGACGTGCTCGACCCAGAGCACGAAAGCATGGACCTGAAAAACGCGGTGGTCGATCCTGACAAGTACCTGCGCGAGTTCAATTACGGGCACGTGTCCAAGCTGGCAAACGGGACGACCCTGCGCGAATTCACGATAGTGGCAGACGACCGGAAAACCTACGAAGTCTCGCCAGGTGTCTTTTTCAACGCGTGGACGTTTAACGGCACCGTCCCCGGGCCGACGATTCGCGCCACTGAAGGCGACCTTGTGCGCATCAACTTCATCAACAACGGCACCCGGCCGCACACGATGCACTTCCACGGCATCCATGCGGCTGAAATGGACGGCGTGTTTGAAAAGGTGGCGCCGGGGGGCCGGTTCACGTACGAGTTTACCGCCGCACCCTTTGGCCTGTTCCTGTACCACTGCCACATCCAGCCCCTTGAGGAGCACATAGGGCACGGACTGTACGGCGTCTTTATCGTTGACCCCAAGACGCCCCGGCCTCCTGCAGACGAGATGGTAATGATGATGAACGGCTACGACACTGACTTTGATGGCGAGAACAATTTCTACACGGTAAACGGCATCCCGTTCTACTACATGCACCACCCCATTCAGATACAAAAGGACAAGCTGGTGCGCGTGTACCTCGTCAACATACTGGAACTTGACCAGATAAACAATTTCCATTTGCACGGCAACCTCTTTAACCTGTACCGCACAGGCACGAGCCTCACGCCTGACGAATACACCGACATGGTGACGATGAGCCAGGGCGAGCGTGGCATCTTGGAATTCACGTACAAGTATCCGGGCCAGTACATGTTCCACGCCCACAAGACCGAGTTTGCAGAGAAGGGCTGGCAAGGAGTATTCCTCGTAAAGGAGTGAATGGGGTAGTGGTGGCCGTCACGAATGCCAAGCTAGCGGCAAGCGCGCTGATACCTATCGTGATACTGGCAGGGATGATAGCGTTTCTTTTGTGGCCCGGAAACACGCTTCTCAACTTTGGGGCGCCACTTCCGGACGTCACAATCGAGCGAATAGAGTTTGCAAGCAAACTGATAATCGCGCACGTGCGCAACACAGGTCCGCAGGGAATAGAGATAGCACAGGTGGATGTTAACGACAGGATAGTGCCGGCGGCAATCGAGCCATCAAAGGCCCTTGCTCGCTTTGGCGAGGCCAGAGTCGCCATACCGTTTGACTGGGTGGAAGGCAAGCCTTACACGGTAGGCATCATGACTTCGGACGGCGTGCGCTTTTCCAAGACAGTCCCGGCAGCAATATTGACCCCTGCGCCGGATGCAGGGCAGGTGTCGCTCCTTGCGCTCCTTGGCACATACGTCGGAATAATCCCTGTGCTCATCGGCCTCCTGTGGCTCCCGTTCCTCAGAAGACTGTCGGCAGGCAAGTACCTGTTCTTCCTCAGCTTTACCGCTGGCCTGCTCCTGTTCCTCGGCATAGACGCGCTAGTGGAGGCAAACGAGCTAGCCGCAAAGAGCGTAGCAAGCGCGTTCCATGGCCAGGCGCTGATCGCCACCGTGGCGGTGGTGTCGTTCGTGGCGCTGCTGTACGCATCTGAAAAGCTGATGGAACGGGGCAAGACAACGGCAACTGCGAAAGTGACAGGTCCCATGGCGGTGGCGCTCATGATAGCGATAGGGATTGGCCTGCACAACATGGGAGAGGGCCTTGCGATAGGCGGCTCGATGGTGGCCGGCGAGGTCGCGCTGGGAGCCTTTCTCATCGTGGGCTTTACTTTGCACAACACAACTGAGGGCCTCGCCATCGTGGCGCCTCTTGCAAGGGAAAAGCCAAGGGTGACCAGACTTGCCGCGCTCGGCTTTATCGCTGGTGCGCCTGCTATCCTCGGGGCGTGGGTGGGGGGCTTTGTCGCCTCGCCCATCGCGTCGGTGGTGTTTCTTGCAGTAGGCGCCGGCGCGGTGTTCCAGGTGGTCTATGCGATATTCAAGTACGCAGGCCGGAAAGAAGAGAATATAGGCAGACCCTTCCTGAGCGGGCCGGTGGCGGGAGGCATCGCGGTAGGCATGCTGGTCATGTACCTGACGTCTCTCCTCGTATGAAATGCAAGGCAAATATATTATATCATCCTGCGGGCATTTTTCCATAGGATTATGGGAAAGACACTGACAATAGACGAGCAGACGTACAAGCGCCTGTCGTCCATCAGGACCGACATGTCGCATGAAAAAAAGCGCGACATCGATTTTGGGGAGGCGATAAACGAGTTGATAAATGTCTACCACGACCACCTTGCCTTTTCCGGCGAGAACGCCGGCGGCTAGTTGCTGGGGGAGGGCTTTAAATTGCCGGGGCGTGCACCACCGTCCATGCGCCTGCTGACGTGGGCCGCGCTGTCCATTATTCTGCTTTCTGCTGCCACATGTCCAATAATAGCGGTTGCAAACGCGGACGATTCTATAGAGCTAAAGAATTCTGACTACTCTTTTGTGGACGCGCACGGGGTGAAAAATGTAGTCGGGATCGTCAACAACCACGGCACACGGCCGCTGAGCGTTACGATGGCGCTCAACGTCACTGACGGTTCCGGACACGCCTCGACGCTCTATGAAAACCTGTACGGGAGCGTGATACACCCGACAAAGGGCGCCCCGTTCAAGTTCCAGCTTGCAGAGGGGGTTGTGCCGGCAGGCAAGCCATACGTAGCAAGCGCCAAGCAGGTCGACGTGCCTTTCTACGACACTCTTTTACTCAACTACACGAACATGGCGGTGGGGGAAGGACGCGTCCTCGCCGGCACCATGAAGAACACGGGCAGCACCGAGCTCAGGAACGTCTTTATCTACGCCTCTGTCCACGATGAAAACCTGACGGACATTGACTCTGTCAGGAGCAACGTCGTGCCCGTGCTAAAGCCCGGCGAGGAGGCAACGTTTACAGCGTCGCCCGATCCGTCCGTAAAGGCCAAGGTCTACTACTACAGCTGCGCCGGCGTCGACTTTGACGCGCCGGTATCCACGCTGCCCACCGGCGACGGGAGCTTTATACCGTACGACTTTACCGCAATCGCCAAGGTGGGCAGCTTGAGGTACGACAACGCGACCGACAGCATCGCCTTTGACATCACGCATTACAACCCGAAAGGCGGGCCGGCGAGCATAAAGATCCCGCAGATGACGCAGAACCAAACCGTTGCCGTCATCATGGACGGCAAGCCGTACGACAGCGCCACAGTCAAGGCCGACGGCAAGACAGTGTACGTGGACTTTTTCGTTCCACCGGGCAATCATAGTGTGCAGATCCAAGGAGTGCGCAACGCGCCCGAGTTTCCGTTTGCGGCCCTTGCACTTGCGGCCCTTGTAGCCGCCGCGATAGCCGCGGCAAGGCTGAACAAGGCAGCATTTAAAATCTCGTGACATTTTCCTCTGGGCTGTGTGGCACATCTTTAAAGTGGAGAAGTCCGAAAGCGGGACACGCCTAGAGCTGTACGACGACAGCCTCGTTCTGATAGAATCCGAGTCGTTTTCAGACCTGTATACTTTGAACTTTCACCTGCAAACGCTTGCCACGAAATACAAAACTGCGGGAGCCTTGCTAATAGTGCACGACAAGCCCAGAAACAGCGTGGAGCTGTCGATGGCAAAGGACGAAAACTCGCTTTTTGTCAGCTAACTCTGTTTTCCTTGTAGTTGCGGATGGCGACTGACACCTTGCTGGTGGTGTGGCAAAGCGGGCATTCCGCCCAGCTGTGGCCGCCAAAGTACTGCCATTCATGGCCGCACCGGCCATACGTGCATTTCAGCCACTTGCCCTTGGGCACCTTGGCCCAGTTGTCCTGCATGGGCTTTCTGGCCCTGCGGGCCGCCCTTGGAAACCTCTTACCGCCATACGCCGGCAATGCCGTACAGCCGTTCACAGGCAATTTAAAGACACTGGGTACAAAAGTCAGAATAAAAAATGAAAAAGAGGAGGGAGAGTGCTTATGGGATTGACCTGCTGTACAGCTTGCCTTCCAGTGCCAGCTTGTACATCTCTGCTATGTGCGGGTTCTTGGCCGGCGTTTCCTGCTGCAGTTCGACCATCCTTGCGTACACCCTTACCACGTATGCAAGTGCGCCCATGAATGCCACTACGACACCCATGTTGAACATCCAGTGGTTAGGAACAGAGAAGATCTCTTCGACCATCCAAAAGTGCCACATTTCGTTTACGCCGACTGTGAACATGGTCGCAAGATAGCCTATGATGGTTATCTTTAATCCTGTGTTCATCGAGTTTCCGGGGCCCCGTAGGATGGGAACTCTTCTGTCGTACATCGCCACCATTCCCCAGCCTACGGGAAGGGCGACAAAGTGGCTGTACAGCCACCAGTGGGCAGGCGTAAAGGCCGAGTCGCGGATGGACGTCTGGTGCAGCGAGCCGTCTACGTAGTTGTCGACTTCTACCGACAAAGCGATGGATGCCAGCACGATGAAAAAGACGTAAATCTTTCTCAGCCGCTGTATCTCGACTTCCTTCGGTATGAGTGATGGTATGAGAGCCATGGCAGATTCTTAGGTGGAGAGGTTGCTTATTAACGTACCCAATATTGAGTACTATTTGATCAATTTCCCGTTATAGGCTATATAGATGGTATATTTCCATATAGGGATATATAGAAAAAACATCTCTTATATCATACTAGTAGATATTTATGTTAATATGTAGATTATAGAAAATGAATATAGCATCAGGAATGCGCTTACAAATGCTGCATTCAAAAGCAAGCGTACTCTCGACAAGTCTTATATAGATCACGTTGATTATCGGAGGCAATGAACAAGGCAATCATTGCAGGGTTGGCTGCCGGTGTTCTGGTAGTGGGACTAATTTTCAGTCCGCTTTTTAACGGATTCCCACTTTCAGCTGCACAGGCTGCCCCAACTGGTGTCACTAGACACTATACCTTGATCGCAAGCGAAAAGGAGGTCCAAGTGGCTCCTGACGACGTTCTGCATCCTGGCGGAATAATGTACAACGCCATGGTCTTCAATGGCACCATTCCTGGTCCCGTTATGGCCTCAAACGTGGGCGACACTGTGTCAATCACCTTGAAGAATGAAGGCAAGCAGATCCACAGCATCGACTTCCACGCAGCAATCGGCCCGAGTCAAGTGCTTTCTGGCAACGTTGCCCCTGGAGAGTCCAAGTCTTGGACCTTTAGCACACCAAACTCTGGTGCATTTCTGTACCACTGCGGTGCTGACGGCCTGAACGGCGTCTGGGAGCACATTGCAAACGGCATGTACGGCGGATTCGTAGTCCACGCGACAAACGAGCAGCCGGCAAAGGAGTTCTACGTTGTATTCGGTGAAATCTACAACAGCGCAGACAAGGGTCTATTCGCCGGCACAAACGGCACAGTAGGCTCATTTAACATCACAAAGTTTGCAATGCAGCAGCCTGACCTCATCCTCACCAACGGCATGGCACACAAGTACGCACCAGCCGTCGGTAGCGCAGTCAAGCTCACTCTGAATGCAAACGCCACGGTCTTTAAGGTAAAGCCGGGTGAACTCACAAGGTGGTACATCGTGGCTCCAGGACCGAACGAGGGAGTTTCCTTCCACTTCATCGCGGGCCAGATTGACGTAAAGGATGGCTCGTTCAAGGGCAGGAACATGTCTCCTGAAAGGAACGAAGAGACTTGGTGGGTCCCAGTGGGCTCTGCTTCAGTGATCGAGTCTACGTTCCCTGAGAAGGGCGCCTATGTGGGTGTCGACCACAACATGGCTCATGTCGTAAAGGGCGGAGCATTTGTGGTAGTCGCCGACGACAGCTCGACTCCTGGCGACATTCCAAAGGAGGCGCAGGTTCCATCAAAGGCATGGCTTGACCAGCACGCCACGATGGGCGGCTCCATGATGGAAGGCTCGACTGGCAACATGACCTCTGGTGGTAACGCTACCTCTGGTGGTAACGCTACCTCTGGTGGTAACGCTA
>NZ_CAMLDP010000014.1 GCF_946478925.1 uncultured Nitrososphaera sp. | reverse complement strand
GCAGAACCAACGTGTTCGTAGCCCCATACAACGCATACAATGACGACACGCTAAAGGCAGCCAGCCAAGCGGGCCTTACAATCTTGAGTTCCGAGTTTGACCAAGAAATGGCAAGCATATACAACTCTGACGATCCGGATAGCCCCGGCAACAAGGTGTACAAGGCGACCGCTGGCTCGGACATCAAAGACTCCCAAGGAATCTACCATATGCCGCAGGTAGTCGGCTTTTACACCTACGATTCCGAGCCGCCGACAAAGACCCCGCTGTCCACGATTGAAAGCAAGATAGACAGCACCATTGCAAGCTACGGCTATGCAGTAGTGACTTTGCATCCGCAGGATTTCACGGTAAAGGACGCAGGCAACAACCCGACGGACACTCTGTCGCAGGAAGAGATGAACGACCTTGACTCGCTGCTAACCTGGATAAGCAATCAGAACTACCACGTAGAAACGTTTTCCGGCACGGTCAACAATTCTCAGGCATCCACCCCGGCTGCTGACGACGACAACAATGACAATAACAGTAGCAATAACAACGACGACAGCACTGCTGCTTCAGGCCTGATAGCGCCTCTGGTCAATACGATCGTTTCATCGCTTCGGCCGAGTAACGGCGGCCCATAGAGGACGAGAGAAAGAGAGGCATGTGATGCCAGAAAGCGCATCGCGATTCGGGACAGGCAGCGAAGGGCAGCTACGGGTCAGATGGTAATGACGACACGATGGCAGCAGGCACCTTCTTTTTTATTTCAACCTAAAGCTCACCCGACTAACCTGAAAATCTATTCCTTGCTCGTAGAACCCCTTTGTCAGCGCCTTGCTCAATCCCTTTGTAACGTCATCCAGCCTTTCTTCATCCTCGACAATATCTGTTGGCACGTCAATCAGAATTTCAGCCTCAAGAAGCAACTTTTTCGTTTCTACCATGATCTTTATCGGATATTCTGTCTAATAGGGATGGCCGCGCTTTTGCGCGTGACAGGCCCGCAGGGAAGATCCAGTGCGCTTTCTTGCGGTGCAGTTCTTGCTTTTGGTATGCGTCATCAGTTAAAGAACGTGCAGACAATATGCGTTGCCCTTTATGCGGCTTGGTTGTAGAATCCATCGTGTGGAAACAGGCGCAACCAAGCCCGTGGCGATTCAAGAGCTCTTCAAGGACTCTTGTTCCCACGGTAAAAATGAGACTTGTCTGATTGTACGCAAGTAGAGAACCTGAAGGAATGTACCGGATTCTGCGACAGCGTTACATCGTTGGCCGTCTGCTCTGATCACTTTTGACAAACATGCTTAACATCAATGGTTCAGCAGAGATACCAATGCACATGTTGCAACGCCTGTACTACGACAATGCAATGATTAGCGCGATGCAAAACTATTACGGGATAAACGACGTACATGCGTTGACCAGTTTCTTTCAGGCAGCCGGCCTCGTAAATGGCGACAGTGATGACGACGATGGTGGCTGATTCTAAAATCCATCAGATCTATTTTGTTGTAGATGATGATGTTCTGTTGTAGGATGTTAACCCCGCTCTTTTGTAGCACTAGGCCAGACGACATGCTGCTTGGCGTTGAATGAAATTCGCCCCGCGATAATGCATGTCAACTCCTTATGAACGGCAGATTCGATTGTTACAGTACCAGCTCATCTCTTAAAGTAAGATACTGAAACCAAATTTAGCCAAAAAATGGAAATTTGAGCTGGCAGTTAACGACAATTGCAGAATATTTTTATAGTGCCATCTTCTACTCGCGAATTCCCTATGGACAACTTAGAACAGCAGCTGTCAAGGACAGAGGGACGGAGACCCTCGGGCAGGTCCAGCGCTGCTAGTTTCCTGCTATGCAATTCTTGTTATTGGTGTGCATCATCAATCGCAGAATTTACAGATGACCTGCATTGCCCTTCATGTGGCTCGGTCGTAGAGTCCATCCCGCTAGAAACTGGAGAATTGCTTTCATTTGGCGTGGACGCAAAAAGAGGCGTCATACTGGAATTCAAAAAATCGCTGAGAAATGTAGCATAGAAAGAGAATGGACTGGGTGGGATTTGAACCCACGACCTCTCGCTTGCGAAGCGAGCATTACTACCCCTGAACTACCAGCCCGCAAGCCACATGCAACAAGACCCCGAATATAAAACATCGGAGCGATAAGATCATAAGAGCACATGCACGCAAGTGTTAGCGGACAGCACGGGAATGGAAAACTCGTACGACACGCTCATCACAAATGCTTCTGCAGTCATACCCAAGGTCGGGATAGTCGAGTGCGACATCGCCATTGAAGGCGGCAGGATAAAGACGCTAAAGCCGTCGCAAAACGCAAGTGCGTCGAGGAGGATAAACGCGGCAGGCAAGTACGTCCTCCCCGGCGCAATAGACCCGCATGTCCATTACGGCGTCTACACCCCGATTGACGAGGCGGCGCGGACTGAATCGTGCTCGGCTGCAGTCGGAGGCGTCACGACCATGATGCGCATGCTGCGCCTGTACGACAGCGACTACCGCGCAGTCGAAAGACAGTTGCAGGCAAGCAGGGGCACCCATTACATCGACTATGCCATTCACGCGTCGATATTGAGAAGCGAGCAGGTCAAGGATATACCCTACCTGAAGAAAAAAGGCATCAACTCTTTGAAAATATACATGAACCTGGGGGCCGACCTCAACCACATCTATATGGACTTGGAGCCCGGCGAGCACGGCGTCAAGGACGGCGAGGTCAACATGGACGACTCGCTTCTGTCCGCGATAGTAGAGGGCGGAGCAAAAGAAAACTCTACAATTCTTGTCCACGCTGAAAATCCTGCGGTGTGCGCAGAGCACATCAGGCGTGGAAAGGAAAAAGGATTGTCCGGCTTGAAGGCGTGGTCGGACTGCAGGCCGACGCAGTCGGAGGCGGAGAGCGTCGCAAAAGTGTCGGCGCTTGGCAGAAAGTTTGGCGCAAACCTCTACTTTGTACATATTGGCTCAAACGCGGCACTTGACGCCATACTTGCCGAGAGGCAAAAGGGAAACGCCAACTATTACATCGAGACCTGCCCCCAGTACCTCACCCACACGCACGACTTTGCAAGCATTACGGGCAAGGTCGTGCCCCCCATACGCTCAAAGAGCGATGTGCAGAGCGTCTGGTCGGCGCTCCGGAACGGCATCATCGACACGGTCGGTACAGACCATGTGGCAAACAGGCTTGACATAAAGATGGGACGGGGCGACCTGTGGTCCGCTCTTGCCGGCTTTCCGGGCATCGCCACGATGCTCCCTGTGCTTCTCGACCAAGGCGTCAACTCCGACAGGATAAGCGTCGAAAGGGTAGCAGAAGTCACGAGTTACAACGCTGCAAGGATATTTGGAATGTACCCGAGAAAGGGCACAATACAGCAGGGCTCTGATGCGGACCTCGTGATGGTTGACATGGACCTTGAGCAAAAGGTGACGCCAGAGCTGTTGCAGTCGTACTCTGACTACTCCATCTACGACGGCTGGAAATTGAAGGGGTGGCCGGTGCTCACAATGGTGCGCGGCAAGGTCGTGATGGAAGGGGGGCAGGTGGCGCAGGACGCGCTCGGCCACGGCCAGTTCGTTGCAAGGCCTGCCTAGGTCTTTTTTGTCTTGTCCTCTACCCCGAACACCTTGTACCGGGAGAGGGCCTTGTACATCAAAAAGACTATGAAGGCGATTATGAGGAAGTCGATGATGTTTGCTATCAGGTCGCCGTACGAGAATTTTGTCGTTACCCCGGTGACGCTGTTTGTGACGTTGTAGGAAAGGGTCTTTAGGTCGCCGGAAGGCAGCGCAAGCCCGACTATTGGAGTTATGATGTCGGTCACAAACGCCGTTACGAGCTTTGAAGCGGCTGCGCCGATAACAAACGCGATGGCAAGCCCTATCACCCCGAAGGTCTTTAGAAAGTCGATGAACTCTGTCATCAGAGATTTTTTCGCTGGTGCAGGGGTGCTGCTGTCCGACACAAGGCAGAGCTCGGGCAAGGCAGGATAAAAAGATGATGCACGTACCTTACTGATTACGCATCAGGGTTGACTGTCTCAAACGTGCCGTTCCCCTTTGCCCTGTAGTATACGTCGGCCTTTCTCGTAAACAGCCCAACCTCCATCACTCCGGCAATTCCCTTCAACTCCAGCTCGGTTTTTCCCGGGTCGGGAATCGACTGGAACGCGGTGTCCAGTATTATGTTGCCGTTTTCTGTAATAAACGGGTAGCCCTTGTCAAGCGTGCGCATGGCCGGCCTGCCACCCATCTCTTTTAGCTTTTTCGCGGCCGATGTCCGGGCCATCGGGTGGACTTCAATCGGAACGGATCTTGAAAACGACTTGACAAACTTGGCTTCGTCTGCCACAATGACGACAGTCTTGGCAGAAGAAATCAGGATCTTTTCGCGCAGCAGCGCACCTCCTCCGCCCTTTATCATGTCGAAGTTGCCGTCTATCTGGTCGGCGCCATCAAACACGACGTCGATGTCCGGTATGCGGATCTCGTCTGCAAAGCGCAGGCCTGATTTCTCTGCCTCGACTTTTATCTGAAGCGACGTCGGGACGCAGAGGAGTGTGTCCTTGGCTTTCAGGCTCGCCATCTCCCGGACGATGTATGCGGCCGTGCTCCCGCTGCCAAGGCCCACTACTTGGTCTGGCTTGACAAACCTACTCACCGCGTCCTTGGCCAGCTTTTGTATTGCATCCTGTACGGACAAACAATATGCGCACTGTACGCAGGGTATAAAAAGTTAGAACTTGCGCATCTTTCTCAGGTCAAAGCGCGCCGGCCCGTTTATGCCCGGGTTGAGGTAGCGGCTGGACAGATATTTTGAAATGTCCTGCGCAGGATTGTTGTTTGCGTTCTGTCTTCCCATGCGCTCGATGCCTGCCCGCAGGTCTGCAAGGCCGCCTTGCGCGTCGTCCTGTCCCAGTATATCGCAGAACATGCCTGTTGGCGGACATACCGCCTGGATGTCGGTGCCCTTTTTGGTCCACTTTGACATGCCCAGATCAAAGTCGATTGATTTCTCCCACGATGGGTCGCTTTCGACAAGCCACCTTGGAACGCGGTTGCCCTGCATGGCTTTCCGTCGTGCACCATGCCATTTATGTTTTTGCTGGCGACGATGATAGATAGAATATATAGCGCGTCGATTGCAAGTGCAGGCATGGCAAGACGCGAGAACAACAAGACACACGCCTACAGCGCCCAGAGATCGGGCAGCAAGAAATATGCCAAGGCAGAAAGGCGCAAGCGCCACAAGCCAAGATAAGAGCGAGCGCGAGTTTTACACAATTTGCAATCTTTGCGCCCGTACGCGGCTTTTCTTGCAACATGCGAGCTAGACGGGTGTTTTTTGCAGGCGCGTCGGCGCGATATCCGCAATGGGAGAATGTTTATATATTAGAATAAAATATAAATATAGGCCGTAAAAGGGAAACAAAAAAAGAGTTTTGGTGAATAGAAATTGGTAAAAGACATCTCTATGTTTGGCGACCGCTGCCCCCGCTGTGGCAGGGGTTCGATGGTAACAGACAACTCCAGCGGAGAACTGTTTTGCGGTAACTGCGGTTTCGTCGTAAGCGAGAGGATAGAAGAGATGGGTCCGGAATGGCGCGCCTTCTCAAAGGAAGAGCACGAGGACAGGAGCAGGGCAGGCATCCCGACGTCGCTTGCCATGCACGACATGGGCCTTGCAACAATAATCGGCCCGGTCGACAAGGATGCCTCGGGCAAGCCGCTTTCCGCGTCCATGAAGAGCACGATTGAGAGGCTCAGGACGTGGGACAGCAGGAGCCAGGTGCACGAGCCGGTGGACCGCAACTTCCGCCAGGCATTCTCCGAGCTTGACAGGCTCAAGGACAAGCTCGCAGTCGGCGACGCAGTGATTGAAAAGGCAGCTTATGTTTACAGAAAGGCACTTGAAAAGGGGCTGGTCCGCGGGCGCTCTATATCCGCGCTCGTAGCGGCGGCGCTCTATGCGGCGTGCCGCGACACCGAGACTCCAAGGACGCTCAAGGACATTGCAAATGCAAGCAACATCAAGAAAAAAGACGTCGCAAGGTGCTACCGCCTCCTCATCCGTGAACTGGACCTGAAAATGCCAGTCGTCGACCCGGTGAAATGTGTCGCGAGGATTGCAAGCAAGGCAGGTCTTTCAGAAAAGACAAAGAGAAAGGCCCTTGAAATCCTGAAAAAGGCGGAAGAAGGCAAGATCTCTGCCGGCAAAGACCCGATGGGCCTCGCTGCGGCCGCGCTGTACGTGGCGTGCGTCATGAACGGCGAGAACAAGACGCAAAAAGACGTGGCAGAGGCGGCAGGTGTGACAGAAGTGACCATCCGCAACCGCTACAAGGGCCTAAAGACGCACCTCAAGCTCTGAGGGCGGCCACAAACTTTTTCCTTTCTTCCACGAGCCCTTTCAGGACGTCTTCTGCTTCCTTTTGCCGGTCTTTAGTTGCGATTATTTCAAGGCACATGACAATGTCAGAATCAAGCGACAGAAGAGTGTCGAGCTTGTCGTCTCTGACTATACCGTTTGGCGTCAGCACGTCCGGATAGCCCTCCGACATGTCCGTCGCAACGCCCTTTAGCAGGATGTTCAGGCTGTCGTCCTTTTTCAGGCCGGCCTGGATCTTGTGCACCTTTGTCCGGACGTTCTGGCTTGTCAGCCGGGCAAGCGCCCTCATCTCGACGTAGCTGGACCGGCCGCTTTCCACGCCCTTTTGCACTATCGACGCTATGCGCACGGTCTCTGCAAGGTTGCCTTCAAGCTTGCCTCGTCGTCTGACGTTGTTCTTGTGCACTGGCGAAAAGACTCGTCCGGCCGGCTTAAATGCCTTGTTGTCAGGGCCTCTGTAGGCTTGCTCTGGGCAACGTGAACCGGATGGCCGCTCCGCCTGTGTACTCCTGGTCGGCCCATATCTTGCCCCCGTGCGCCTCCACTATGCCCTTTGAAATCGGCAGGCCAAGGCCGCTTCCGCCGAACTTTCTTTTTGCAGTAGTGTCTATCTGGTAGAACTTTTCAAACAGCCTGTCCACCTTGTCGGCAGGGATGCCCACGCCGTTGTCTTCCACGGAAAACACCGCGACATCGTTTCTGCCGCCACCGTCTTCTACCTTGACTTTTATCATGCCCCCGCTTTCCGGCACGAAATCTACAGAGTTTTTCACGAGGTTTGCCAGGACCTGGTCGATTCTCTTTCTGTCGCACGTTATCGTGCCGGACGCCTTTACATCGGCCTCCAGCCTTATCGCCTTGTCCTTGGCGTAGGGCGCAAGGTCCGCGACGCATTGTGATACCATCTGCCCGATGTCGTTTTCGGTCATGACAAACGTCAGCTTGTCTATTTCGAGCTTGTACGAGTCCATTAGGTCATTTATCAGGTTCTCCATCTTGGTCGCGTTGCGCACGACCATCCTGGCGTGCCCCTTCTGGTCCTCCGTCAGGTTGCCGGAGCTTTCAGGGTCCAAGAGCGCGTCAGCGCCGAACTTTATCGGAGTGAGCGGCGACTTTAGCTCATGGCTCACCATCGACGAGAATTCCTCCTTCATCTTGTCGATACGCACGAGATCCTCGTTCATCTTCTTCAGGTCGTCGGTGCCGGCCTTGACGCTTTTGCGCATCTCGTCAAATATGCGCGCAAGGCTTCCCACTCTGTCCTGCGAAGCAAGGAGCTTGGAGTCAAGCCGGACATCGAGGTTGCCTCTTGCTATCTCTTCTGCAGCCCAGGCAAGTTCTGCGGTCTCTACGCGCAGCCTGCTGGTCGAGTACATCACGTAAAACAGCACGCCGCTGAGCGCCAAACCGACGGCGAGCACTATGTACGGCATGAAGGGGTTGAACCCGGAGTGTATGGAGTCGAGCGCGGTAAACTCTAGTATCCACTGCCTGCTTCCTATCTCCATTATTACTGTTTTTTCAAGTGACCTGTCGATGTCGGCTTCCTTGGTACCGGCGACCGCGGCAAGGTCGAACATCAGGTTCTGGCTCTCAGGCGAGCCGCCGTCGTGTATGGAAAACGTGACGTCGCGGACTGTTCGGCCGGTTATGCCGGCCATCAGGTCGTTAATGCGGAATGGCGAAAAGACCAAGCCCTTGATGTTTTCGCGGCGCTCGTCAGGCGTGTCTGCCGGCAGGCCGTTTTCGTACACGGGGACCATCATCAGAAACCCGCTCTGCGTGTTGTTTTCGGTTACCGTGATAAGCGTTATCTTGCCGGTTATGGTTGTCTGGCCGCTGTCTATGGCCCGGGATATCGCGGTGTTTCTCACCTGCTCGGATGACTCGTCAAAGCCGAGCGCCGACCGGTTTCTTGCGTCAACCGGTTCGGCTAGCACGACAGGATAATACTCTTGTTTTTGGCTTTCCGGCCACACGGTGTAATTTGCAAGCCCTTCTTCGCTGCGCACGCTTGCGATATGCGATGCGAGCTTGTCTGCAGGAACGCGCTCGCTAAAGCCGATTCCTTGCATCCCGGGGAACCTCTGATGGATCAGCTGGTTGTCCACAAAAGCCTTCCATTCCGCCCTCTCCACCTGCTGCGACGAAGCAAAGAGGCCCTTTGCGCCAAAGAGCACCTGCTCGTACTCCTGCATCCGGTTGTTTATTGAAAAGACGGTCGCAAGCACTTCATCATCAAAGTGGGCCTGTTCTAGGCCGTTGACAAAGACTGTCACGGTATACCACGCAAAGAGGGTTATCGCGATTGCCACGGCAAGCGCCGCAAGGGAATAGACAAACCGTCTCGCAGCAATTCTGTTGACGCTAGTTATAGAAGCAAGTAAAATAACTTATCTCTCTTTCCACTATTACTACTGGACTTCTATCGCAGCTTCACTAAAGCCTTTCTTTACCAAATAGCCCTTGACGTCGTCCCGGTGGTCGCCCTGAAGCATGATAAAGCCGTCCTTGGCAGTCCCCCCGCAGGCAAAACTGCTTTTCAGGTCCTTGACTATTTTCTGCATGTCTGAGAGCTTGGGGTTGATGCCCTCTATTAGAGTTGTAGTCTTGGACCAGCGCCGCGTCTCTAGGCGGATGACAATTCGTGCATCTTCCTTGTCGAGCTCCCCGCACGCGCAAAGGTCATCAGGGAGGCCGCATTTTTTGCAGATAACCGCCATCGAGTAACACGATTTTCACGATGCCTATTATTAAGCCTTGTCATGCGTGAGAGAGGGAACGAAAAAAGGACCAAAGGTGCAGGGGAGGATCATTTTTCCCGCTGCCGCCTAGGGCCGTGCTGGTGGTTAATGGTTAGTGACTGATGATGCCAATAGACCCAGCGCTCCAGCTGCACCGAGTATCAGTCATTAGGCTGGCCTAATATTTAAACGGCCTTGGCTTTTTCGCCAGAGAGAGTGACGTTCGCTCAAGATAGATATTTGTGCAGGTGCACCCCATCTGTCTTTATGTCTTCTTCTGCTCCCGCTGTTGATACAGGCGGTACGAGGATAAAGAGCGCCGCGTCTGCCCTCCTCAAGGGAGGCACGCTTGTGAGCGAGCCCTGCCCAGAGTGCGGAGGCGTGCAGGTAAAGCTTGCAGACAAGACAAGCTGCATCAACTGCGGGTACCAAAGCGCGCCCAAAGAAGAGCAGAAAAAAGAAGGACAGGCCCCGCCCGCACAGATAATCGTTGGAAGCCTGGGCGCCTCTGCGGCAATAATCGAGGCCAAGATAGCCGAGCTTGCTTCCGGCCTCAAGGATGAAAAGGACACTGCCACCCAGAGGCAAAAGGCCGAGCTCTTGGAGGCGTACCTGCGCATACTGGAAAGGATGAGGGCGCTTTCTGCAAAGTAGCATCGGAATGTATTTAAAAGAAGAGAGTGTGACTAGAACCGTAAATGAGCAGCAAGAAGAAGAACGCCCCGCTGCCGGCTTCAAGCGCTGGCCTTCTCAGGTTCTTTGAAGACGAAACAAAGGGGATAAAGGTCAAGCCCGAGATAGTCATGGCTATCGCTGGCGCAATGATTGGCGTCTCGGTCATCGTCAGGATAATTTTCCCGATCGGATGAGCACCGATGCTTGCGGCAAAGCAGGACGACGTTTCTAACATCCATAGACGATGGTCTTTTACAAGGATGACTCCCGGCACGCTCCGGGCGTCGTACGCAATGATGCTTGCCTGCGCCGCGGTAGTCATTGTGGTATCGCACGTTTTCCACCTCCAGACTGATACTACAACCCTTGCAATACATTTGCCGCTCGGGCTTGCGGCGCTTTTCGGCCTCACGTACCTCGACTTTGCGATGCTGAGGGGCACGCCTGTCAACAAGATGTCCAAGGTGGTGCACGTCACGTCGTTTGCAAACCTTTTGTGGGCAATCACGGTCATCGTGGGCATCCTCGCAAGCGCGCTCTTTGCCAAGCCGGGGACTACAGACTACATCGTGGCGGGGATGCTCCTTGCCGCCGGCCTGCGCATCAGCATCTTTGTGTCGGTGTTTGGGGCAGGCATGGGAAGGGCTATCGCGATATGCCTCGTGCAGCCGCTCATATTCTTTTTCGCTTTCGTGCCGGCGCAGTCGTACAACATCATCATTACCGAGCCAGTCGGCCTCGGATTTGGCGCCCTTTTCGTGGCCCTTGCCATCTCTTGGGCAACCCTAGTCGACAGGGCAGGAAGACCCGAGATCCCAAGCACGTTCCGGGTCCTGCAGGCGTTCCTTTCTGCGTGGACCGAGAACAAAGCAGGAGGCCTTGAAGAATACCTTGAATCAAGAGCGCACGACGAGTCCGTGTCCACGAAAATAATCAGGTTTCTGCCGCAGGGGCCCAGCAGGCAACAGCAGCCGTCGGCGATAATCCTCCCCGACGTCCACCCGGGTCCGTTTGGCAGCGTGGGCGGGAGCAACCTGCCGTACGTGCTTTACGAAAGGTTCGCCAAAAGCGCGCTTGTTATGCACAGCGTGTCGGACCACTCGCTTAACATCCCCTCAAAGGCCGAGGTAGACAGGTACATCGCCGGCCTGTCTGGAGCGTCGGTCGAGGGTAGCGGCAAGACGTGCTCGCTTCCGGTACAGCACCATCAGGGAAACGCGACTGCCACAGCCATAGTGTTTGGCAAGAGCGCGCTTCTCATGCTATCACTTGCGCCAAAGGGCATGGAAGACGTGCCGCAGGACGTGAGAAAAGAGCTTGAATCGTATGCCGCGACCCTTGGCATGGACCACCTCCTGCTCGTAGACTGCCACAATGCGATGGGAGCCCAGCTGGGCGAACAGGATGTCTCCGACTTGGTAGCGGCGGCGAAAAAGTGCCTCGACGAGGCAGGCAGCGGAGCGCAGGCCGAATTTTCGGCAGGCTTTGCGAGACTCGAAGACGTAAGGCATGATCTTCAGAACTCCCACGACCTCGGGCAATCGGGACTTGCGGCTATTGCCATAGTCACGCAGGGAAGGACTTACGCCATCGGCTGGGCCGACTCGAACAACATGGACAACGCTCTTCGGGACAAAGTTGTGGCAAGGGTGCAGGGCGCGACGATGCTCGAAGTGTGCTCATCTGACACGCATTCCACTTCTGGCAAGAGGACAAGTGAGGGGTATTTTGCGCTTGGCGGCTCTAGCAGCCAGGACGCCATTGCAAGCGCCTATGCAGAGATATGCAAAGTCGCGCAGGCAAGGGCGAGTGCATGCGCATACGAGGTCTCTTCCGCCAGGTCGGAGGTCAAGGTGATGGGCGAAAAGCAGTTCCAGGACTATTCCGGTGCGCTGGATCGGGCGATGAACATAACAAAGGTGTTTGTCGGGACCACGGTCGCAGTCTTTATTGTTATGCAGATCCTCGCGTGACTACGAGGACTTTATCTAGAAACCCGGACACATCCATCGCAAACGAGCGAAATTTTGCCACGGGGACGACCGGCATCCCGTCGCCCACAAAGTGCACTTTTTCTGCGTGCAGCGTCATGACGACCGGCACTGCCATAGATATTCCCTCTTCGCGTCTTAGCAGCTCTTCTGCCCTCTTTGCCTGTCTGGCGCAATGCTGTGCTATCGACGAGAGGTTGCTTCTCTTCCAGTGCTTGCAGTCGACTGCAAGCGCAAGGCCCGCGGCGCTCGTGCCCACGACGTCCAGCTCCATGCGCGGCTTTGTAAAGCGCACGTTGGTCCTCGTCTGGTAGCCGAGCGAGGAAAGCACGCCGGCGGCAAGTTGCTCAAAGTCCTTCCAAGTCAAGTGTTGCGACACGCGCTCCGGATCGCACCCGGCCTCTAGCGCAAGCGTGGCCGCCGCAAGCCTGTCACCGGATGAAAACGACATGGCGCTTGCAGAGCCCCGGCCGATTCCCCGGGAAAGTAGCGCCTCCGCAAGGCTCCTTGCCACCGACCTGCTTGCTATGCAGGCGTCCTGGCAGAACCGGTCAAGCGTCGTTTCCTCCGACATGGCAGCAAGTGCCTTCACCAGCAGCTCAGGATGCATAATGATATCATTACCTCTGCGTGTCTATATCCCAACATCAGCCATTATTTAAAAAGAACAGACATAAGCCGGGCAGGCATCCCCGCATTTGTGCCTGACTGGAAGGACCTGACCGTGGTGCTGTGCGCCGGCCTCATAGTCCTTGGCGCAGTCGCGCTGGCAGCCTCGGCGCAGACCTTTTCGATTGTGAAGGGCCAGATAGTTGAAAAGGGCGTCGGCGTGCTTGGGCTTGGGCAAAAGCGGACGCTAACGAACACCATCTCCGTCCTGATAGAGGACGATGACAGGGTCTTTGACATAAAGCACGGAACCGTGGTCAAGTACCCCGTGTCAGAGAGCGACGCGCGGGCTCTCCAGATAGGCTCAAGGGTGGAACTGTTCATTTCGTCGTACGGCTCTGCTGTGCGCATACTATCATCACGGTGACGGCAATAATTTTTCCCTCAGAAATAAAGCCACGTTCTTGGCCACGATCCCGCGAGGATCCATCTGCGCAAGCTGCCTTGCATCCTCCTGCGTGTCAATGTCAAACATCAAGTGCTCCTGCTCTATGACGCACACGGTAGCGCCCTGCGCCTCTGCCGAGCGGACGTGCGAGTCGTAGCTGTCGTTGTCGTACGAAGTGGAAATGACGTTGGGCGGCATTCGCAGGAGCAGGTTCGTGCCGTCATAGCGCAGCGACGGGCAGATTACTATGCAGCGGCCTGCCGCGGCAGAGCAGACGCCGTCGATATCTCCAGCGCCAAGGAGCGGGAGGTCCTGGGGGATGACCAAAGTCGCGCTTGCGCCCTTGTCAGCCGCGTACTTGTCAGCAACCGCGACTGCAGAATTGACCCCGGCATCCTGCGCCTGTGAAAGGACGGTCGCGCCGTGCTTCCTGGCTATCTCGCCGGCCCGGCCGTCTGACGACACCACTGCAATTTCTGCAAGCGACCTGCACCTGCCGAGGGTCGCAAGCGTGTCCTGCAGCATGAGCGCCGAAAGCCGTACACGGTCTTCAAGGCTCAGGACTGAAGACAGCCGGCTCTTTGCGTTTTCAAATTTCTTTACAGGAATTATGGCGATAATTGTTTTTGTTGTCAATTCATGGACTTCCGCAACTGTAGCAGCAGGTATCTGCCGAGCCTGACTTCGTCTTTTCTTCCTTGCATGGTTATGTTTGTTTCGTGCACGTCCATGTCAAGACTCCTTCTTATCTCGCTTGCCGCCTCTCGGTCCCGGCTGTCTATGACGATAGAGCCGGCGACTTTTCTGTAGAATTCTGCGATGCCGGCAGCAGAAGCTCGTACGCCCACGGCATCCATGTATTTCACCGCCGGCCCAGACACGGCGGCGTTGCCTATTATCGGCGACACGGCGACTACGTCTGTACGCCTCTTTGCAAGGGCCGCCCTGATTTCCTTGAGCGCAAGCGTTGGCCCGATGCTTGATACCGGGTTTCCGGGCGCGATTATTATCCTGTCGGCGTTGTTTATGGCGGCAAGTGCCTGCCTCGTGGCCCGCGCTTTTCCAATCCCGCGGTAGCGTACTCCCCGCACCTCCGGCCTGCCGGCGTTTTTCACCCAGAATTCCTGCAGGTGCATCTCGCCGGCGCCGGTCAATATCACTGTCTCTACTTCGTTGTCGGTTGCAGGAAGAACTGTTGTGCTCACGCCAAATTTTTCTGCGAAATAGGCCGTGACCTGCGTTAGGCTCTTGCCTTGCCTCATCATCTCTGTGCGCAGGATGTGCGTTGCAAGGTCCCTGTCTCCAAGCCCGAACCAAGCAGGCGCGCCGGACCTTTTCATCTGAGAAAGGAAGGAAAACGTGTCGCCCTTGACTCCCCAGCCGCGCTCTTCGTCAAGCATCCCGGCAAGCCCGTAGACTATGGTGTCGATGTCCGGGCAGACGTACAGCCCGTGGAGCCAGATGTTGTCACCAACGTTTGCCACTACGTTCATGCTTCCTTCTTTCTTTTTTTCCAGTCGAGCAAGTCCCCTCACCAATTTCACAGAGCCCGTACCCCCCGCAAGGATTGTAATCAAACGCGGACAGTATGCAAAATTCGTTTTATTATATCTGCCGGACGCAACTAATTCGCAACCTTCTAGTGTACAGCACAATAAAGATTATAAAACAGCCAAAGACACTTTTCTCTCGTGAAGTCGTTACCCGTAGTTGTTGCGACGTTGTTTGCCACACTTTTGGCGTTCAGTGTTGTCCCGGCCGCTTTTGCTAATGATATGAACGCGGTTTTGGTCCCACAGGTCGATAAGGGAGAAACCCACTTTATCGCAGTCAAGAACATCACGTTCCGCTACCCGGCGGACAGCGCCATTGCACAGGAGCTTAACGGCAAGCAGGACCGCATCCAGTTTACCGTGTCAGGTAATTCGAGTAGCACCGACAACGGCGTAGCAAGTGCTATTACAGCGTTTAACAGGGCCCTGCTTCAGGCCCAGAGTCCAGCAATGGTCACCAACATGACGATCACCTACACTGGAACCATCAGGGGCTTTCCCGACAACGCGCTCATGACAGTCAAGGTCGAGGCTGTGCCCAATATAGAGAAGTTCGTGATAAGCGGAGGCAATAGTGGTGGCAACCAGTCCACCGCTACCAGCAGTGCTGTTGACCTTGAATGGAGGGGGTTAAGCGTTACAGACCCAATAGTGCTCACTGCGCCAGATGTAGGCCAGATAGAGATAACAAAGCCAATAAACCTCGTAGACAAGCTGCACAAGGACCTTGCCAAGCAGATATTCGAGTCTCAGGCGTCAAGCATGTTCACTCCATCCATCATCAACTTTGACAAGTTCAAGCAGCCGATGAATACTTGGCACGTTCTTTTTGACCCGTCAGGACGCCTCGTCGAGACGTCATCCTTCTTCGCGGCTGAGAACACCGCAAAAGTCGTGTCTACCTACTCGCTCGGGGAGAGCAGCTTCAGAGAAGGAACGTTCCAGCCAGAGGAGTCGGATGCCACCGCCAGCATCGGCGGAGCGCAGGTGCAATTCCACTCCCAAGTGCCTGCCCCAAGCGGACAGATCCAGATTGCAGGATACGCCAAACTTGACCAAGCTACCGGAGGCAACGTTGCGCTCGTCACCACAGATGCACCAGAAGGTGTAACGCAGTCGTCAGGCAACTTCCCCATCCAGGTGCTCCTCGTGCTCGGTGGAATGATGGGTGCCATCGCGGTGTTCATCCTGTTCAAGGCCAGAAAGTAAGAAGAGAAGAGCTGCGCCTTCCCACCACTTTAATTTATTTCACAAGCTTGTACATAGTTTATAGATCAATACCCGTATTATTCGACCGGCCTATTCCCCACCTTGGTAGCAACAAATGAGAACAGAAGAAGAGGCCAAATACGACCTTGACGAGCGCATCTTCGAGCTGTACGACAGCGGAATGTCCATCCAGTCCATAACGGAGGAGCTGGACACCACGGCAGATTACGTGGCATCTGTCCTCAGAAACGTGTCGATAGAGGCTAGCTAGGCCCTTTTCGACTGCCCCGCGGCCGCTGCCATCTTTGCCCGTTCTTCCTCTTCTCCAGCTCCGCCGCCATCCTCGTCGCGCAGATAACTGCCCGCGTCTTTAACCGTGGTTATCGTCACCCGCCCTTTTTGTAAGAGCGACCTGCCGAAAAAGCGCGTCCGGCCTATCCCTATCGCCTCGCCCCGGGCATTCAGGATTATCACGAGCTCGTTCTCGCCAAGCTCGGCTGACGCCTCTACTACAGAATCGCCCATCACGTCCCGGCCGTACAGCACCAGTTTTTCAGCGTTTTCCCCGACTTGGACATAGTATTTGTTTCCCCTGCCGCCGGCTGCGCGCGCGAAAAGGCTCGCCCCGGCAAGCGTAGGCGCAAACTGCTTCTTCTTGCCAAGGTCGCCCACGGCAAGGCCGGCCATATCCGGCTGCACCTTCAGGACAATGTCTTCAAGTTCGGGTGACAGCAGGCAGACCTTGCCTTTTCCGTGCATGAGAAACGCCTGCCCTTTTAGAGCTTCAAACACGCCCCACCTGTCAAGCGCCCTGTTGAGGAGTGTCTGTTCCTGACGCGTCAATTCGCGGAACGTCATTATGATGGCAGCACCTTCATCCTTGCGACGAAAAAGCCTGTCGTGTCGTGTACGTGCGGGTAAAAACGCCTTGCGTTTCTGACTCTTTTTTCAAATTCCATGTTTCCAAAGGAGGCAAGCCCCTCGCTTCCATGCGGCACGGGCTCGACTGACACGCCAAACTTGCGTACCATCCTGTCGACCACCATCTCGTTTTCCTCTGGCGCAAAAGAGCACGTCGAATAGACCACTATCCCGCCGCTCTTGCAGGCGCCAATTGCCGCTTCAAGCATCTTTTCCTGCCGGCCCGCGCAATAGTCCACGTCCTCCGGCCTGTGGCTCGTCTTTCTCGTCTTGTCTTTTGCTATCACCCCTTCGCAGCTGCACGGCGCGTCGAGGAGCACCCTGTCAAACTTGCCAAGATTGGTTGCGGCAAGCGCGTCAGCATACAGTATGCACGTGTTTGCTACTCCAAGGCGGTCGAGGTTGAATGACATCGACCTTGCCCTCTTTTGGTTTGGTTCTAGTGCGACTATAGAGCCTGTGTTTTGCATCCTCTGCGCAATATGGGTCGTCTTGCCTCCCGGCGCGGCCGCCATATCCAGCACCGACTGGCCCCCCTGTACGTCCAGCGCCTCGACTGCCATGCACGAGCTTAGGTCCTGTATGTAATAGTGGCCCAAGAGATACTCGTTGGTGGCGCCTGTCGCCATGGGCGCCTTTGTCACTTTAAGCACTTCCGAAAGAACTGTATGTTCAAGCGAAAACCCTTTTGCGACGAGCCTCCTTTCAAGGTCGTCCCTGTTTGTCTTGAGCGTATTGACGCGTATGTATTGCGAAGGCTTTTGTTCCAGCTTTTCCATAAATCGCTCGACGTCTGGCACGTATTGCAAAAACCTCCCCACGAGCCATTCGCTGTAGCCGTACTTGTCTGCAAGCGCGGCAGACCTTGCAGACCGGTCAAAAAGGAGTGTCGTCAAGCGCCCAAAAACAATGGGCGCACGTGTCCATTTATACTCTATCTCGCTCTATCTTCCGCCGCCCGGAAGGCCGAGCACCTTCGTTGGCGTGCGATAGTCAGTTACGACCTTGATTCCCTGGTCCGACGTGACCTTGATTGTCGGCGCAAGCGTGTCCGGATTTGGGTAGAAGTAGTATGTCTGGCCGGGCTCCAAAAAGTCCTTGGTCTGTATGTCGCCGACTCCCATCTCTGCCGAGACGTTTGTCAGGCGCTCAACGCCCACGTTAACCACCCTTATGCGGTAGAGCGTGCCAGAGATGTCGGTGGTGTCCCGGGTCGCGTCCACTTCGAGTGCAAACTGCGGTCTTGTCAGCCACGTGTATGCGAAATAGCCGGCAAACGCGACGCCTATTGCGGCAGAAATGGCTATTGCAACGATGACGCGCACAGGATAGAACAGAACCTAGAGGATGATATTATAGTTATTATTATTCCGAGTCGCCATCGACAAGGCCGCGGCGCTTTATGTAGCGCAGGAGCGATTCATAGTTGTCTTGAAGGTTGTAGTAGCGCACCATGTTCTCCAGTTTTTCGTCGTCAAACTGGTGCCTGACGGGCTTTTTCGCCCTTTCGTCCTCGGAGCTTTTTTGCGCCACCAAGTAAGATTAGAGCTATCTAATTGATAAACTTTAGCTATCAAGATCAAAGAACATGCTTCTGTAGTCCTATGAGACGGTGATGAAGTGCCAAGTTATCAGGACGGTTTCCTGACAGAGCTCATCCCTTATCTTTTCCTTGAACTTTTTCAGGTCTGCCTTGAGGGGCCTGCCGTACCCCGTAATTATTGATAGCAAATAGCTTTCAGTCACTTCGTCTTTGCCCGACTTGGCACGGTAATAGCCAGTACCGGTCAGTTTTGTGCCTCCGTGATACTTTGGCCAGATCTGGTTTATGATGTCGTCCACCTTTTCGGGGTCGATGTCCTTGCCGTCCTTTGTTTTCGTGGGCACGTAAAAGTCGATTTTTATCATCCTTGGGCGGGCCATTGCTCTGCTGCTCCGGCGTCGTAGTGCGTAATAACGCTTGGGTTGTAAATGCGCATACCAGTCATAATCCCCAAAATAATAATGTGCGTTTAAGCAAAAAAAGTCGCTGTATCTTCTTCAGACCATTGTCATTGCAGTAGTGCATTTGCAGAAAAATTCGCAAATAACACAGGCACAAGTAGTAGCCACACAAGAGAAAGACAAAGTTGCAATGGGCATTGATGCAAGTGCTATTGATTTTAGCCCTTGACTGCCACTTTGTAATCTTGAAACAATAAGCCGCGCCGCGTGCTCGCCAAGAATTTTGCTTAGCTGATGTTCAATGTCAATTATTGAATAATGATGCTCGTCATCAAGAGTAATCTCATTGTGCTCGATGCTTCTGATTATTATTTCTGTTGTAGACTGATCTAGAAAATCAAGCTGTTCGAACGCCTTCTTGATATTATCGGCACGAATAATCTTATCTGCAGTATTTGGCTTTGACAAGGGTTTGTTGGTGCTATTCGCCTGTTTTAGATAAATATTATGATTATAGCAATTACATTCATTTACTAATAGAGACGCCCAAGAAAAAATAATGTGCGTGCCAGCCGTAACCCTCCTTCTGTTCTAGGCGGGATTCCGCTGAGCAGCCAACCTGAGCAGGTGCAGGACCCTTGCGCTCTGTTTGGCCTTGCTCCACCCGGGTCGGCAGTTTCATTCCGGTATCGGAAACCTCAGGCTTTCGCCATCACCGTATCGCCCCGACCGGATATCTTTTCTGTTCCGTCGCCAGCCGTCTCCGGCTAATTGTCGCCAATTCGGGTGCCTGCAGCGAGGGAGGAGTTTCCTCTCTTTCGAGTCGCCCGCCCGCTGGCTCGCAACACGTATTGATGCGACTTGCTATTTTAAGTTTGGAAAATACTCTAGCTCTGTCTGCATCATCTGCTCCTGCGTCTCGGCATTTGAATAATCCTCAAGCAGTTCTCCGTTAAGTTCAAGAAACGTGTGTCCCCACTTGAACTTGTTCATGATTTCTGCTGCTAGCTGCTTGTCGCCGAGGATGTACAGCGCCCCCGCAAGAGCCTCCGCGCTTGACAGCTTGCCGAGTTTTGCATAGTTTGTCGGGTTTGCCGCAAGCATGGCCGGCAGCCTGCGCCCTATGCCGGCAGAAAACACCCTCTGGTGCTTGGCGACGTCGTCGGCCCTCTCCCACGAACAGTCCACGGCGCAAACAGAGCGTGCAATTTCTGCGTCATTTTTAGTGAGCAAAGTCTCTGAAAACGGGTTCAGCACTATTGCGTCTCTGTGTATGAACTTTACGGGCTCGGCTATCCGGAATTTCGCAAGCTTTGCCGCAGTGCACTTGAACGGGTCGTCCTGGCGCATCATGTAGACCTGCGGCTTCACGTGCAGCATGGCCCTATTACACCATTAAAGTTTTTAGTGGTGCAAGTCAGACCTGCATACGTATATTGTCGCCGGCCATAGCAAGCCTCCAGTTTCCCTTTGAGCTAAAGAGGGACCAGCTAGAGGCGGCAGAGGCTTGGATGCAGAACGGCTGCAGAGGGTCAGTGATATTCAGCACGGGCACCGGCAAGACAGAGATTGCGTGGGAGTGTGCAAGGCGCGCTGCCGTCAATTCCGGCAAAAAGAGGTACGCGGTGCTGTTCATCGTGCCTAGGATTGTGCTAATCGGTCAGAACATCAAACGCCTTCGCAGCTACGGCATCGACGAGGACGCAATCGGCACCTATTACGGCGAGCGCAAGGACGCAAGGGAGATAACGATAAGCACGTACCAGAGCGTCATCAACAATTTTGACCTTGTGAGGCAGGCGGACATGGTGGTGCTTGACGAGGTCCACCTCGTGAGCGAGACCGCGGTGGAATTTGACAGGATATTTGACGTGATAGTGGAGGACCCCGGCAAGGCAATACTTGGGCTGACTGCGACCATCGACGAGGGCGACCCGCGCTACGGCACGATACTGGTAGTCGCCCCGCCCGTGAAAAAATACATGATAAAGGATGCCGTGTCAGACGGCAGGCTCGCAAGACCGGTCGTAAAGGAAGTGGAAGTGAAATTCACCGACGACGAGCAGAGAATCTACGACGAGGCAAGCAATGCGATAAAGGAAATTTCAAGGAAACTTCAGGTGTACGACCCTGCGAGGATGACAACGATGCTGATGCGCGGAGGAGCGCGAGGCTCCTTGGCCAAGCAGTGGTTTGCGATGGTGCGCAAGCGAAAGGAGCTTCTCAGCTCTACAAAGCAAAAGCTGTATGCGGCAGTAGACATTGTAAAGCAGCACCCAAAGGAACGCGTGATGATATTTAGCGAGACCGTCGACTCGATACAGCAGCTGCGCGACATGTTAGAGTAGTCGGGCATCCCGGCAAGGACGATACACAACGGCGTGCCGAGGTACGAGCGCGAAGAGATCCTTGAAAGCTGGGGCAGCGACTATTATCCTCTCTTGTCGGTGCACACGCTGGAGATAGGCTACGACGTGCCGCAGGTGGGAATAGCGATAATCCTCGCAAGCGCGGCAAACGCAAACCGCGTCGCGCAGAGGATAGGCCGCGTGGTGAGAAAGGCGGAAGGAAAAGAGCACGCGCTAGTCTACGTGGTGCACGTCCGGGACACAAAGGACAAGAACATAGTAAAGATGGTAAACGCGGCTATTGAAAAGTCAAGCGAAGAGGGCGGCAGGACAAAGGCGCCCCGCGGTAGCGGCAAGAACAGGCCGACGCGCGGGCAAAAGACGATACTCTAGATGCCGGCCATTCCCTTTGCAAGCATATCGCCCACCCTTTCCAGGTACGAGTCGATGTCCATCTCCACCACCCTGCCGGCGTCGATGTTGATGATGTAGACCATGTGGAGGTGCGCGTTGAGGATGTCCTCCTCTGCGACCGGCGGGTTTGAATAGTACCTGTCGCACAGCGCCTTGACCTCCTTTACCTCTTCAGCAGTCCTGTTCCGGGGCGGGCGCCGGAACAGGTTTGGTATCGGCAGGATGCTTACTGGAGGAGTAGCAAGGACGAACTTGTTGGAGTGCTTGCTGTATCTCGCAACCTTGCTTGCAATCCTTGCCGCGTAATATGAAAGAGGGTCGAGTGCGTGCTCTGGCGGGATGAATCCGGTCTCTATCTCCACGAGTGCGACTCCGTCCCCCTTGGTCGCATAGACATCGCACACGAGTATGTCGGTCAGCTGCTTTTCGACGTCTACAGAGTAGCCGTCGCGGATGAGGTGCTTGGCGCACACAAGCTCCATAGCCGAGTGGTTTATCTTGACCAGGTTTCTCTGGTAGAGGTCTATCAGCCGCGTCCGTACAAAGTCAAGCCTCTGGACGTTTTCCTCAGGCTCGCCGGCGGCCATCCTGTCTGCAAGGGACGTGACGTCGGCTACAAAGCTCTCTAGATCCAAAAAGCCTTCACTAGAGCAAGAGTGTCGTACCTTAAAGATTGTTCGATGGCTTGCCGGAAAATAGGTTTAAAAAGCAGCGGTCTTGAACTATCGGTGGCCATGTGCGCTCATCAAGAGAAATCCGAAGGCGGATATCACATGACGACGGTGGCGGCTTGCATACTTGTAATGGGCATATCCCTTGCAATAGTCATCCTCCTATGGGCATGGTTTGGCCACATTGGTCCCAAGTTCTCCGACAGCGTCATGCGTCAGCAGCAGGAAACCCTGAGGGCGCAGTACGGCTTTGAGCCGCTGCCCCAGATTACTGAGGAAGAGGCAAAAATCCCGCCGTCACTCCGGAACCTACAGCAACACTAGAGCAAGTCTTCGTCTATAGTCTCTATCTTGTCCATGTACTGCGCGCAGTCGCACCCCGGCACAAGGCACCTGCCTACCCGTAATATCGAACTGGCCCTTGAAGAATTCTTTTCGTGGGCCTGATGCGTATGGTGACACCGGAGGCAGTTCATTATATCACCGTCAAGACACAAGCGGGCAAAATAAACCAAGCGATGTGCTTTCAAAAAGATTATACGTGATCTGGCCCACACGCTGTTACGTTCATCATGGACGACCATTCTTATGGCAGTTACATAAGGCGCTACAAGGAAAAGACCAGCAAGTCCAAGCGCCTTTACTCAAGGTCGGAAAAACTGTTCCCGGGAGGCATCAGCCACAACATCCGCTATTTCGAGCCGTACCCGTTCTTTGCAAACGCGGCGAGGGGAAATAGGCTCTTTGACATAGACGGCAACAGGTACACCGACTACTGGATGGGCCACTGGGCGCTCATCCTTGGCCACTCGCCGGCACCGGTCGCCTCTGCGCTTGCAAAGCAGGCAAGAAACGGCACCCTGTACGGCGTGACAAACGATGTGTCGGTGGAACTTGCAGAGGTCATCCAAAAGCTGATGCCAAGGGCAGAGATGATGCGCTTTAGCAGCACCGGCTCGGAAGCCACGATGTACGCAGTCAGGCTTGCAAGGGCAAAGACGGGAAGGCGCGTCATTGCAAAGGCGATAGGAGGCTGGCACGGCTTTAACACTACCCTTATGCAGACTGTCAACTTTCCGTTCGAGTCAGAAGAAGGCCCCGGGCTGGTGCAGGACGAAGGTCAGTACGTCGAGTCCGTGCCGTTCAACAACCTAGAGGCGTCGCTCAAGGTGCTAGAGACGATAAAAGACGACCTGGCGTGCGTCATAATAGAGCCGGTGCTCGGAGGCGCAGGCTGCATACCGCCGGCAAAAGGCTACCTAGAGGGCTTGCAGGAATTCTGCAAGAAAAACGGCGCCCTTTTCATCCTTGACGAGATAGTGACGGGATTCAGGCTTTCGCTGCACGGCGCGCAGGGCGTGTACGGGCTGGAGCCGGACCTGTTTACGCTTGGCAAGATATGCGGAGGAGGGATGGCAATCGGGGTGGTGTGCGGCGACAAGGACATCATGTCGCTTGCCGACCCGGTCTCGATAAGGGAGAAGGAGGCGCGATGCGCTATCGGCGGGGGCACGTTCTCGGCAAACCCGGCCACGATGGCTGCAGGGCTTGCAACTCTGGATTTCCTAAAGAAAAACGAGCGCAAGGTCTACGGCAAGATTGACAAGCTGGGCGCGATGGCAAGGAAGGGGCTTGACAATATATTTGCAGATGCAAAAATCCCGTGCAGGGTCACAGGCACCAACTCTGTCTTCCTGACCCACTTTGTCAAGGAAGGAACAACAGGTGTGGAAAACGCGACGGACGTCGCGACATCAGACAGGGGCAAGCTGGTGAAATACCACATGGCCCTCATGGCAGAGCACGGCGTGTTCTTTCTTCCGACCAAGATGGGAGCCATCTCGTACGCGCACGACGAGGTGGACGTAAAGAGGCTCCTGTCGGCGACAGAGAAAATCGCCAGCTCAGGCGTGCTGAAATAATAACAGCAGGCTCTTTAGCAAAAGGTTCCTAGGAGGGCGCAGGAACCACCCCTCTTTTTCAGTCGCTTCTTTTGCATCAGCTGTGCAGGAAAACACGACAAAGTTTGCCCGCAGAGACTGCTTGCCTGACTTTAGCATCATGCGCTCGATCCCAAGGATTTCTCCGACTTGTGCCTGCACGCCCATCGACGCAAGGTGCAGCGACAGCGCCTTTCCATAGTCCGTGCCCCTTTCAGGCACGGTTGCAGGCAGCATCCATGATGACGAGCTGGCAACTCTTGCAAACAACACCCTCTTCTTTTTCTTTTTGCTGTCCTTGACGATTGCGACTGCGGCCTTTAGCACAAACTGCCCACCGGACATCTGCTTGAGCTCGGCAAACGCCCCTGGCGGCAGGCGTACTGTTTTTCTGCCCGACGCAAGCTTGCCTCCAATCTTGCGGTAGTTACCCCGCGTGTATATCAGAGGAGACTTTGATTCGTCAAACACCGCAGACACGGCCTCTCCCACAACCATCACGTGGTCGCCCATTTCCTGTACGGACACTACTTTGCATTCGCACGCAAGAGCGCATCCCCTTATCAGTGGGACTCGCTTGCCTGCGTACGTCTCAAAAGTCCCGGGTATCGCAAGCTTGGCGATCTCTGTCCCGGAATAGCCGCCGGCGATGTTGACTAGCCCCGCCTGGTCGTCTGCGGCGATGTTGACCCCAAACGCGCCGGCCTCCTTTATGTTCCACAAAGTCGGCGAGTCGTGGACAAAGATGGCAATAAGCATCGGCTCGTACGAGACCTGCATGGCCCACTCTGCCGCCATCACGTTCTTGCCCCACTTGCCGTCTGTAGTCACGAGGGCGACGGTGGTGGCAAAGTAGCGGTGCGCGTTGTCCTGTATCATATCAGGCATCAAAATTGCATTGAACCCGGGCGATAATATAATTAATTAATCCTTTTCATTTGTTGCTGGAAAACTTTAGCACCGCAAACGCGTACACCGCGCAGGCAAAGATGGTGACTCCCACCTTGGTGGCAAACACGATGTTCACCTGGTACAGCTGCGAAGGAAAGCCGTTTGCCACGCTGTCAGGGTCGAGATTGGCTGCAGACTGCCTTGACAGGATGGCGCCCCAGTACATGAAATTAAAGAGGATTTCGTAAAACGAGATGGCCGTTATTATGAACAGGACCATCGCATAAAAGTATCTCCAGTTGCTGTCGAGGATTTTAAGCCGGTCCTTCATCAGCTCCAGAAAAGAGAACCAACCGGCAAAGACCACTATCATCAGCCAGGTTATCGGCTTTAGAAAGTAAGGAAACGCCCCGGGAGGCGGAAGCTCCTCGTTCACAAACCCTTCGCCGACAGGGCCTTCGCCGGTCCCGTTTGCCGCGACGTAGGCTACCAGAAACAGTATTGCAGCAATTGAGCCGAGCAGCACGTACAACGGCAGCTTCTTGCGCGCAGCTATCTGCAGCATCCCTGCATCTGTATTTCAAAATTCATTTTACTTATATCTTGCTTACCCTTTTGCCCCTGGAAATTGCGCGATTAACCATATTGCCAGAACATCCAATAAACAGATAAACGAAGAAAAGCGCCGGAAAAACCGGCGGGGATGTGTTTTTACTGCTGTTGTATTACCTGATTCAGCCAGGCCGCGTCGTGGCCTTCACCGTTGCTTGCCGTGACCGTTATCGGCTTTTCCTCTGCTGGCGCGGCTGTCACTGGTTCTGCCTGTGAGGTTTCTGGCTGCTGGGCCGGCTCGGCGGTCGTGACTGCTGGCGCAGAATCCACCGGGGAGGTGGCACCAGTAGTAGTAGCCGTCGCCTCTGTCGTAACGCTGTCGATTGTCAGCCCTGACAGTTTGGCCCTGACGTTTCCGATCTCGGTCCTTTCATTGTTGATGTGCTCAACCAGCTCGTCCGTGTTGATCTTGACCTGCTGGTACGTCTCTTCCTTCATCTCGTTGCTCCTGAACTGGAGCTTGGCGTCAAAGAGCACTGCCTTGACCTGCTTGGCCTCTGCGTCAAGCTCTGAAAGGCGCGCCGTCAGCTTGTCACTGACTGCCTTCTCTGCCTCGTTAATCTCGCCCAGCTTTTTCTCGTATTTTATCGACACAAGTTCTGCATCTTCCTTCATGCCGTCGTTTTCCGCGACTATCTCATGAAGTGCCTTCATCCTCTTGAGAGTGAGCGACTTTTGCCTGATGAGCTTTTGCGCTTCCAGCCTCCACTTGGGAATAAAGAACACGAAATCGCCCTGGACCACCAGCTGCTCGTACGGGAGCTGCTTGATTCCTGCAGAGCCGCAGTCCACGCCGACGCTTTCGATCTCGCCGTCGATTTCCGTGATTATGCCTACTACTTTTCCGATGAATGTCCCATAGATGTCCTTGACTTGCTTGCCTACGAATGCGAGCTTTTCTTCGCTCATGCGCAATTGTTTGTAAGTAGGTATAATGATGACGGTGTCAAAATTGTTGCATTATTTTGTCAGCGGGCGTTTTACCAGATTCTACAGGATTGTATTTTATTAAAATCAGGAAAAGAGAAAAAAGAGAAGGCCAAAAAGGCCCGGAAGTTCTTAGCGTATGAACTGCTGTTGCGACTGTGTGTAGAATGCAGTCCACGCCTTGGCGACGTTGGTGCCAAAGTCAGAGACGGCATCTATCGACCTGTTGTAGATCTTTAGGTTCTCCCTTGCGGCGTCCAGAGCGTTGATGGTCAGCTGGTTGTTGATGCCGACTGCCCTTATCGCGTTGTTGGTCACCTCGTTTGCCTGCTTCACAAAGAGGTCTGCATACGGGCTTGCCGGGGCGTTCACGTTGCTTGCCACCTGCTTTTGCGCAGAAAACGCGGTCTGGATAAGGTTCTTGGTTGTCTGGATGTAGTCCAGCTGGAGGTTAGAAATTGATTGTAAATACTGCGGCTGAACCTTGGCTATCTCGTCCACCGTGCGGATATAGTTGTCCTTTACTGCGTCAATTACGTCTGTCCTGCTTGTCGTCGTTTCTTCCTTGCTGCTTGATTTCGTTGTATCGACCATTTCGATTACCATATAATGGTATTACACGGTAATATATAAACATTGGTCAGCAATGGCATTTACTGGCATATATTGCCATACAAAGCGCCTCATTGCCTTTCCGATTCCTGCCTCTTTTTCTCGGTGCGCTTTTCGGCGTCAAAGCGTTCCAGCTGGTACGAGTTCATGTCGGCAAACTTTATTCCTTCCGCGAGGACTGAGTGTGCCTTTTGCAGCTGCCTGTACATATCCTGGCAGACCTGCCGGTAGTCCGGGTGGCCCTGCGGCACAGTGCGCAGTTCAATCAGGTGGCAGGCTTCTCGCAGGTTCATCTTCATGAAATACGGATACCGATATGCGAAATTGACAACGTACTGCGCCTCCTCTGGCATCTCTTTTGCAATCGCCTCATAGGCGTCCCTCGACGAGGACATGCACTCTGCAAACTCTTTTGCAAGGCCGGCGCCCTTTATCTCCCCGGGCATGTCATAGCCGTGTCTCGTCGACAGCAGCTGCCGCTCTAGAGTCAGCACGCGGTGCCGGTGCATGTCGCGGAACATGCCAAAGTTTGTAAATAGCTCAAAGGTGCAGTCGACCATCTCGTATGCCCTGCCCGGCCGCTGCCGGCGGTTCTCGCGGTATTGCGTGTAGGTGCGGATTATGCCGTGCCTGTCCTGCGACGACATGGACTTTACATACCTCATCACCTTTTCAAGGGGCCGGCCGTCAGCCTGTTCGTACAGGACGGCAGACGCCACCTTGACCTCTGCCGCAAAGTTGTCCTCCGGTTCCAGCAGCCTGACTTTCTCGGGGCTTGGCTCAGGGCCTATCCCGGACAGGTGCTTTTTTGCAAGGTCCCGCACCGCGTCCTCCGTCTTGGCAAAATACGCCTGCATGGCCTGGCCGTGCTTGTCGTTTGCGCGCCGGACAAACGAGGGTATCACACCGTTCAGCTCAGAGAGCAGCTGCTCCCCAAGCGAGCGCAGTTCCGACAGGTGCGAGCCGTGCATTATCGTGAGCAGATATTCAAACGCCCTGCCGTTGCCGGTTATGCCGACGTTTGTCAGCGTTGAGGCGGGCAGGAGGCCGCGCAAAAGGTCGAGCGCCTTGGCCCTTATCGTGACGCGGTATATTCGCTGCGCCGAGTCGATGTCCTTTTGCTCCTTCAGAGAGCCAAACTGCCTTTCCTTTTGTAGAGAGGAATCAAAGAACGAGAACTTTTCTATCGGCTCCTGCTCTTGCAGGAATTTCGTCATGGCAGGCAGGCTCTTGCTGTATGTGTCAAACGCAAGGTCGCAGGCTGCAAGATAGCGGTCGGCGTGCCTTGATGACATTATGCGCCCCTCCCGCAGGTAGCGGTACAAGCCGCCGGCTACCTTTTGGTCGAACGGGACGTAGCGTGACGACTTTTCCAGGTACGAAAGCCCTATCCTGCGGTCCTCTATCTTTTTTGCCGCGACGTTTGATATGCCCTCAAGGGCCACCTGCGCCTCGCCAAGCTCGGCGACCGAGTCGTCGCCGTATTCGAGCAAGACCTTGCGGTAAAATTCCTCGCCCCGGTTCGGGTTCTTGGCAAACTCGTCAAGAAAGACCCTGCGCATACTCTTGTCTGTCCGGGAATACCGGGACATCAGCGCGCCCCTGTCCACCTGCCGCGGGGTGGTCAGAGCAAACACCGCCTTGTCAGTATTTGAAAAGTGGCCGGCTAGCGCGGCTTTTTCCTCGTCGGTAAAAGAATCCAAAAACGCGCTGTCGCCCATGATATGTGTGTCTCACCAAGGCAAGGTCGGCCCCATTATTAAAAACCAGCGCCGTATCTCAGATACAGACCACTTTTGCAGAGGCCGCCTCTTGTACAACAAAATGTTTTTAAAATCAGGGAGGAATTGATTCAGTACGTCAAATACAGAAACTGATTATACTAGCCGCTGCAAGACCATTCTTGCAGAAAATAAGCAGCTTGATCTTGTTATGGTCACTGACAAGTACGCCAACATCATGGCCAAGGCCGCGCGCCAGCTGCCCCAGAGCTCCATACGCCAACTCTCGCCGGAGGACATCGTCAAGACGGCGCTGCGCACAAACATCGCCAAGGGCGCGTTCAACGTCAATAGCCCCACGACCGGGATAACGTCAAACATCCACGTCCAGTATAACGCAATGGACATCATCATGTACCCTCTGGACAACGACCTGACGCTCATTGCAATTGGAATAGTCGACCCTGCCGCAATACCAGAGATCTACTCCTCCGTGGGCAGGCACTTCCCCATGAAACTGAAAAAGGCGATAATAGTAGACGACGAGGAGGACATACGCAGCTCCATCCGGGAGGTGCTCAAAAAGCGCGGGTTTGACGTCGAGACTGCGGAAAGTGGTCCTGCCTGCGTCAAGGCGATAGAGAACGCCAAGCGCAACGGCACCGAGTACGGCATGGCGGTTATGGACATCAGGATGCCCGGCATGGATGGCTTTGAAGTCTACAAGAACATCCATCCGATATCGCCCAACACCAAGGTCATATTCATTACGGCGTTCGAGTACACGCAGGAAGACATAGCCAAGAAGGTGGAGAACGACAGCGTCA
>NZ_CAMLDP010000013.1 GCF_946478925.1 uncultured Nitrososphaera sp. | reverse complement strand
ACCATCAGTTTTGCAATCTGCTCCTTTTCCATGCAGGACGATATGGCCTTGGATTCCAGGCACGTCGCGGCGAGGCGCTCCATCGTCTTTCTGTCAGAATTATCGTGTTTCATGGCACTTGCCAAAAGCGCCTCCATAGCTGTGGCAAGCGCCCTGCGGTAGCCGTCTGAAATGGTCGCTGGAAGGACGCCCAGCTCCAAGAGCTCCTCCGCCTTTGCTACGAGCGCGCCGGCAATTACAACCACCGATGTTGTGCCGTCGCCGACTGCGTTGTCGACTGCATTTGACGCCTCGATGAGCACCTTTGCAGCGGGGTGCTCGACGTCTATCTTGCGAAGCAGGGTCGCGCCGTCCTTTGTCAGCGTGACTTCGCCCATGATGTCGACAAACACCTTGTCCATCCCCCGGGGCCCAAGCAGTCCTTTTACCATCTCGGCGATGAGCCTTGCCGCAAGCATGTTGTACCTGCGCGCCTCACCGCCGCTTGCTCTTTTCACTCCCTCGCCAAACAGCCTTTGGCCCTCTGGCTGCGCGGCCATCAATTGAGCAAGCCCCCGCAGTCACTTGATCGGGAAAAACCAAGTGGCATATTCTCTGAATGTGTCGCATCTCTCTGTATTTATGCAGTTCTCGCCGGTCTGTATAATACGAAACCGTGCGCGCAAACGTACAGGTAGTTTACGAATTTCCGCTGCAGGAGGCTCTATTGCTGAAATTGCCCGAGAGCATCAGGTTCAAGAACAGCGCGCAGAAGAGCTATAGCTCTTCTTTTTTTACCTGCCGAGGAAAGGCGGAATCCATTCGTCGAGGAACTTTTTGTACTCCTTTGGCGTATGCGTGAGCGCGGAAAACGATGGCTCTTTTGCCGGGATAAAGTCATAGACCTCGTACGACTGGATGATGTCCCCGAACAGGTTGCGGTAAATGTCCGACTCTTCGTCGGCCATCTCTTCAGAGAGGAATATCTGCACGGTTATCCAGTCATAGCCTCCCCGCGTCCTGCCGGAGAATATGACAAACGGCGCGTCTGCCAGGTACTTTTTCAGCCCCTCTATCCTCTTTGGCAAATGCTGCGATGTCTTGAACGTCACGAGCGCGACCCTCATCGTCCGGCGCCGGAGCTTTTTCATGTCGACCGAGATGGTGTAGCCTGTTATGACGCCGTCTGCCTCCAGTTTCGTTATCCTCGACTCTATTTCCTCTTCTGTCAGGTTGTGGCCGTGGCCCCGGAGAAAGTCCCATGTCTCGCGGGTGTCCTGCAGAGAGTTCTTGCTCAGTGCGGACAAGATAAGTTCGTCTATCTCGTCGACCATATGCACTCCAGTAGAAGGAAGTAGGTTATAGATTTTTTCAGATTTGGCGGTTTTTGCGGGCAATTATTTTATGTCCTCTTGAGCGTAGGTGCCAGATTGTGGTGAAAAAACCCTTCATAATCTTAAATATTCGTTTGCGCCATTTTCAGAAAATGGGGATGCTCTCCGAGGGCATTGGCTATTTTGTACTCCTCGGAGTGGGGCTGGTGATGGCCCTAGTAGTCACGCTGCTTGTCAGGGCAGAGACCAAGTGGCTTGGGACCAGAAAGACCTTCGAGTGGTTCTATACCGCGGGCAGAAACGTCAAGACGGGCCTGATAGCCTCGTCGGTGGTGTCCGCGTGGACGTGGGCCGCCACCCTGTTGCAGTCGTCCACCGTCGCTTATCAATTCGGCATCAGCGGCCCGTTCTGGTACGCGGCTGGGGCAAGCATACAGGTAGTGCTGTTTGCCATACTTGCCATTGAGCTAAAGAGAAAGGTGCCAATGTCGCACACTTTTCCAGAGGTCATCTACGCCCGCTTTGGGAGGCACGCGCACAAGGTCTTTTTGTCGTTTGCATTGATGACAAACACGATAGTCACGGCGATGCTGGTCCTCGGGGGCGCGGCCGTTGTAAACTCGCTCACGGGCGTCAACATCTACGTCGCGGCTTTTCTGATACCAGTCGGCGTCATAATCTACACGCTTTTTGGCGGGTTAAAGGCGACGTTTTTTGCCGACTATCTGAACACGGCGTTCATATTTGCAGTCATCCTGATATTCGTGACTGCAATCTACTTTGCAACTCCGCACGTAGGCGGGATTTCCGGCATGTTTGACAAGCTGGCCGCAGCGGCAGCGCTAAAGCCGGTGGAGGGAAATGCAGGAGGCGCATACCTGACTATGGCGTCGGCCGGCGCGCTCGTGTTTGGCATCATCAACATTGTTGGTAATTTCGGCACCGTGTTTGTGGACCAGGCGTACTGGCAGCGCGCGATTGCGGCAAGGCCGAGATCCGCCGTCAAGGGCTTTTTGATAGGCGGCCTTGCGTGGTTTGCCATCCCCTTTACGCTTGCCACCACGCTTGGACTCGGCGCAGTGGCAGTCGGAGTCTCGCTCACCCCGGAGCAGATAGGCATGGGCCTCGTGGCGCCGGCGGCAGCATCGCAGCTCCTTGGCGACGTGGGCGCGATACTCTTGCTCACGATGCTTTTCACCGCCGTGACTTCTGCCGGCTCGGCCGAGCTTGTCGCCGTGTCGTCGCTTGTCACGTACGACGTATACAGGACGTACGCCAAGCCCTCGTCTTCCGGCAGGGAGCTGATGCGCGTCTCCCGCCTCGTGATACTCTGCTTTGGAATCGGCATGGGCATACTTGCGTCGATGCTCCTAGTAATCGGCGCAAGCCTCCAGTACGTGTATCTGGCAATGGGCATCCTGATAGGCTCGGCAGTCGCCCCCATCACCATAGCGGTGGTGTGGAAAAAGGCAAACAAGGTCGCGGCGACTGCGGCTGCAATCGTCGGCCTTGCATGCGGCATCGGCGCGTGGCTTGCCACCGCAAACGCGCTGTACGGGGAGATAACCATCGCCACCACAGGCCAGAACACGCCTCTTTTGATAGGCAACGTTACCGCGATATCAGTTGGCGCGCTTGTGTCCATCGCGGGAAGCCTGCTTAGGCCGGAGAATTTCAATTTTGAGGTGATGAAGCAGAGGATACTCGTAGTCGACGACAGGGTCCGGTCGATGATAGAGCACGACACGGACGAAAAGTTCCTGAAAGGTGCGGCCCGGTTCAGCTACAAGTACGCCATCGCGCTCACCCTGATACTCGTAGTGGTTTGGCCGCTGCCACTGTATTTTTCAGGTTATATCTTTTCGTCGCTTGTGTACCACGTCTGGATAGGCATGGCAGTCGCCTGGGCCGCCGGCGCCGCGGCGGTAGTGATATTCTTGCCTCTAATTGAAGCAAGGAGGGGGATTGTTGAGGTGCTGCGCAGGATCGCGACGCTTTCCCTCTCCAGCCCCGAGACAGACCGACGCAAAGAGTATGAAGGCGACACGAAAAGGGTGCACGACGATTACGAAGCCCGCAAGATCCTAGTCGCCATCGACGGCTCCAAAGAATCGCTGCGCGCGTTGACGTACGCCAGCTACCTTTTCGACGAGGACACCCCGGCCAAGATATTTCTCCTCAACGTCATCGAGTGGACAGACGACGAAGAAGGCGAGGAGGGCTCGCCCGACGAAAAGCTGGCTCAAGAAATGGAGGAAGAAGGAAGGAGGATGTTGAGGAGCGTCATGATACCCAAAAAGAGTGGCAGGTACGAGCGGGTAGTCAAGCTGGGCGACCCAGGGACCAAGATAGCTGAGACTGCCGAGAAACTGAACGTCGACATGATAGTGATGGGCAGAAAGGGCCTTGGCGGGAGCCATGCCGACACCGGCCACGTGGCAAGCAAGGTGCTAAGGCTGGCAGGCAAGCCCGTGGTGCTGCTATAGGCCAATTAGCCGACATCGGCTAAAATTTGTTTTTTGCAGGTTTTTCCTGCAAGTATTATACACTCTGGTGCTTTTGTTTGGCATCATACGGGCAATACTGCGAGTACGGTCATAAGCTGTGCGTGCGCATACCACGCAGCAGGCATGGCCGCGTGTACTCAATTATAAATACAACATCATCAGCAATTTGTAATTGAAATGATGCTTGCACCACGGGAAATAGACAAGTTGTACATTTTCATGGCGGCCGAAGTGGCGCGCAAAAGGCGCGCAAGAGGGTTAAAGCTGAACTACACCGAGGCTGTCGCGCTCATTTCCGACCACATCGTAGAGGGAGCGCGCGACGGCAGGTCCGTGTCAGAGCTGATGAGCTCCGGCAAAGGCGTGCTTTCAAGGAGCGACGTCCTCCCCGGCGTGCCAGAGCTTGTCAAGCAGGTGCAGGTCGAAGCGACTTTTGAGGACGGCACGAAACTCGTGACCGTTCACAACCCCATAGCGTGAGTGCAGGATGATACCGGGCGAATATTTCATTTCGGACAGGCCAGTGGCGGCAAACGTGGGTCGGAAAACCACAAAAGTCAGGGTGAGCAACACGGGCAACAGGCCGGTGCAGGTCGGCTCGCACACGCACTTTTTCGAGGTGAACAAGGCGCTCTCGTTCCCGCGGGAAAAGGCGTACGGGTTCCACCTGAACATCCCGGCGGGTACGTCACTTCGCTTTGAGCCCGGCGACACGCGAGAGGTAGAGCTGGTAGAGTACGGCGGCGGAAAAACGGTGTACGGGTTTTCCGGCCTTGTAAACGGCAAATTGTCGGCAAAAAAGAGGCAGGCATTAGCAAAGGCAAAAGCTAGGGGGTTTTCCGGCGCTTGACGCTTGAAATTCCGCGCAGGCAGTACGTCGACCTCTATGGACCGACCAAGGGCGACAGGGTGAGGCTAGCCGACACCGACCTTGTAATCGAGGTTGAAAAAGACCTGCTTGTCCCCGGCGACGAACTGGTGTTTGGCGGGGGAAAAAGCGTCCGGGACGGTGCGGGCCAGGCAAGCGGAGTGACGAGCAGAGAAGCGCTCGACCTCGTGATAACAAACGCGGTGGTGATGGACCCCGTGCTTGGCATCATAAAGGCAGACATCGGGATAAAAAACGGCAGGGTTGCAGGGATTGGCAAGGCCGGAAACCCGGACGTCATGGACAGAGTAGACATGATAGTCTCTTCTGCCACAGAGGTCATCGCCGGCGAGCACACGATATGCACGCCCGGCACGATTGACACGCACATCCATTTCATCTCGCCCCAGCAGGCGATCGAGGCGATATGCGCAGGCACTACCACGATGATAGGAGGTGGCACGGGGCCGGCGGTCGGCACGAACGCGACCACGTGCTCGCCGGGGCCATGGAACATACGCAGGATGCTGGAGGCCCTTGACGAGCTCCCGCTGAACTTTGGCCTCCTTGCCAAGGGAAACGACTCGCGCGAGCCGGCCCTCATCGAGCAGATTGCGGCAGGCGCCTGCGGGTTGAAACTGCACGAGGACTGGGGCTCCACTCCGGCAACGATAGATGCTGCGCTCAGAGTCGCCGACAAAACCGACACGCAAGTCGCCATACACACTGACACGCTCAACGAATGCGGCTTTGTCGACGACACGATTGAAGCTATAGCTGGGCGCACAATCCACACGTACCACACGGAGGGAGCAGGCGGCGGGCACGCGCCTGACATTTTAAAGATAGCCAGCGAGGGCAACATCCTGCCGTCGTCAACCAATCCGACGAGGCCGTTTACAGTAAACACGCTTGAGGAGCACCTCGACATGCTGATGGTCTGCCACCACCTGAGCCCGTCCATCCCAGAGGACGTAGCGTTTGCCGAGTCTAGGATACGCGCAGAGACCATAGCTGCAGAGGACGTGCTTCATGACATTGGCGCCCTTTCCATGTACTCGTCAGACAGCCAGGCGATGGGAAGGGTGGGCGAGGTGACCACGAGGGCGTGGCAGACTGCAGACAAGATGAAAAAGGCGGCCGGCCGACTAAAAGACGAAAAGGGCGACAACGACAACCTGCGCGCCAAGAGGTACCTGGCAAAACTCACGATAAACCCGGCAATCACGCACGGCATCTCCAGCTACGTCGGCTCGCTTGAAAAGGGCAAGATAGCAGACATTGTAGTCTGGACGCCGCAGTTCTTTGGCGTCAAGCCCAAGATGGTATTGAAGGGAGGGTTCATCGCTTACTCGCTCATGGGAGACCCCAACGCGTCGATACCGACTCCCGAGCCGGTGTACTACAGGCCGATGTTCGGGTCGATGGGCTCGGCAAGGTATTCAACGTCGTTCACGTTCACGTCGAAACTGGCAATAAAAAACGGCGTCGGCAAAAAGCTTGGGCTAAAGAAAAAGATGCTGCCCGTGAAAAACTGCCGCAATATCGGCAAGCAGAACATGCTGTACAACGACCTTGCGCCAGAGATAAGCGTCGACCCGGAGACGTACGAGGTAAGGGTGAACGGCAAGGTGGCGACAAGCGAGCCTGCAAGGAGCCTCTCAATGGCGAGGCTGTACAACCTATTTTAGAGTTCGGCAGCCGAATGTAAATATTTATATATTTAGTAAGTAGATAAAAAAGCCATGACTCCTGTAAGGAACCAAAAAGACGTCGAAAAAGCAGCCAGCCGTGCCATCGAGGCCCTCTATGGGCCGGATGTCAAGGACCTGAAGATAAGGGTGCTATTGCCGTTCCCAAACGAGCATAAACAGGAGGGCTGGGACGCAAACGTGACTTTCCTGTCAAAAGGCAAGCAGTACACGGTCGACCTCCTGATAAACCAAGACGACGGCCAGATAACAAACGCAAGGCTCATCGACACGATGACGCCCCTCTAAACTTTTTTTGTGCGGTTATCGCCGGTTTGCTTCCACGCCTATATTGAATGTCCCCAGGTAGCCCTGCCCGTCTTTTGTCAGGTTCAGCATCAGGCGAGACCCCGCGTTGCTTTGCAGCATGCCGTCGGTGGAAGGCCCGGCGTAGATAGAATCCTGTGCGTTTTTGAGCGGGCGGGGCCCGTGGCTGCTGTACGGCGGCTGCGACTCTACCTTGTCTGAAACAGAATCGTCAAGGTAGAACTGCGACGTCCACTCGAAGGTCTTTTCTGCCCCTTCAAAGGTGCGGACCTTGACGTGTATATGCAGGGCCCTGCCCTCGTACCAGCCGGGATACACCGTGGTGAACGTGGCCGTGCCGTTGTTGTCAGTAAGCTGGTATCCCCGCAGGAACTTTTTCCCTCCTGTGCCGATGCCTGAAATGTCGGAATAAAGGCCAAGGGCGTTTGTCTGCCAAATGTCCACCTGCGCGTTGCGCAAGGGAACGCAGGATCCACCGCCGTCAATATCGTAGACGTTGATGGCAAGGCGCAGAGGGACTCCCTGCTGGGCCGAACCGTCAGACGGGTCTGGCCTGATGTCAGAGCGTTCCAGCTTTTCGTCTACAAAGTACGGGCCCTCTATCTGCTGCGGCGTGTCTTCGACCTCGATCAGCGAAGGGGTGAGGGTGCACGTCTGAATAGCGGCGGATTGAGAGACGCCCGGCTTGCCGGGAGCCGGCCCCGCTGGACGGCCCATGGACATGGGCACGAACGAGCCGGCCAGCACTATTGCCGCAACAATCCCGACTAGGGCCAGGACTTGCCTATTGCTTTTCTTCTTTTCAGTTGCGGCCTTGACCGGCTTGCTGCTTTCGTACACAAGGATTGCAGCCAAGAGCCCAATAAAGGCCGCCTGGGCAGCTTCGATAGCTATTGCAACCGAGTTGACAGGGCCGCCTCTTCCGGTTATTGGATTTGCAGGCATTCGGGTTACGACCCAGATTGCAATGAATACCAGCGTCCCGGCGATGCCAACATAGTACCACGGCCTACCCCACCTTCTTACCACAGGTATTATCCAAAACACCTGCGCGATCCCTCCCACGATGAACAATATGCCGGTGCCGGCGTTGAACCCAAGGCTGCTCGGGCCAAGCGTGAGGTGCAGTATGCCGGCTAGTGCAGTGGCTGCAGCGGCCGCATAATACAGCGCACCAGAATAATAGGATGCACTTTTCAATTTACGATCCTACCCAGAGAGATATTTCAGGATACGCTGCAGCAGTATAATAATAATCGTTATCAGGCCGCATGTTTACTAAAGAGATTGGGAAACCCTAAGTTTAATATAGAAAAGTTGCGAGAGCTCTTCCATATTGGACGCACGAAACATCGGCCTGCGCAACATCGAGGTCGCCGACACCAAGATCTGTTCCATCGACGGCGAGAACGGGAAGCTCATCTACCGCGGATTTGACATACTCGACCTCGTAAACCATTCTACTTTTGAAGAGACCTCTTACCTCCTGCTTTTTGGCGAGCTTCCAAATCCAGAGCAGCTTGCAGACTTTGGCCGCAGGCTGCGCGAGGCGCGCGGAATCCCCGAGCCCATGATAAAAAACATGAAGAACAGGCCCAAGAGGGCGCAGCCTATGGACGTCCTGCAATCGTGCGTCGCAGAGCTTGCGGAATACGACCTCAATATTGACGACTTTTCAAAAGAGGCGCACACGAGGCGCGCGATTACGCTCATTGCAAAAATTCCCTCTATCGTCGCCGCGTGGAACCGCGTCAGGACAGGCCAGCATGTGGTCGACCCGATGGAAGAAGGCTCCCACGCTGCCAATTTCCTCTACATGCTGAGGGGAGTCGAGCCGTCGCCCCAGGAGGCCAAGGTGATGGACATCTGCTTTATCCTGCACGCAGAGCACAGCTTTAACGCCTCTACTTTTGCGGCGCGCGAGATATCGTCGACTCGGGCCAGCATGTACGCGGCGGTAAGCGGCGCGGTGGGCGCGCTGTCCGGCGAACTGCACGGCGGCGCAAACGTGCAGGTCATGAAGATGCTCATGGAGATAGGCGACCCGGCAAACGTGGAAAAATGGGTCGCAAACCGCCTCTCGTCCGGCGGCAGGATAATGGGCATGGGCCACGCAGTGTACCGCACTACCGACCCCCGCGCGGACATTTTGTCGAGGCTCTCAAAGGAGATATCCAAGGAAAAGAACAACAAGTGGTTCGAGATAACCGAGCGCGCAGAGAAGGCGACAAAGAAATGGATGCTGGAGCACAAGGGCCAGGCGATATACCCAAACGTCGACCTCTACAGCGCCTCGATATACTACAGCATGGGAATCCCGATGGACCTCAACACGCCGATATTTGCGATATCCAGGATATCAGGCTGGGCAGCGCACATCATCGAGGAAAAGTTTGCAGAGGCGGCGCCAAAACCGGCTCTTTACAGGCCAAAAGCAGTCTATATCGGCAGGTACTGCGGCCCCATGGGCTGCGAGTACGTCCCGCTTTCCGAGCGCAAGCAAGAGCAGCAGGTCGCCTAGCTAACTGGCTTCCGACCTTGCCTTCATCCACTCTTTTGCCCTGCGCTCTGCCATGTGCTTTTTCAGGATGAGCAGAGCCATCTCGTAGAACGTGACGCCGTTCTTCCTCGACTGCATGTCTATCCATTTCAGGCCCTCGGCAAGCTCGGGGTCTCCCTCGGCGCTGACCACGAGGTCGTCCACGACTTTGATAAAGTTCTCGTCGTCGGCTTCGCTTGCCATCATGTCCTGTTGTGCAATCGCAGGATAGCGTTTTGACGCCGCAGTTCAAGCGGTATTGACACACTGCACATATTATGTTGACAAATTGAAAAGGCAAATAATCAGAGGAAACGTTTGTAGAATATCGAAAATCATGCTTGATTTTGAAAAATTCGCATCGCGCCTTCAAATACTTAAATAAGCCCCCGGTTTGATTTGTATGTCAAATGGTTTCTGGGATTGAGGCGAGGAGCCCATCGGAGGCTCTTGCTAATTGAGAATCAAGTTTGGTTTTACTCAGGGTCTCAACGTTGCAAGGCTTGGCCTTGACGAGACCCAGATCCTCACGGCGGCACAGATGGCAGACAGGTTGGACTATGACTCGGTGTGGGCTATGGACCACTCGAACGTCCCGCAGTGGAAGAATGCGGTGGTGAACGACGCGTGGCTCATGCTTGCGGCAATCGGCGCAGTCACGAAAAACGTGGAGCTTGGGACGTGCGTCACGGATGCGATACGCAGGCACCCGTCCGCGATAGCATTGTCCACCATCACGCTTGACAGGATAACCAACGGCAGGGGCGTGCTCGGAATCGGCGCCGGCGAGGCCCAGAACGTCGTCGACTTTGGAATCGAGTTTTCCAAGCCCGTGACAAAGTTCAAGGAGCAGCTTGAGGTCATCGAGAAGCTCTTCGAGTCCGACCCGGACAACCGCGTCAACTACGAGGGCCAGTACTACAAGCTCGTAAACGCCTGCCTGCAGGCGGCAAGCGTCAGAAAGCCCAGGCCCCCAGTATACATTGCGGCAGGCGCGCCAAAGACTTTGGAGCTGTGCGCCACGTACGGCGACGGCTGGATACCGATTGGCTACACTCCGGAACTGTTCAAGGCTCATGCAAACATCATCAAGGAGCACGCAAAGAGGCTCGACCGCGACCTCTCTGGCTTCCAGTTTGCAAACGATGTCGACATTTACTTCTCTGAAGATGGAGAAGAAGCGTGGAACAAGATGAAGAACGCGGTGAAGGTCAGCCTCTACAAGCCGGAACTGCTAAAGGTGCACAACATCCCCCAGTCGTCCGAGTTTGACTTCCGCAAGTATTTCACGGAATACACGATGGACAAGCCTGAACTGATGGAAGCGATGAAGAAGGCAGCGTTGCAGATCCCAGACAGCGTCGCCCGCACCGCCATAGGCGTCGGCTCTCCTGACGACGTGATAGAGATGCTGGAGCGCTTTATCAAGGCAGGCACGAACCACTTTATCATCCGGTTCTGGGGAGACGGCTACTTCAAGAACATCGAGATGTTCGGCAAGAAGGTCATCCCCTACTTCCGCGACCAGCAGAAAAAGTAATCAAGAAAAAGAGTCGAGCGATACTGTCGCTCCTCTTTTCGTTTTCTTTCCTTCTTCTTCCTTCTTTTTATTTTCCACGGATTCCGCGTCAAAGCCCATCTTTTTCAAGGATTCTGCAAACTCTTCCGCAAAGCCGTGGAAGGTGTAGACCTTGTCAGGGGCGCACGCCTTGACTGCCTCTACAAGCTCGAAATAGTCGCAGTGGTCGCTCATGGGAAACGCATAGTCAAGGCCCATCCTGTAGCGGTAGCCGGCGTCAAGGGCCCACCCGGAAAAACCGACAGTGACTGCGCCGTACTTGCGCTTCATCTCCTGCACAAAGGCGCTCCTGCCGGACATTAGCGGGGCGACCATTATCCACGGCTTGTTCTTTGACAAAAGGCCGCGCTCTTCTGCCTCGGTGTGCGACATTGCGTTTTTCAGGTCGATTCCAAGGTCAAGGTACACAGAGTTCATCTTGGCAACCGAGTCGTGGACGTATACTGGGTCCCAGTGGCCAAACAATTTCGTCAAGAGCTGCGCCTTTCCTAGCGCGTAGCCCATCAGGATGACCGGGATTCCCATGTCGTACATTTCAGAGATTACCTTGTTTGTCCGGTGGGTGACGTCTTGTACTGCAGGGAATTTGTAGCCGGGCCGGCCAAACGTCGACTCGATTATCAGCGTGCTTGCGTGCGGCATCTTTGCCGGCTTCATGAACGCACGCTCGCGGATTGAAAGGTCGCCCGTGTAATAGACGTCGTTGTCGCCTATCAAGAGCCCCCGCGAGCCGAGGATGTGGCCCGTGTCGACGAGCGTAAAGCCGTCGCGCTCCTCCTCTCCCTCGATGTTGTAGCCTCTCGCCTCTGCAAGAAGAGATGTTTCTTTTGATACTATGAGGCGGGACTTGCTGCCCTTGCCCTTTCTGTGCATGTGGTCGATGTGGGCGTGGGAGACAAATGCATAGTCGCAGTCTGAAGAGCGCGACGGGTCAAGCGCTATCGTAGTGCCGTCCTTTTGGCGCACAGCTATCCCTGATTTTTCATGAAATACTGACGACGGCATCCCGAGCTGTCATGCCTAGAGTAAATTGCTATTTTAACATTTAGCCAGAGAGAGAGACGGCTCCAGTAAAAAAAGCCGGCCAGCGTTAACGAGTTTGCTGGCCATATCAAAAAAAAGTCACGGCGCGCTGGTTTCCCGGGTTTGGCACGGTATTCGTCAACTGGCAATCCTACTTTTTCTTTTTGCTGATGTCGCAGAGCATGTCCGAATGGATGTTCAGTCCGATGTTGGTCATGTTGTAGAAATGTTCTCTTGCAACAAGCCAGACTATTTCGCAGATCTCGCGTTCGGAATAATACTCGGCCATGCGTGCAAAGGTGTCTGGGTTGACCGTCTTGTTCCTTGTAAGTTCCGTCACATAGTCCAGCGCCGCGCGCTCTGCATCGGTAAAGAGCGGGCTTGAGCGGTATTGCTCCAGCGCGTCGAACTTGGCCTGATTCATCGACGCTTTGATTGTGAATGCGCGGCCGATGTCCATGCAGAATGAGCAGACGTTCATGTTCGACACGTGCTGCTGGACGAGAAAGGCAGTTTCCATTGGCAGCGTCAGCTTTTCAGACAGCTCGCCAATTTTTGCGGTGAACTGCCCGAATTCAGGCGGCATCCGCGCGTTGAAAACCTTCACAGGTGTAAGCACCTTGCCAAATTGCCGGGACGCCGCCTCATAAGCCTGCTTCATTATAGGGTCCTGTGGCTCTTCGATGGGAGAAAGGAACGGAGACGAAGATGCTGCCGTTATTTGTTGCTGCGGTCTTCTTTGTGTTTCTTTCATATGCAAGAAGAACTGTACGAACTGCAGCATTTATCCTCAGGGGAAGCCGCACTCCAAGTTTCGGACATCTTTATAGCAATCTTGATGTGTAGTAAGCGCAAAGACACATCATATGGAAAGGCTGACGCTTGACAAGACTGATCTCGACATTCTCGCCATTCTGGGCAGGGATTGCAGGACTTCCTACAACAGCATGGGTTCGCAGATTGGCTTGACGTCAAAGAGTGTAAAGGCGAGGGTCAAGAACATGGTGCGCAACGGAGTCATTGAAAAGTTCGTGGTCCGGGTCAACCCTGCGGCTTTTGGCTGCAAGACGGCCCACATACTGGCAAGGACAAACAACGGGATAACCAAAGATGACGTCGTCCAGCGCTTTAAGCAGTTTGGAGACCTTGCCTACCACATACACCAGATGGGGAGAAATTCCGGGGCCGGCCTTGTCATCAACGACGAGTCATGGAATCACAGCGCCATCCAGTCGCTCAAGGACTGCCTGAGACCTGCAACCGTGAGCAACATAGCTGTCACTCACGTACCCGTATCCATTGAGCCGAGCGAAACGGACCTGAGAATAATAAAGTGCCTGCTGCAATCAGGCGCCAGGATAGAGATATCCGAGATTGCAAAAGAACTCGGCATTTCAGAGAAAACCGCGACGAGGCGCCTTGACAGGATGAAGGAGGAACGATTACTGGATTTCACCCTCCAGTGCGATCCGGCCGCCATGATAGGGTACGTCCAGTTTTGCATCATAATGTTTGTCGCAAAATCCCATTATCGCAGCGTCTATGAGCGCATGTACTCGGAATTCCAGGAGAGCATCCTGTACCGTCCCAGCGTGATTGATCCCGATGATCGGCTGATATTCGTGCTCTTTGGCGAAAACGCCGTCAAAGTAGACTTGGTCTTGGCCAAGATTGACTCTTTTGAAGGGGTCAAGACGGCAGACGCGTTCATAGTCACCAAGTTGCAATACTATGACGACTGGATAATACGGGAAATTGACAAAAGGTTGGCGGGATCATCGTCGTTGCCACCGCTTTCGCGCAAACCGACAAGAGAAGTCGACGCCTTGAAGGTATAAAAACATACAGCGCCCTCTACTTTTTTTTACAAAGTCGCTAGAGACGTTTAAGAATAGGTTGTCCTGCCAGATAACTGCTTGGCAAACAACCTCGGCATACTCATCTCCGGCAGGGGGAGCAACATGGACGCAATCCTGGCCGCGGCAAAGGCAGGCAGGATACCGGGCGCCAAGCCGAAAATCGTAATTTCAAACAAGCCCGACGCCGCAGGGCTAAAGACGGCGTCAGAAAAATACGGCGTGCCCACGAAGGTGATCCCGGCAGAAGGTCTGAAAGGCTGGGACTATGACAGAAAGCTGGTCGCCGCCCTCGAAGACGCAGGCGTCACGCCGGAGGACGGCCTCGTGTGCCTGGCCGGCTTTATGCGCATAATCAGCTCTGAGTTTATCATGCACTTTGAAATGCGGATACTGAACATCCACCCCGCGCTCCTCCCGTCGTTTCCCGGCCTGCACGCGCAGAAACAGGCAATCGACTACGGAGTCAAGGTGTCGGGGTGCACCGTGCATTTCGTGGACGCCGGAATCGATTCTGGCCCCGTGATACTGCAGAGGACGGTGCCGGTGACGGAAGGCGACACGGAAGAGACGCTGAGCGCAAGGATACTGGAGCAGGAGCACCAGGCGTACCCGGAGGCAGTCAGGCTGTTTACGGAAGGACGCCTAAAGGTTGAGGGCCGCAAGGTCCGCGTTCTATAACTTGCTGTTATTTTTCCTGACCGTTATTATCGCGCCTGCCAGAGCCGCGCCTATCACTGAAAACCCAAGGTACGGGCTTGAGGGGCCAAACGCGTCTGACGACAGGCCGACCCCAATGGGCCCCACGGTCCAGCCGGCGCCAAAGAGCGCCTCGTAGATGCCCAGTTTCGTCCCCATCTTTTCCACCGGCGCGTTTTTGGTCACGAAGTTGAACGTGACAGGATAAAAGATGCTTGTTGCAATGCCGGCAAGCACGAGCGCTGCTGCAAACGACCACACCGATGCAAAAGCAAACGAGATGGCCATGCCGGCGGCCATGACTGCGACGGCTGCCGCAAGCGCGGCCCTGCCTCTGCCGGCTATGCGATGCACGAACGGCAGGGTTGCAAACCTTGCTATTCCAAACACAAAGAACAAGAGCTCGATGTTCTGGTCGGTTATTGACGCGGCCTTCATGTACGCGGGGTAAATCGCTATCAGGACGCCAAACGTGACGGCGTAATAGAGCACGACCGCGCTTACCGCCGGCATCGATGTCACCTCGCTCTTTAGGTCGGCGAGGCTGAGGAGCTTGTGCTTCTCGGTCCGTGCGGGCCGGCCGTGCCTCATCAGGAGAAACGCCGGGACAAGCGCAAGCGAGATTGCCAGGGAGGACAGCTCGAACAGCACGCGGTAGTCGAAATGGTCGAGTACCACCTTCCCGACAAGCGGCCCCGTCATAAAGCCGCCCACCCACGCGGCGGTAAAGAGTGCTATCCACTTGACCCTCTTTTCCGCTGGTGCGGTCGTCGATATTATCGCCTCGGCAGACGGCCAGAAAAACGCGTGGGCGACGCCGGAAAGCCCCCGGAACGCGGTCGCGCCAGCAACAGAGTCGACCTCTGACAGCATGAATATCGCAAAGACGTTTAGCGATATGCCCAAGATGAGCATGTACGCCTTGTTGGTTCTGTCAAGCAGCATGCCTCCAAACAGTGGCACTACCATGTACGGCAAATAGTTGGCAAGGCCGATGATCCCCACCTCGGAAAAGTTGGCGCCAAGCTCCTCTTTGGCAAACACCGGCACGATTGGCGAGTGCATCCCGTACGAGATGCCCACGATTGCGGCGCAGACCGCGGCAAGGATGACTGCCTTCATTTGTAGGCGGCCACCATGACGGCGCCTTCCAGCATCCCCTTGTCAAAGACTACCTTTGAGAATTTCTCGGCAAGCATGGCTTCTAATTCAGAATTCTTGGGCCAGCGCAGGAACGTCCCGTACAGAGTCGTGAATTTCAGCCCAGGCTTGCCGGCGGCAATGTATGCAAAAAACCCCAAGAAGTGCTTCAGGTAGGTAGCCACCATCCAGCGCTTGAACGCGCCGTCGGGCTTGCCGAGGTCGACGATTATCAGCCTGCCTCCCGGCGCAAGCACGCGATGCATCTCGGCTATCGCTCTTCTCAGGTCGATTGCGTCGCGCAGCGAATAGCCGCACAGGACCGCGTCAAACGTGCCATCCTTGAAAGGCATGTGCTCAAATATCCCCGACGAAAGCGCGGGGTGGGCGCCGGCAAAAAAGGTGCTCGTGTTTGCAAGCATCTCGGGGAGCGGGTCGTACATTACCACTCTTGCGTCTCCGCCTGCCTCCGCAAGCGCGACGCGTGACATGTTGCCAAAGCCAGAGCCGGCGTCAAGCACGAGGTTTCCCGGCATTACCCTACCCTTTATCGCATGTTTTCTGTATTCTTCGTCCTTGCCGAGCGAAATGACGCGGTTGACCTTATCGTACACCGGGACTATGGAGCGTAGCACTTCAATGACTTCAGGCCAGTACTGGCTCCCAAGCCCCGACAAATCAAGGCAGAAATGCCAGTGCTCATTATTGTATATAGCGGAAGGCAATTTAGCCCGGAGGGACAAGACGCAGGCGTGGCGAACAACTATCGCTGCCCGAAATGCAGCTCGCCCCATTCCGTGGGCGCAGACAGGATATTTGACGGGCGGCTGATGTTCCGGTGCGCGAAGTGCAAGGTCTGCGCGATTGTACAGCAGTCGTCTGCGAGCACTGACGAGTCGTACTTGGAGTTCCTTGACAAGTGCGAGGACGGAGGAGCTGCGACGGCTGACGACCTTCGGCTCTTGATGGAGCAGGAAAGGATAATCAGGTCGAAAAAGGAGGTGGACGCGATGCTTGCAGGGACTGGAAAAGACCCTCTCTTGGAAGAGGTGCTGCGCTCCGACCGCGACTATGTCGTCGATTTCCGGTCGCTTGAGGAGCCACCGCCAGAATACGGCAGCGATATCAATGACCTGCCGGTCGACGAGGGAATAATTGGCGTCCTGAAGGCAAAGGGCATTGAAAAATTATACAAGTTTCAGGAGGAGGCCGTGAAAAAGATATTGCAGGGAAGCGACGTCGTCATCACGGCGCCGACAGCGTCCGGCAAGACGGAGGCATTCTGCATACCGATTCTGCAAAAGATATCAGAAGAGGTTTCGCGCTTTGGGTCGCTGCGCGCCGGCGACGGACAGGGGAAGATAATGGCAATTTTCGTGTACCCAACAAAGGCCCTTGCCCGCGACCAGATGCCCAAGATAACAGAGCTTGCAGAGCCACTTGGCGTGCGCGCGGCAGTCCTTGACGGCGACACGCCAGAGACAGAGCGCGCAAGGGTCCTCGAATCCCCGCCAGACATCATCGTCACCAACTTTGACGTCATACACTACCACATGATGCACAAGACGAGGTTCTCCAGGGCTTTAAGGAATGCAAAGTTCCTTGTGGTCGACGAGGCGCACGTCTACACAGGTGTCTTTGGGGCAAACGTGCACCACATAATTGCAAGGCTAGAGCGTCTTGCCGGAGGCGGCAGGATGCAGGTGGCCGCGGCGTCTGCGACGCTTCCAAACGCCGCCGACTTTTGCAAGGCGCTCTTTGGCAGGGGGATGCAGGTGATAAAGGGAAAGGGGAGGCGCGGCAGGGTCAACCTCGCAATAATATTCCCGTCGCTTCGGTCGCACCGCTCCCTTGCACTTGATATTGTAAAGGAAGCTGCAAAGGGAAAGCACAGGACGATTGCGTTTTCAAACTCGCACCTCGGCTCGGAACTTTTGGCCTTTTACGCGGCAAGGCAGGGTGTGTCGATAAGAGTGCACAGGGCCGGCCTGACTGCGTCTGCGAGGGCAGGCGTGGAAGAGATGTTCAAGTCCGGCAAGCTGTCCGCGATATCTGCGACTCCGACTCTGGAGCTGGGCATCGACATCGGCGCAGTCGACGCCATCGTCTCAAACATCGTCCCGGTCAACCGGCTTGTGCAGAGGATAGGCAGGGCCGCGCGCAGGGGCCAGCAGGGGTACGCGTTTTTGGCACTTGGCAACGACCCGATAAGCCAGTACTACAAGTCGCACCCCGACGACTATTTGTCCGACCAGGAATTTGCGTACACCGACCCGGAGAACCCGTTTGTCAAGGAATTTCAGATACTGGCGATGGCCTGCGACAGGCCGATATCGATGGCCGAGTCGAAAGGAGCGTGGGACACCGTGCAAAAGCTTGTTTCAAGGGGACTCTTGAGCCTCGAAAAGGAGCGCTTTGTGCCCGATTTCAAAAAGGCGATGGAAGTGCTGAACAACTACAGCATACGCGGCATCGGAAGCAGGGTGGACATCAAGCTCGCTGGAAAATTAGTCGGTGATAGATCATTGCCGCAGGCGCTTGAAGAGCTGCACCAGGACGCCATCTATTTCCTTGCAGGCAGGCGCTACCGCGTCAAGGCATATCACCGCGACAGGCAGCCGTACGCCGAGCTTGAAGCGATACCGCACGACTACCCCTACTATACCAAGGCCCTCACCGACGAGTGGCCGTCGATACTGCAGGTGCACGAGCGAAAGAAGGTGTTTGGAATCGAAGTCGCGTACTGCTCGCTAAAAATACAAAAGAGGGTGCTCGGCTACACCAACGTCGAGATAGGGCAGGAAGTCACCCAGGGCAAGACAAAAGTGATGTTCGACCAGCCTCTAGAGTTCGAGTTTACGACCAAGGGTTTCGTGTTCCGTGCGCCAAGGCCGGAAGAGACAATGTCAAAGGCGGAAGACGAGGAGTACGTGGAGATGAGCGCGTTCCACGCCTCAGAGCACGTCATAATAGAGGGAAGCGCCATGATTACGGGAGGCGCATCGCAGGACCTAGGCGGAATCTCACTCGGCTCGTCCGGGCTGGTATTCGTGTACGACGGAAGCATTGGCGGAAACGGCGCAAGCAAAGTGCTGTATGACCGGCTGGACAAGGCGCTTGGAAGGGCGCTTCGCATACTGTCCGAGTGCCCGTGCACGAGCGAGAGTGGCTGTCCCCGGTGCACCTACTCGTACAGGTGCGGCAACAACAACGAATACCTGCACAAAAAGGCGGCAATTGAGGTCATGAACCGCGCAGTGGAGGGCGAGGCGACTGCGATAGGCGAGGAAATACAGGGCGACCGTGCCCTAGTCTAGGTAAACATTTAAGAATAGAAGAGCGCGTTTCATCAATAAATTACATGGAAGAGGTTGCCGCTGCACCACAGCCTCCGCAGGCGCGCGTAAGGTGGAGTTCGCTTGTCCACAGGGGCGTCGCCTTCCCGCCCGAGCACCAGCCAAGGGGCATCACCATCTCGATAAGGGGAGAAAAGGTCGCGCTCAACACGGACCAGGAGGAGCTGGTGTACGCGTGGGCGAAAAAGAAGGACACCCACTACGTGCAGGACCCAGTGTTCCAGTCCAACTTTTTGCTCGACTTGAAGCCGTTGCTTCCTGAAAAATTCAGAAAGGCTGACCTGAAAATTTCCGATTTTGACTTTTCGCAGGCGTACAGGCTTGCTGACGAGGAGAAGGTCATCAAAGAGCGCGAAATAGAGCGCATAAAGAACCTGCCGAGGGAGGAAAAGAAAAAGATGGCAGAGGCAAAAAAGGCAGAGCGCGAGCGACTAAAGGCATTGTACGGCAAGGCAATAGTCGACGGGCAGGAAGTCGACATTGCCAACTGGCTTGTCGAGCCTCCGGGCCTGTTCATGGGCAGAGGTCAGCACCCGCTGCGCGGCCGCTGGAAGCCAAGAGTCAGGCCGCAGGATGTTACACTAAACCTTGGAAAGGACGCGCCGGTGCCAGAGGGCCAGTGGAAGGAAATAGTCCACGACCAAACGTCCACGTGGCTTGCGACCTGGATGGAGAACCTGACGGAAAAGCGCAAGTACGTCTGGCTCCACGATTCGTCAGAGCTGCGGCAGGGAAACGACAAAGCGAAATACGACAAGGCGCTGAAACTGGCGCAGCAGCTGTGCAAGGTCGAAAAGGAGATAATGCGCAAGATGAAGGGCTCTAACGACAAGGCCGCCACAGCGGCGTACCTCATCTTCAAGCTTGCGATGAGAGTCGGGGACGAAAAGGATCCCGACGAGGCCGACACGGTGGGCGCAAGCACGCTTCGCGTCGAGCACATAAAGTTCCCGCAGATAAACGGCAAGCAGTACATCGAGTTCAACTTTCTCGGCAAGGATAGCGTGCCGTGGCAAAAGACGCTGGAGGTCAACTCGGAGGACACGCGGGCGCTGTACGACAACCTGCGCAACTTTATGAAAAACAAGAAACCCGACCAGCAGATATTTGACGACATTAACTCGCGCAAGGTAAACGCGTTCTTCCAGACGGTGATGCCCGGCCTCACTGCCAAGGTGTTCAGGACGTGCATCGCCACAAAGGTGGTGCAGCAGGCGCTCGTCAACCCGCCCATAAAGGTTGACAAAGACTCGCAGGAATCAGACAAGGTGTACGTGGCAAAGTCTGCAAACCTGAAAGCAGCTATAGAGTGCAACCACAAAAAGGGAGTCGACCCCAAGAACCCTGCTGCCAAAAAGGCCGCGGAAAAGTTCGAGGAAGCAGTAGCCAAGAGAAAGGAGGCCATAGCCGAGCTTGAAAAGCAGGTGGCGGCAGGAAACTGGAAGACTGAGGTCCAGGAAAAGCGCCTGAAAGAGCGCCTTTCTAAACTAAAGATGCAGCTAAAGCTGCAGCAAGAGACTCGCGACTACAACCTTGGGACTTCGTTGCGCAACTACATCGACCCCCGCGTCATGAAGGCGTGGCTCAACTACGTCGAGCTTGACTGGACCAAAGTGTACACCGCGACTTTGCAGCGCAAGTTCAAGTGGGTAGAAAGTTTCAAGGAAAAGAATTTCGCAAGGTTCTACCCCTGAGCGGCGGTCAGAAGACTTATATCGTTACGACATGCTTTTTTAAGCCGGACAATTGTTATAATGAGAGATTCTTGTCCTTGGAGACCATCTACAGGATTTTCCATTCCGAGGATATTTGCGATCTTGACGATCGCGGCCGTCCTTGCTAGCGCAAGCACGGGCGTGGCCGGCGCGCAGGCGCCCCGGGTCTACACTCCCGACTCGCTGTTCATGGCCCTGTTTCCAAACGGCGACGCGCTGGTTGAATACGACATACTGCTGGCAAACACGACAACAACAACCACCGCTGCCGCTAGCAAGGTGGTGCCGGTCAAGCTCTTTGGCACAAACATCAGCGAGCTCATCGTCACCGACCTCGACGACAAGACCCTGCCGTTCAAGATGGTGACGCCCGGCCAGATAGAGATAACGGCCGGAAACGCGACAGGTGCCAGGATAAGCTACCTGACGCCGGACCTAGTCAACAAGGCGGGCAGGACCTGGACATTCAGCCTTGAAGCGCCCATCGAGGTGGCAATAAAGATGCCCGCAGACAGCATCCCCACCGATTATGGCGGCAACGTGCCTGTGATAAGCCAGATAGGCAGCCAGTCCCTGCTCACCTTCAAGTCTGGAACCGTCCACTTTAGCTATCTCGTCGGCACCCTTGGGACGGAAGATCAGGCAGACCTCACGATAAAGTTTGCCGACGCGGCAATCAAGCAGGCGGAGGCAGGCTACCAAGGCATACAGCTTCCAGAGGAGAAATCCCTCCTTGCAAACGCGACGGCGGCAAAGAACGCCGGCAGGTTCTCAGACGCCATCAGGCTGGCGACGCAGGCAAGCGACCAGGTTCCGGTCGTGATAACTGACTATACTGGGGCGCAGTCAGAGATCTCGCGCGCAAGCTCGCAGATAACGCAGGCGTCAAGCCAAGGGCGCGACGTTTCTCGCGCGTCGTCGCTCCTTGAGCAGGCCAGGTCCGAGTTTTCGCAGGGCAAGTATTCGCAGGCAAGGTCTACCACCGCCCAGGCCGTCGCAGCTATAAACAACACGATGCAGCAGTCTCCGACAATGTTGTTTGCGATAATAGGAGGAGTAGCGGCGGCAGGGGGCGGCGCCGGCGCATACTTTTTCCTCTTCAAGAAAAGGAGGACGGGCAAGGCGCCTGCAGCCACTATGATGCGCGATCCGGAACCTAACGGCTCTGGCGCGCAGCCCATGCTGGAACCGCAGCAACATGAGGAAGAACAGCAAGAGCTAGATGAAGAAGGAGATGATGCGGCATCAGTGGCGTCATCGTCATCATCATCATCAAGCGCGTCGCCGGTCGAATCTGCAAGAGCGCTTGCGGGGATACCCGAGTCGCAGATGGACACCGGCCTTCTTGGCAGAATAGTCGCAAGGATAATCGAGGAAAAGCCCCACCTGAGGCCCGAAGACCGTGACGTGCTTGGCTTTCTTGCCGAAAAAGAGGGCGCGGCGTTTGAGAGCGAGGTGCGCACAAGGTTCAGCCTGCCCAAGACGACCGTGTGGAGGCTTGTAAAGAGGCTAGAGCGAGAGGAGCTTGTTGAGATAAGGAAGGCAGGCGGCCAGAACCTCATAAAGCTCAGGTTCGAGGGGCGGCAAGCATAGTAACAGTAGTAGGAACTATCACGTTTTTCAAAAAATTTCCACGCCACGCTTAAATAAAACATGGCAGACAACTACCTATGAGTTCCGGCCCCGACATCACGTCACTACTTTCCCTGCCGATAGAGAATTTTATCAACATGAACGTGGCCATAATGGAAGGCGACAGGTATGTCGACCAGGCCCTTGAAAAGATGAAGGAAAAGGGCGTGAGAAGCGTCCTTGTATCCCACCAGGGCGAAGTCGTCGGCATCGTGAGCAAAACGGACATTCTGTTCAAGGTAATGTCGCAGGGCAGAAATCCCGGCAAGGTGAAACTGCGCGAGATAATGACAAGCCCGGTGCTTGCGGTCGGACCGCATAGCACGGTGCAAGAGACGCTTGCCATGATGGACAAGCACGTCGTAAGGCAGCTTATCGTCACGTCGCAATCGGCGGTACTTGGCATGGTGTACCGTGACGACATTTTCGAGCGCATACACCTGTCGACGATGTCGACTGCGGACACAGCGCTAAAGGGGACGCCGGTGTGCATCATAAACCCAAAGGCGATTGCGTACATCAAGGACCTGAGCGCCGCGGCAGTCGTATGCCCCTACTGCGAGTTGCCCTTTGACTCTAAAGAAGCATTGTCAAAGCACATCGACAGGCTGCATACGGGCTCGGGCGTGCTGGAAGGCGATGTCCGTCGCACGTTTGAATAGTTAATATAAGCAGGGCGGAAATATCCCAAATCGCAGTACGCTTGCTGAGCGCGCGTGCCGGGGTAGCTCAGCTTGGTTAGAGCGTACGACTCATAATCGTAAGGTCGCGGGCTCAAATCCCGCCTCCGGCACTACTTTTCTTACAAAGGGTTTATGATATTTTTGAACTGAAAAATGGATAATTTAACATTAAAGATTATGGCGTTTTTTCTAATATTATAATGTCGGGATCAGCAAGGGCGAACGAACATTTTAGGCACACAGTACAGAGGCAAGATACTTTTTGATTAAACGCTTTAACTTTTGACAGGTTTTGGTAGTAAAATATGGCTCCGGGCTAGCTCGCCTCTTGCTTTTGTTTCCTTGTATTAGATAATGACTTTGCAGCCAATCGCGTGTACACTGGGTTTCCCTCGGCTTTCCCAATCTCTATAGAGAGAGAATTGTCAGTTGATTCTATCTTTACAGGATACCCTACGTTGTTAATCAATCTCTCGATGTAGGTCTTTGAGAAGGTGCCCCAATGTTGCCCGACATCGTGCTGCAAGATCAGCTTTATTCCGCCGTTATCTGTATTCTTGCTAAATTCTCTCAATACAAAGCCGGACCTCTTGACCCTGTTCTTGGTGATGGAAAGTACTGCATCCAAGTCTACTTTTCCGCACATTATGAGGAGCTCATCTTCAAAGCTATCTGCTGCCTTGATTGCTATTTCCTTTAGTCGCTCTTCAGGCACATAGTCGAAAAGATCCTTCAGGACTGATTTCTGCATGGGAGCAAATCCCACTTTTGGCGCAATAAACTCCCATTCCAGATAAGAGTCCAGAATCCTGTTTACTAATGTGTTCAACGACATGCCCTCTTCGTCTGCCAGTTTTCTTAATTTGTTAATGTTATCATCATCAACGCGAAAAGTGATGCTTGAATTATTTACCATGGCTAAAGTCAAGAAATTATTTATCGACATCACATATATAGGATTGAGTATTAAAAGTACAGAATATTCTTCCTAAATGGTTTTTGTAGCATGCGAAAGCCCAGAAAATGCAGAAAAATGCAAAATCCATTCTCCTGCATAGGCATTCAGCGAAGACTATAGTGTTCTAAATGAAAATTAATTGATGAGAAAGGATTTGTGAAATGCCGCAAGATAATCCGTTGGGGCTTATGTACAAGTGAAAAAAGTACCAGAAATGGAGTTGAGCCGCATTTGGCAGGGTCGCGGGCTCAAATCGCGCCTCCAGCACATTTTTGCAAGGATTATATACGGTCCACAAAAAGTAGTCAGCCAGTGCCGTCGTAGCTCAGCCCGGGAGAGCACTCCGCTGAAGACGGAGCCGTCGTGAGCTCAAATCTCACCGACGGCACTCTACTTCTTTGTAACTTGCTTGACAAGCTTGGCCACGTTGTCTATTATCTTGCCTGACGCGGCAAGGTGGTTCTCGGCCTTGAATATCGCGGCAATTTCTTTTCTTGAAAGGTGCTTGCCGATGCTCTCGTCTTTAGATACTGCATCTAGGAACTGCTCGCCGGACTCTAGCGCAGAAAACGCCACGCGCTGGATGTCCCGGTAGGCGTCAAAGCGCGCGACACCCTTTTTCACGAGCGCCTCAAGGACGAACTCGGCATAGATTTGTCCTTTGGTCATGTCGAGGTTTGCAACCACGCGCTCTTTGTTCACCTTCAGCTCTGCCACCACCCTTGCCATCGCATTCAGCATCTCGTCAAGCAAGATGGCGGCCATCGGTAGCGTAAAGCGCTCGTTGGCCGAGTTTGACAGGTCGCGCTCGTGCCAGAGCGGTATGTTGTCCATCGATACGGAAACTAGCGACTTTAGCATCCTTGCAAGCGAGGACACGCGCTCGCTCTTTATCGGATTGCGCTTTACCGGGACAGCGCTTGAACCCATCTGGCCCTTTTTGAAAGGCTCGGCTACTTCAGCAATCTCTGTGCGCTGCAGGTTGCGCACCTCTACGGCGACCTTGTCGAGTGTCGACCCGATCACGGCCATCAAAAACTGCATCTCTGAATAGCGCTCCCTCGGTATGACCTGCGTTGCGGCGTCAACCGACCAGAGGCCGAGGTCGCCGGCGACCAGTTTTTCCACTTCAAGGGCCCGCTCGCCCATCAATGATCCGGTGCCTACGACGCCCCGGGTCTTGCATAGGAGAAAGCGCTTCTTGCCCTCCTCGATGCGCTCCACATGGCGCGCCATCTCTGACGCCCACACTGCAAACTTTAGTCCAAAAGATATGATGCTTGCGTGCTGACCGTGCGTGCGGCCCACCGCCGGCACGTCTCGGAATTCGACTGCCCTGTCCGCAAGCGACTGCGCGAGTTTTGCCACCTTCTCCTCGATTATCGAAAACGCGTCCCGCATCTGCATACACGTGCAGGTGTCGACTACATCGTTGCTTGTCAACCCATAGTGCACCCACGGCTTGGCGCCGGATGGCACCTGCTCGCTTATTGCCTCAACCATTGCAGCCGTGTCGTGCTCGCTCTTGGCCTCAAGTTCAGCGACGCGTGCTAGCGTGATTTTGCCGGATTTTGCGGCGCTGCCTATCTCTTTTGCCGCATCCTCTGGCACCATCTTTATTCTCGCCTGCACCCTCGCTACTGCGGCCTCAAAGTCCAATTGATACTGGAGGCGCTGCTCGTCGCTGAAAATCGCGCGCATCTCCTTGCTACCGTAGCGTCCCGAGTCTATGGGCAGTATTGGCACGGAAGAGGGGCATGCGGCGCTGAAAATAAATCTTGCACCAGGGCTTGAGACGTGGCTATAATCCATTAATACTCACCAGCACCTTAACAGAGTGGAAATGCCGGTAGCAATGATCATGTCGTGGGAAGGAGTAAAGAAGGAAGACTACGAGGCTCTCAGGAAAACGGTCAACTGGGAAGGAAACGTACCCAAGGGCGCGATGTTTCACGTCGCCGCTTTTGACAGCAAGGGCATAAGGGTCACGGACATATGGGAAAGCGAGCAGGATTTTCAAAAATTCGTTGACGGCAGGTTGATGCCGGAGGTAAAAAAGACGGGCATCAAGAGCGAGCCAAAGGTAGAGATCCTGCCGGCGCACGCGGTGTTTGCACCAGCATACAAGCGTGCATAGAAGCGCTTATAATAACTCCGGCGCCAATTTTGTAGCAAATTGATAGAGATTGCTACAAGGGCCGGCCTCAAGGTGCGAAAGATAGGCGACAGAGAGTTCAGGATCGACGCCGACTCTTCGCGTGGCATGAAGGTGCCGGTCAGCATTTACGCTAACGATTCTCTGGTTTCCAAGATGGTGACCGACAGGACCATCGATCAGGCTGCAAACGTCGCAACGCTTCCGGGCGTGAAAAAGCACGTCGTGGTGTTGCCGGACGGACACGAGGGCTATGGCTTTCCGGTGGGAGGAGTCGCCGCGACCGACGTCGAGGACGGCGTGATAAGCCCCGGAGGCGTGGGATATGACATCAACTGCGGCGTGAGGCTCTTGCGCACGAACCTCACGGAAAGCGACGTGAGGCCGCGCCTGAAGGACCTCGTAAACGACCTGTTCAAGTCCATTCCCTCCGGCGTTGGAAGCGAGGGCGCCGTGAGGCTGACAAAATCAGAACTGGACGAGCTCTTGGTCGAAGGAGTCGGATGGGCGGTGAGGCACGGCTATGGCACGAACCACGACGCAGAGGTCTGCGAGGAGTCCGGCACGATGAAGGGCGCCGATCCCGGCAGTGTATCGGACACGGCAAGAAAGAGGGGCGCGCCGCAGCTCGGCTCGCTTGGCTCGGGCAACCATTTTCTGGAACTTCAAAAGGTTGACAGGATTTTCGACGAGCGGGCCGCAAAAGCCATGGGCATCGAGAAAGAGGGCCAGCTGACGGTGCTGGTGCACTGTGGCTCCAGGGGATTTGGCCACCAGATATGCACCGACTATTTGCGTGTGTCAGAGTCTGCATTGCGCAAGTACAACATCATGCTACCGGACAGAGAGCTTGCGTGCGTGCCAAACAACTCTAAGGAGGGCGAAGGCTACAGAAAGGCCATGTTCTCTGCACTCAACTTTGCATGGGCCAACCGGCAGATGATAACCCACTGGACGAGAAAGACGTTCGAGCGCTTTTTCGGCATGTCTGAGGACGGGCTAAAGATGGACCTCGTGTACGACGTGTCACACAACATTGCAAAAGTAGAACGCCACAAAATTGACGGCGAGGGGACCCGCGAAGTAGTAGTGCACCGCAAGGGCGCCACGAGGGCGTTTCCCTCCGGCATGGAGCAGGTTCCGGGCAAGTACCGCGGCCTTGGGCAGCCGGTGATAATACCGGGCTCGATGGGCACTGCAAGCTGGATATTGCTTGGCGGCAGAAACTCGCTTGACCTCAGCTTTGGCTCGACTGCGCACGGCGCCGGCAGGACCATGTCGAGGTCTGCCGCAAAGCGCAGCTACACGCCCGAAGGCGTCCGTGGAAATCTAGAGTCAAAGGGCATATACCTGAAAGCGCTGACGAAGGACGGCATGGTGGAAGAGACGCCAGAGGCGTACAAGGACGTGGACGCAGTCGCAGACGTGTCCGACTCGCTTGGCATCGCCACAAAGGTGGTCAGGCTCGTCCCCATAGGGGTGATAAAGGGTTGAGCGAGGGCAACGGCGACGACCCGGACATCGAGATCATAAAGGCGCGCAAAATGAAGGAGATGCGCGAAAAAGCGGCGGCGCTTGAAAAGGCGAAAAAGAGCGAGCCGGCGGCGCCGGCAGAAAAGAAAACGAAGACGCCAAGAGAGATAGTCGCTGCATACCTGTACGACAGGGGCGACGAAGTGCTCAATGCAGCATACGCGCAGTTCCCGGCGCAGACTGCGGCCATTGTCACCAAGATATCGGAACTGATACTTGCCGGCGAGCTCCAGTCCAGGATTTCTGGAGGAGAACTGCTGTCTTTGTTCAGGTCGGTCGGCCTGCGGATCAGGATAGACACTTCAATCAAGGTGGAAAAGGACGGCAAGCTCATATCGTTCTCGGACAAGTTGAAACAGGACAATGAGCAGTAGTAACAATAATCCACTCGGCACGTTCATACTTGACTTTCAGACTACCACTTTTGAGCCTGACTCTCGGATAGCGACCGACGTGCTTTCAGAGCTGCAGGCGCGCTGCGAATTGGAAAACCAATATGCCATCGACCCGCCGCTAGAGCGCGCCGGCTGGTCGTTTGCCAAGATTTTCATTTCTGGGCAGTTTGTCGAAAAGATCCGCGACAGCCACGGCTACGAGATAGAGAGGTCAAAGGGCAGGAAATTTGACGACCGGTTCGTCGCGTGGCTTGCAAGCGAGTTGAAAAAACGTGGCTGCGGGGCGAACATAAAACTCGCCCCGGAAATGAAAGAGCTCTAGACTCTGCGTCCCCTTCTTCCGCCAGGCTTTCTTGTCGTGTCGTGCGGGATTGGAGTCACGTCGTCAATCCTGCCGATGCGAAATCCAGCCCTTGCAAGCGCCCTGATTGCCGCCTGCGCTCCCGGACCGGGAATTCTCGGGCCGACGCCGCCGACCGCCCTCACGCGGATGTGCAGCGCGTTGATGCCCTTGCCCTTGGCCACTTCAGCGGCCGCGACAGCGGACTTCATGGCTGCGTAGGGCGACGACTCGTACCTGTCGGCAGTGACGTGGCGACCGCCAGAGCTGAATGAGATCGTCTCGCTGCCGCTCAGGTCGGTGATATGCACAAGAGTGTTATTGTAACTGCTAAAGATGTGGGCTACTCCCCACCTAGTCTGCGTAACTTCGTCTTGCTCAGACATACTGGTAGATAGTTTCGTCTTTTTAGAGGGTTAAAAACGTTGTCAGCGCCCCTATAGCCGGCCAACCTTCATGAATAGGGGCCAAGTCACTTTCCTCTTGGCGTGTTCCTCTCCCCACGCCGCTTTTAGTTCAGGGTATATCATTTCCACCGGATCGGACTTGTTTTCCTCGATGTACTTTTGCGTGCCGGACCAGCTGTAAAGATAGCCAAGCAGGTTCTGCATGTCCCATTCAAGCTCTATCTTGAAATCAGGAGTTTTTATCTGCGGAAACGGGAAGGGTATGTCCTCGTACCCGTTTTCCACGTACCGGATCTCAGGGGGCCAGTACCGGCCGACAATGTCCTTGTAGTACGTTTGCGTTATCCTGTCTATTTCAGGGCTTATAGAGTGCAGCCCGTACGCCCACGCGGCGATTATTGCTCCCTTTCTTGCGACGCGTCTGACTTCTCAGTCGTCAAAGCGGAACCAGTGGAGCGCCACCGCTACCGTAATCAGGTCCACGCTTGCGTCCGCAAGGTCGGGCTTTTCTGCGGGAAACACTGCAAAGCGCACATTTGGGCCTGCCCGTGCGTTTTCAATTTGCTTTTTGCTTGCGTCGCTTGCAATAACGTTGTGGAAGTATCCTGCAAGCGCCGCTGCCGCCTGCCCGTTTCCAGTCGCGCAGTCCCACGCCAGCTCCCTGCGCTCCACGAGCCCTGCGAGGAACTCAAAGAGCTCCCTTGGGTACGTTGGCCTTGAAGCAGCATACTCGCTGGACTGCTTTGAAAACATGTCCTTGAAATCGGCCAAGACGGCTGTATTTGTCAGGACGGGTTAATTAACCACCGGACGCAGGTTTGAGCCGGGCCTTGTCAAAGATAAAGAACCTGTTGTACCACCACAGCCCTGCCGCCATGGCAAGGTAGGCGATGACGTAGAACGCGTTTATCAGAAACAGGTCGCCGTCAAAGTTTTGCACCTGCGCAATCCCAAGCAGCGTGTCGGCCACCCCGAGGGCAATCCAGCCGATAAAGATCCACGGAATAGAAGTCAGATATCCCTTGCCCGAATTAAGCACGATGAGTATCGCCGGCATAAAGAGCGCGGTGTCAAGGAGCGGATAGGCGATGCTTATCGCAATGGGTCAACGACGGCCCGGCACTGCGCCGC
>NZ_CAMLDP010000012.1 GCF_946478925.1 uncultured Nitrososphaera sp. | reverse complement strand
GAAAGACCGTTTAAATATTAGGCTAACCTAATTAGGCTTGCCTAATTTCCAGGAAGTCTGGCATATTGGCATCTACCAGCAAGTCTCAAATCACCTCCCGCCCAGCAACAACATTCACGCTTCAGCTGGGCGGGCCTAACCCTTCTCTTCATTTACAAGGCTTGATGGCGGGTTCGACTAGAAGAGAGAGATCTCGATGATGTGCCAAATATGCATACATAATTTCACCTAGAGCATTATCATAGGGAATTCTTCTCAAATATTGTTGCAGATCAAGTCCAGTTTCTTTTGTATGCAGGACTGGACCTATGTTTTGTGTACGCAAGGGCAATCACGACAACGCTGGCCAGCGTGGTTGCTGCAATTATTATTGTCATCAATAATCTGCCAGCTGCATATGCTTGCAGAGCACCCGAGCAGCACATGAACGTTTTCGTGGTCACTGATGACACAGGGTGTTCTGCGGAGCTGATAAAAAAGGGGATGCTGCTTCCAGACCCTGAAGGCAACAAGCAATATTTTCCAAAAGATTATGACGTGACATGCTTTGATGGGCTGGTCAAAAAAGATGCAAACACCTTCCAGTACATAGAGCAGGTGACGGTGCCTGCGCTTCGCAAGGCCGCACAGGAAAAGGCGGGAAATATCGAAGAGCTTTACATCTTTGTGTACCAGCAATCGCTTGAAAAGCAGTTTACGGATTACATTTCCATGCGCTTTGGAGCCGAGCGCGCAAGCGCGGTAGACGGCTGGGCAAACGTCTCTGAAAATACTGCATTCTCGCCTGTGTGGGCGGCCACGATATACCACGAAGGAAGGCACCTTGCAATACATGGCACCTGGCACGATGACGCAGGCAGGCTCCTTCCAAACAACCGGATAAGCTACTATCCCGGCTTCGGCCCAAGCCAGGATGCCGGGGCAGGGCTGCTAAAGTTTCTCAACATCCGTCCTGCCAGCTTGCCTATTTGCGGCAGCAGCATTATTCATTATAATTCTCCTACTGCCCTGAACAGCTAAAGATCGTTTTTCCTTATCCTGTCAATCATCGTCCCCGGCTTGACGTCCTGCACCGCCAGAAACTCGACTGCGTCTACGAACGCGTACTGCGCAAGCACATCAAACTTTTGCGGCTTGGTTATGTCCTGCCAGCCGAACTTGATGTACGTGCGCCCGTCGTGCGTCTCTTTGAACTTGTGCAGGGACGCGAGGCTTGAAAACGACCTGTAGATGACATAGTTTATCTGCGCCGGGTTCATGGAAAGCGGGTATGCGATGAACTCGTACTTGGCAGAGTGCTCCACAAACGCCGCGTGAAACACCGGCAAATCGCCGTGCATCTCCATGACCCTCGACCAGCCCTTCTCGGCGTTGTGCCGCGAGTCAAATATTGGCGCCACAACGTCCTGCCGCTCGTCTCCGAAATAGCCCATGCCGAGAAACTCGGAGAACCTGACCACCGGAGCGCGAGGCCCTTCTTCCTGCAACACGCGCAAAAACGCACTTTCGCTATATATTGCTACTTTGCTGCTGCGTCCGTCCCTTGAACCACACATACACCGGTATCAGCGGATGTGAGCCAAGCTCCTGTTCGCTTTTCCTGTTGTAGCATACCATCACCATCCTGCCCAGAAGTGAGCCCCGGATGTCGGCCGTCAGCTCGCCCTCCTTCAGCGGCCCGTACAGGCCAAAGAAGTAGTCCTGCCTGTAGAATGCGACGTGCTGCGCAAAGCAGTCAGAGATGATTGCCGGATCGCCTGCGAGCCTGCCTGCGCCGCTCTTTTTCTCCACCGCAAGCTGGAGTCCGCGGTTTAGGTACTTGCTCCTGATGTATTCAGAGTCGAGCTTGCCTGCAGAGCTGTTGATGTAGCCGTCTATATCGATTGACACCTGCCTTGCCGTGCGCTGGGCAAGCCCCGCCGCCTCGGCAACCTCATCTTCATGCCTGACGCCGGCCGACCTGCCGTACAGGTACATGACGCACGCAAGCTCGCCCTTTTCGATGAACGGGAAGCCCCTCCTGCCTGCGACAAACTCGGAGATGCGCTCTGAAACGTCGTCTGGGAGCACCATTGCCATGTGCGAGTCGGCCACTATCACGACTCCTGACCGGGACACTAACACGTTTATAGTCCTAACCACGATTCAGAGCCATGTCTCAGATAGATGGCACTAAAAAGGTCTATGTGATTGTGCACGGCCAGCGCAACTTGGCAGAGCCGGTGAAGGCAAAGCTGGCGGCCGCGGGTTTCAAGAACGCCGAGATGGCGTCCTTGGACAAGGCCGGCAACACCGGCGAGTACGTCGCCATGCTGTGGCCGCCGATGGCGGCAAAGGAGATCATGGTGAGCGTCATAACCGGTCCTGCCGAGCCGGGCAATAGCCGCGGCATGGGCGCGTGGGGCTCTGTGGCCACCAAGGAAGTAATGCGCCTGCCGCTCTGACGCAAAAAAGAAGAAGAGGCCCGCCGAATCCCTCCGCCCAGATGGGCGCGGCATCCGCCGTTTGCGCAAGAATGAGACAGTCCTGCCCGCGTTCGCGAAGCGTGGCGAAAAGTTCCGGTATTTCATGCGCCGTTGACGTGTTCATTGATATACATTACATGTATCCGGCAATCGGAACGCAGAGAGCATATGGGCCGCAAAAACAGGGGAAGAGAAAACCCACCGAGACATTCTAGAAGCAGAGCAACAGGCCGCCGATCCGGCACCGTCGGCCAAATAATCGGGCTAGGCCCCAATGACACCCACAAGCGGCTCGTTTTTGCTGCCGCCCTGTCTGCAATGCTGCTTGCATTGCCTTTTCTTTCTGCAGGTACCGCTTCTGCGTTACAAGAAGACAAAACCGCGCCTTCGATAACAATAGATCCGTCTACAGGCGACAAGAGCGGCCTTGCCGCATCTGACATGGCGATAATAATAAACGGCCAGGCGTCATCGTCGGGCTCTTATGGCAACAATAATGATAGCAGCAAGATAAAGCTCGTCGAAGTCAGGACGGAAAACACCCCGTACGAGCCTGCAAAGCCCGCCTCGCCCGGCGACTGGTCGGCATGGACATACTACTACCGCATGCTGCAGCCAGGAATCCATGAAATACTGGCGCGCGTGATTGACGACGATGGAAGCCGCCAGTGGTACGTCATGCCAATACAGGTTTCCGAGGTGCCAAGTCAGATGACCGCCGCGCCTGTGGCAAACCCTTCTCCACCCACCTCGCCTTCATTATCATCACCCCCAGCAATAACAACAGACAAGTTTGGCGTCGCCGAGCTTTACCCCACAGCCGCCGGCGGGCTGGAATGGTCGTCAAGCTGGGACAATGGCAATCCACGGACAATAGGCAACGAAGTCGACCCCGACGACAGCTGGTTTGACACGGACCATGGCGAGAGCACCTACACGATAGACGGCAGGGGCACGCTGACGGCTTCTGGCAACTATACCAGGATGTACGTGCACGACCCTGCCAACGTGAGGCAGTGGTCGGAGAACCTAGAGATAACGGTGTACGCCAAGAGGGTAAACGAGACGCAGCTTGTGGACTATTCCGGGCCGGAGCTGTTTGCACGGACCAACCACGGTACGAACGCCGACGAAAACATCAACCTCTGCGACGACAGGGGCTACGGAGGCGTGGCGCTGGACAATGGCAAGTGGGCGTTTGTCAAAGAAATAGCCCACCACCTGCCAAATGGCTACACCGAGGTGGCGCCCAAACAACCTTGGAGCGAGCTTCCAAAGGACACATGGGTGGGCATAAAGTACGTCCTGCGCAACATGGACAACGACACCAAGGTAAAGCTGGAGCTGTACCGGGACATGACTTTCGGCGCAAACGGCGGCAAATGGGAGAACATGACCGAGTTCGTGGACGACGGCACAAACTTTGGGGTCGGCATGGAGCCGTGCAAATCCCTCGTGGACCCCGCGCTGCAGCTCATACACTCGTACGTAGACGCCAGCAGCGAGTCGAAAAAGCCGATGCTTTCGGTCTACATAAGAAGCGAGTTTGCGACGATGGGCTTCTCCAACTTTACAATCCGGGAGATAAACCCGCTCCCGTGAGCGCGTCGTCGCCTCTTTTTTGCGATGTTCCTGGTGCAAAAATGTAGTTTTTGACTGCATTTTTCCTCTATAACACATGCGTCTCAACAACGCTGCTTGCTAGCTGACCTGCCGGTTTACCGGATTATACACCCGAAATTAAAAACGAAAAACAGCATGGCAATCCATGACTGGCTTCGACAAGAACTGGAGCAATCAGAGCAAGGCTTCGGCCAGCGATAAACTGAGGGAGACCCTGAGACCTCAGGGACCGCTGAAACCGAGGATCGAGACGGCTGTAAACAAGCTTCAGCTGCAGACATCAAAATTAGACACAATGATCACCAAGATGAACGAGAGGGACGCCTCACTGTTCAGGAGGGTGGTGGACGCGATGCAGAGGCACGACGCTGACACTGCAAAGGTCCTCTCAAACGAGCTTGCAGAGGTGCGCAAGATCTCAAAGACTCTTGGAAACGCCAAGATGGCAATCGAGCAGGTGCAGATGAGACTGTCCACTGTGCACGACCTTGGAGACGCGATGGTGGCACTTGGCCCGGCGATGGCCTCAATAAAGGGCCTAAAGTCAGGGCTCACACGGTTCATGCCAGGCGCGGACACCGAGATTGGCAACATGCAGAACCTGCTCAGCGGCATCATGATGGACTCGCTGCAGGGAAGCGGCATGGGAGTCGAGATAAACCAAGGTTCAGGAGGCGACATAGACCAGATAATGATGGAAGCGTCTGCCGTCGCGGAGCAGAGGGTGACGGACAAGTTCCCCTCTATTCCTGTCGGAAGCGCGAGAGTGTCCGCGGAGGGACACCAGCAATAGTAGGTGAGCATGATGGCTTCAAGAGCAGGCATCATAGGGATATTTGCGGCCGTTGGCTTTGCGATAGGCTTCATGGCCTACCTCGCAACCCCTGCGGTGGGGCAGTACCTCAAGGCCATATGGCCTATGCTGGACCAGAGCATCATCATGGCCATGGTCTGCGGCGGGGCTGGCGCAGCAATAAGCACCATAACCGTGACTGCATGGGCGAAAAAGGCCTAAAACCCTCCTCTCTTTTTCCTTTTTCAATTTATTCCAGAGACGACACAGCATTTCCAGCTGCCGGATCACTTTTCACTCGTTATTATTATGGCAGAAACGTCTGCCTACATCTTTCACTTTTCTGCCTTTCTGTAGCCGTGGGTAAAGCCGGCGTCGTACACCTTGGCGTGCTCGTATTTCCTGGGCGCAATCACGTCGCCTACGATGATCAGCGCGGTCTTGATTATCTTTTCCTTTTTCGTCTTTTCGGCAATGTCGGAAAGAGTGCCCTTGATTATCTTTTCGTCCTCCCACGTCGCCCGGTACACGACTGCCGCCGGCGTCTGCTCGGTGTACACGCCGCCTTTCAGCAGTTCTTTTACTACGTCGCCTATCAGGTGCACGCTCAAGTAGAACGCCATCGTGGCGCCGTGCTTGGCAAGCTCTGATATGGCCTCGCGTTCGGGCACCGGCGTGCGGAGCTCCGCCCTCGTTATTATCAAAGTCTGCGTGATGCCTGGAAGCGTCACCTCCAGCTTTAGGTCTGCGGCCGCGCCGAGGATTGCAGTCACCCCGGGCACCACCTTGCACGTGATGCCGTCCGCCTCAAGCTTGTCTATCTGCTCCCGGATGGTGCTAAAGAGCGCAGGATCGCCGTCGTGGAACCTGATTGCAAGCCTGCCTTCAAGGGCGCTGTCGCGGAGTATCTGGTAGATTTTCTCCCTGTCAATCAGAGCCGCATCGTGCAACTCGGCGTCCTTGCGGGCGTATTCCAAGTTCTTTGGGTTGAAAAGCGAGCCGGAATAGATGATGACATCTGCCTGCTCGACGAGTTTTTTTGCCTTGAGCGTGATGAGCTCCGGGTCGCCCGGCCCCGAGCCGACGAAATACACAGTCTTACTTTCTTGCATTTTTCTTTGCCACCATTATCGAGAAGTATTTCTCCGTCGGCCCTTTCCTGCCGCGCTGCTCTGCAAGCGTCGTCATTTCAAGGATCTCGCCTTTCGAGTCTACGTCCTGCGCTATGGCAAGAGACGCGTCGTCGGGAAATCCAGCCTCGCCCAGCGTGGAAATCACGTTGTCAAAGTACCTGCCGTCCTTTAGGAAAATCACGGTGTCGCATGCCGCGGCAGTCCTCTTTACTCGTTCCATGTCATAGCACGCCGGGACGACAGCCACGGTCTCGTCGCCCTCTGCCAGGCTTATCTTGACCTTGTTTGCAATCGCAAATATCGAAGTCACTCCGGGCACTATCTCCACCTCGACATCCGAGTGGCTCTTTTTCAGCTCGCGGTGTATGTATATCCACGTGCTATAGAGCGCAGGGTCGCCCACCGTCAGGTAGACTACCTTTTTTCCGGACCTGACCGCGGAGGCAATCTCGCCGGCGTTTCTGATCCAATAGTCCTTGAGCGACTCTTTGTCTTTTACCATGGGAAAAACCAGGCTGACTGACTTGGCAGCCTTGTCGACGTACTGCTCGACTACCGAAAGCGCGATGCTGGGCTTGCCCTCCCTTGCAGTCGGCGCAAATATCACTTCTGCGCCCTTTATCAGATTCACGGCCCTGACTGTCAGGAGCTCAGGGTCGCCGGGGCCGCAACCGACGCAGTAAAGCTTCATGAGGTACACGCAGTCTCGTTCTGCAATTTAAGTTATGGGAAGAGTTGCTCACCGGTGTACCTATCGATTATCCTGATGGCCTTGGTGGGACACATCTGCGCCGCCGCGTGGATCGTCTCGTAGTCGGCGCCGGCCTCCGACTCGACCCTCGCCTTTGGGTTGACGCGCTTGTTCTTTTCCACGACGAACACCTTTGGCGCAAGCGTCTCGCAGCTGCCAAACGCCATGCAAAGCGACGGCTCGACGATTATGTGGAACCTGCTCTTTGGGGTCTCTATGTACGTGGGGCCGCTGTAAAAATCAGTGTCCTTTTTTGCCTCGGCTTTTTTCGCCCTGGGCTGATGCTGCTCGTGCTCTGCATACTCGGCATGTTCTTGTTGTACGTGCTGATGCGGCTCTTGCACGGGCGCCTCCTGTTGCTGCGCCGCCGGCTCTGCCGCCACGTCGCCAAAGCTCGAATTGTCGTACTGCTCGCGCTTGTGGCTGTCAGACAGGACCTCGTACGCCGCGTTTATCTTTTTTATCATGTCCTCGGCATGAGACGTGCCGTTCCTGTCGGGATGGTATTTCCTTGCGAGGCGCCTGTACGCCTTTTTGATCTCTAGCTGGCTTGCCCTCTCTGGCACGCCAAGTATGGCATAGTAGCCTTTGCTGTCAGCCAAGATCTGAAGCAGGTGTGTATTTCAGCATTATTATGTCTTTTACGGGACGTACTGTCCTGCAGCCTGGCCGGCCCTCGCGCCTGCAGCCTACTCGTTCAGCGAAACATACACCCGGATAATTCTGCCGGCAGCCTGTCCGAAGCACATGTCGAGAAAAAAAAACAGGCGCAGCAACAATATCTACATCTCTTCTTTTGATAATGATGATAGTAGTCCTGGCCTTCCAACCGCCAGGCAGCGCGGCCGCAGAAAAACAGTAGGACATCCACACTCGGGTGTTCATAACCAAGCCTTTGTGCACCGACGAAAGCGCGTGGGAACTCAGGCAGGGCATAATGCTGAACAAGTACGGATATGCCCCGTACACCAACTCGTCCCTTGAAGTGTCGTGTTTTCCGCACGTCAGCCTGCTGACCTTTGACCGCACCGTGAAAAACCTGAGGATCATGTACCCGAATGACATGTTTGTCTTTGTGTACGACCTTTCGTCGACAGCCGACAAGAAAGCCGGCTCGCTGATCTCGGACCGGTGAGAATGGAACCTCTGGCTAAAGACGTATTCAACCGTCCCATCCACTTTTGACTACAGCCTCCTTCTGGGCAAGGCGTGGATCGACAAGGGATACGCGATTGCAGATCACAATTCCGAGGTCATAAACCATGAATGGGCGCACCTTGAAACCTGCAAGATCCACGGGCCGCACACCGACGAAGGCAACCCGGCAACCTGGCAGCCGTTCTTTTCTAAAAACGAGACTAGGCCCTGGTGCGCCGGGTGACCGCCGAATCACATTATAAAGGGTCAATACTGCTCACTGTCGTGGAACAGAGTTTCAACGATTTCACCAAGGCCGGCTTTGCGCGCCTTTTGAAGCATTTTGAGGATAACACCGACGATGTAGTCAGGCTGACGAGGGCCTTTGCCCTTGCCACCAAGGCCCACAAGGAGCACTTTATAGACAACAACGAGCCGCACGTGAACCACTCGCTCCGGACTGCACTCATACTTGCAGAGGAATTGCAGATGCGCGACATCGACGTTGCCTCTGCTGCGCTCTTGCACGACGCACTCGAAGGTGTGCAGGAGCAGGAGGTGAGGGAAGAATGTGGCGACAGGGTCGCAGAGATGGTGCGCACAGTCGCAGAGCCCCGGCCAAGCAAGCATGAACAAGGGCGCGACAAAATCCTGGACGAATATTTCACCAAGCTTGCCAAGGGCTCAAAAGAGGCGCGCTGCGTCAAGCTTGCCGACAGGCTAGATACTGCAAGGTCGATGAAGACCCACGCCTACCGCGAAAGCGCCCTGCGCTTCAAGGAGGAGGCACAAAGGCACGCCGTGCCACTCGCGCAGGCGACCGACGAGCGCCTTGCATTCAAGCTGTCAGTCGCGCTGTACGAGATCAAGTGACGCGACTTACAGAATTTTTGTTCAAAAGACTTATCAAAAATCCTTGTCTATGCTTTGCATGTTTGCACCCTCTTTGGGCAGAAACGGCGCGCTTGCCATTGGGCTGGCAGCAGTCGCCGCTGTATTTCTTGCAACGACAGGCAACATTTACGGCAACGCGTTTGCGCAAGTGATTCCGTCACCACCACTACTGCCGCAGCAAGGCAACCTTGAGCACACTATTTTGGTCTCTGGCACCGCCTCCGCAAAGGCAATCCCTGACCGGGCCATCGTCATCTTTGCAGTCGAGACTAGGGATGCCACGGCCGGCGCGGCCCTTGCCAAGAACTCGCAGGCCATGAACAACGTCCTTGATGCGCTAAAGGAAGTAGGAGTGCAAAAGAACGAGACTAGCACGGCGTATTTCAACATCTTTCCGATATACAACTACACGCAGAGCGGAAATGTCCAGTCGCTCCAGGGCTACACGGTGACCAATTCACTCACGGTGTCAAGCGCCAACACCGGCAATGTTTCTTCCTGGATTGACGCTGCGGTGCACGCAGGCGCCAACAGGGTCGACAACGTCCAGTTTGTATTTTCAAGCGAAAAGATGGCCAAGATCCAGTCCGACCTTATTGAAAACGCCATAGGCAACGCAAGAGCCAAGGCCGACACGATAGCCGCAAAACTAGGAGTACAGATAACCGGGGTGCAGAACATAATTTCAATCGACTCGGCCCCTGTTCCTGGCCTGTCCTTTACCGCGCCGTCTCTCGGGCCAACCGGAACCCCGATAGTAGTCGGCGGTCAGGAAGTCTCTGCAAGCGTCAGCATCGCGTACACGATACGCTAAAAAAAAGAAAAGCCCGGGCGCCCCGGGCCTCCATTTTTTGTTCTCTCTAACTACAGTATGTGCATCATGCCGCCGGCAACGACGTTGACGAATTCTACCGACGCAAGCTCTTTCGTCCTTGCTATCACCGCGTCCATCCACAAGCTGTCGATGCCCTGGCTCCATATTGTCACCTTCTTGTAAAGCCGCTGGTTCCCGTGGAAAAAGCCGGCGCAGTCCTCGATAGTCATGTTGGGGTACTTTTGGCTCACGTCCTCAACTACTGCTGCCGCCTCTGCTGGCAGGTACAATATTGTAAGCGTGGGAAAAGGGATCGCCTCACCTGGCGCGGCCGGCGACGTGTCTTCTGACATAGGTTTACGCCTGCTGGCGCTTATATCATGATTTCGGACAAGGGGCAAAGGTTAATTCCCGCCCCGCGCCTGTTTCCTGCTGCCATGTCAAACAAGATCAAGTGTTCGCACATACTTGTCCAGAAGCAGAGCGAGGCCCTTGCCGTCCTAGAGAGGCTGAAAAAGGGCGAGAGCTTTTCCAAGCTGGCGCAAGAGCTTTCGCAGGATAGGGGATCCGGCAAGCGCGGAGGCGACCTTGGCTACTTTACAAAAGGCATGATGGTCAAGCCATTTGAGCAGGCCGCGTTCAAGCTGGAAAAGGGCCAGCTGTCCGAGCCGGTCAAGACCGAGTTTGGCTACCACATCATAAAAAGGGTGGACTAGCTTGGACGCCTACTTGGAAGAAGAGCTGTACGATTTGCTGACGTATTGCATACAGAACCCATCTACTGATGTTGAGGGCAAAAAAGGGCGCGTCGCCGAAATAGGCAGGGAGCTTGCGGCCGACGGCGGCGCGGACGCAATGGAAAACATGTTCTTTGCGATTGAAAACCGCATACAGGGCGAGATAGGCGCCGACGCCCGGCCGTACCGGGCGTGGTGGAACGGCATCGCCCCAGAGTGGAAGTATTGATGATAATGCCTGACTAGCGCCGCGCCTTTACCAGCACAAACACCGCTATTGCACCCATCATGCCTCCAAGGGCCATCAGCACCTGCAGCTGGAAGCCCAGCACGGGCGTCGGCGTGTTTTTGCTGCTTGCAGTCACGTACTCGACTCCGTTCTGCTCCTCCGCCTTGGCATAGCCGGCGATGGTCACCTGCCCGCTTGGCGGTGGCGTGCTTGCGTGCACTGTTACCTGCGAGCCGTCCACGTCAATCGTGGCGTCCATCTCTTCCGGCACGTACTTGCCTTCGCGGAAGCTGCTCTCGCCTATCGAGTATACCGACACCGTCGCCCCCTCGCCCGGCCTGAACACGCCATAGTTCTTCAGCTGCTCGCCCGTCACGTCAAAGAGAAAGTGCCACTGCTTCATCAGCAGGCTGAACCGGGCAAAGTTGAGCAGAGGTTCCTGCATGATCTTGTCCGCGCCCGCCAGCTTGCCCGCAAGCCCCGGCACCATCGCGTCGAGCGCGCCGGCCGGCTGGTTGACGTTTATTATCCCGTTGCGCTCTGTCGCAACGCTGACCGGACCCTGCACGGACAGGCTGCGCCACGCAAGGTCAAGGATCGCCGGCGCACTGTCCTGCTCTTTTTGCAGCACGTACTTGCTCATCTGCGCCCTGACATCGACCTTGTACGACATCTGCGCCCTGTCGGAATAGCCCTTTACCGTTGCCACATAGTCCACCGTCGCGTTTTCAAGCTTTAGCGGGCTTGACCTTTCCTGCGCCGCCCTGTTCAGCGCGTCGACTACCGCCTGCGCGTCCTTGCCTTGCACGGAAAATTCCAACCTCTCTACCTTGCCGGCAAGCATCTTGCCAAGCGAGCTACCTTCGGGGTAGCGCAGCTCCATAGTGCGAAGCGCCATGAACTGCACCTGCGAGCTATCCTGCGCAGGGAGCATGAGTGCATCCATCTGGTTTGCGTGTGCCACTTGCACAGTAAAGCCGGCAAAAAGAAGAACCGATGCAACCGCGGCAGCCGAAATTATCGCATGTTGTTTCACAGTGTGTATTGGCGAGACGTTTTCTTATCGCTTGTTTTTGAAGCGGTTTTGGGCGCGTCTCATGCGCGCCTTCATCTCAAGGATGTGCTTCAGGGGCTCCCTTCAGGTGAGCGAATGCCTAGACGTCGGCGTACAGCGCAAACTCGTGGGGGTGAGGCCTCACCGAGACCTCGACGTTCTCCCTCTCCTCGTGCTCGATTATTTTTTCAATCGTATCGTCGCCAAGTATCGGCTTGAGGAACGCGCTGTCGACTTCAAGCGCCTCGTACGCCTGCCGCAGCGAGGCCGGCAGCTGCGTGATGCCGAGCTCGCGCCTGCGCTTTGGAGTCATCTTGAAAATGTCCTCGTTCACAGGGTCGCCGATGTCGCGCTTTTTCTTGATGCCGTCAAGGCCGGCGGCCATGACTGCGCAGAACGCGAGGTACGGATTGCACGACGGGTCCGGCGCGCGGAACTCTATCCTCTTCATTGCGGCAAACCTCTGCCCCTTATAGTGCGCCGGGATGCGAATGATTGCAGAGCGATTGCCGGTGCTCCATGCCACGTACACGGGCGCCTCGTAGCCGGGCACCAGCCTGCGATACGAGTTGGTGGTGGGCGCGACTATGGAGGCAAGAGCCTGCGCGTGCTCCATTATTCCGCCTCCGAAATAGCGTGCGGTCTGCGACATTTCAGCGTAATCGTCTTCTGAATCGTAAAAGAGGTTCTTGCCCTTGTTCCAGAGGCTGACGTTTACATGCATACCCGAGCCGTTGTCAAGCGCAATCGGCTTCGGCATCATCGTCGCCATCATGCTGCGCTTTTGCGCGATGTTCTTTACTATGTACTTGTAGCTCTGGACGCTGTCGGCCGCGTTCACCAGCGTGTCAAAGCGTATGTCTATCTCGCACTGGCCGGCAGTCGCCACCTCGTGGTGGTGCGCGTCGCAGACGATTCCAAAGTTGTTGGAAAGCACGTCGACGCACTGGTTGCGGTATTCCATGAGCGTGTCGCCAGGCGCGCTTGGCAGATAGCCGTCTTTCAGGCGCAGGGCATAGCCGACGTTGTCGCTTGACCACGGCGCCTCTTTGGACGTGATGTGGTAGCTCTGCCCCCGGTACGGAGTCATCGTGTTTACCTCCAGCTTGTCAAAGACGAAAAACTCGACTTCCGGGCCCCAGTACGAAGTGTCGTAGCCCTGATCGGAGCAGTACTTCTCTGCCTTTTTCGCAAGGCCGCGGGGATCGCGGGGAAAGATGTCCCTCTTTGCTCCTCCGCTCAAAATGTCGCAGATGAGCCTTGCCGTCGGCGCCTGCTCTATCCACGGAATGGTCGCATAGGTAGCTGGGTCCGGCCTGATTATGAGGTCGGACTCGTGGATTTCGGTAAAGCCCCTGATGGACGAGCCGTCCACCTTGGGCAGGCCGTCTGTAAAGTCTTCTATGCGGAACATCTTGGCGTCCATCGTCGTGTGGTGGAACCTGCCAAAGAGGCCGGTGAACTGGAGGTCGATGAACTTTATCTTGTCCTCCTTGAGGCGCTTCATCACGTCCTCTGCAGTAAATGTTAACGGGACTATCTTACCGTCAATTAATTTATAAGGCAACCAGCTAACCTCTCTTCCAGTAGGACACAAGAATCCTATAATTTAAGGCTTCTATGTGCCCGCCGGCGATCAAAAATGAGCGAAAACGAGGGCGACATATCACTCAAGCACATCTACGAGCTTCTCAAAAAGGAGGTAGAAAATCCTGCTCTGCAGCAGCTCGAGCCGGACACTTACCAAAAAGTCGCCGCATCGCTTGCCAGCCTGAAGGGCCAGGGGTTTGACGGCGCCGAGGCAAAGGTGCGGGACCGCATGGTGGAGCTCCTTTCCGCCTCCGCGAGGCTGCTCTTTGAGGTGCGTCGGCGCAAAGTGCACGAAGGCAGCGAGCCCCTTGACTATTCGAGGCTGACTGACGAGGAGAAATACGTCCTTGATGGGCAGCAAGAGGCACAGGACAGGCTGGACGAAGTGGTCGCTGCAGCCACAAAAGGCAGGCCAAAGGTGCTTGAGGCGATATCTGGGCGCGTGCGCGAAAAGCGTATTATCGTGCGTTTTGTCCGGCCGCAGGAGCAGTTCGTGGGTGTAGACATGACGAAATACGGTCCGTTCCAGCAGGAGGACGTGGCGACGCTCCCGCTTGAAAACGCGCGCTCGTTCATAGAGTCGGGCGCGGCGGTGCAGGTGCACGCCCGGCTGTAAAATTAAATACCCAGTCTGCATACTTTTCTCTACAATTGACGCACAACGGCGTTGACATTGTCGACTTTGTGCTTTACACAGTCTACCCGACTGCCGCGTTCTTTGCGATAGGCATCGCCGCAAAAAAGACCGGCCTGCGCCAGCTGTATGTCTACCTGATGCAGGCGTTCGTGTGCTTTGCGTTTTCCATCGCATATATCGTGCTCATACCGCTCGGCGGCGGACAAGGAATAGCGGTCCTGCTTGCGATGTTTGGTGGCCTGCTCTTGTTCATGGCAAGGAAGCAGAAAATCCAGCCGGCAGAAGAGCAGAAACACTCCTGATAAAATTTTTACACATTTTTTGTTTATTTGTTGATAAAAATATTTTGTATCAAAATTGTCTATGATATATTACAACTAAACGGGTAAGTACCCTAAAATATTTGAAGCACGTACATACTACATGCAGTTAACAAGGATCAATTCAGCAACCCTAGTTGACTCTGTCAAGGCCGGGATAGCCGCAGGCCAGGCCGCCGCGTGGGCAATATTTGGGCTGATTCTGGCTGTGGACGCGACCCTGGTGACTCCGCCAGGCACCTTTTACAAGATGATAGGCATGGCGTTGGGGCAGGAACCTTCCGCCGGCGTCTACATCGGCTTTCTCATGCACATGGTGACTGCCACGGTGATAGGCATAATCTACATGATAATCTCAAACTCTGTGAAAAAGCTGCACATCAGCTCTGTGCCAAAGGGCCTTGCGACGGGCGTCATCACCGGAGTGGCAGTGTGGGCAGTGCTGTTTCTCCCGCTGAACTTTGGCTTGGTGCAACCGATGCTGCAGGGAATAGTCGCGCAGGGGCCGCAGGCGCCGCTGTATTCGCTTGCGACAAGACTAATCGCGCTCTCAAGCACGATCCTCGCCGGCTCGCTTGCGCTGCACATTGTCTTTGGCGGTGTGATGGGGTTCATCGGCAGGATAGCGACTTCGTCGGGCGAAATCCTGGGAGAGCAGGAGCAACAGCAGGAACCGGAGCGCTAGCTAGCTTCTTCGTCCCTTTGTTCTATTTTTTTTCGACCGCGCGGCCGCGCTTTTTTTGCCGGCGGCAGCGGGGGAAACACAATCGATGCTCATTTCGACGCACTTTGTCCATACCGCGTCTTTCTGCCAGTCGCCGGGGCTATACAGACAAAACCCTTCATCGGCTTGCCAGCAAAGTACATCGGCCTTGCGTGGAGCGGCGCAATCGCCTCTTCGTTTCGCCCGGCTCTTGCGTGGAGCGCAAGATCGTCGCCGCGTATCCAAACGCAAATCTTGCCGTTGATCATAAACGACAGCCCTCCAAACATCTCTTTCTCGCTGTAACCTTTGCGGCCTGCAAGCATGGCGCGGAGCCTGTCTGCAAGCTCTATGTTATAACCCATCCGGATGCTTTGCATACCAGCCGGGATCGTAATAGATTTTCTGCTCCGCCTTTTTCAGCACACGCTAGTTTAAAAAAAGAGAAAAGGTGAGCGGCCTTAGCCGCTTGGTTGCAAGGCGGTGGCCTTGACAGAATACGTCACGGTAAAGGGTTTGCCGCTAAGCGTGTGGAAGGCAAATGCTGATCCAGTAAAGTGCGTTGATCCGCCGGCCGCCGGCGTGTTGCTGTTTGTTTTGTACAGCGAGATTGCAACCTTGCCGTCTCCAAATGGCGCATTCAGCGGTTCGCCGTGCGAGTCGTCAACACCTGTGCTGTTGTATTGATGTAGCACTACTATTTCTACTGGCTGAGATGCTGTCCAGGTGACGTCGCCGTCCCATATCATCCCGTCGTCCCTTGGTGGCAAGGCAAGCACGGCTTGGTGCATAGAGTGTCCCGGAAGCGGGTCAGGCGCGGATTCGCCGGTCTTTTGCGCTACAAAGAGTTCGTTCTGGTTTACTTGTGCCTGCACGTTTTTCTGCGAGGCTGCAACAGCAGCGCCAAAAATAATGACTGCTGCAATGGCTGACATGCCTGCTATCATGGAAGTTCGTTTCATGTTCATGGCAAGTCAGTGTTGTGTAAACTGTATATTTATCAACACAAGTAACCAAATTATCTATAAAACAAAAGGAAAGAAAGCAAGAATCATACTATCTGTCGATAAACGTGCAATATGCAAAAAGCTAACTTGAGTTGATAGGTATTATCAATTAAAGGACGTACACCGTCGGTCCGTAATCACGTGATGTCCATTTGTGACTGCCGGCCACAAGAACTACACACCTTACGGATCGTCTAACTCGGCCTAACACATATTACGACAATCCTGCATCACAGCACTCATAATATGATAAAGGGCAAGGTTGCAATAGTCACAGGCGCAAGCAGCGGCATCGGGCAGGCGGCGGCGCTTGCGCTGGCGAGGGCCGGGGCAAAGGTTGCCGGCGGCGCAAGGCGCACGGACAAGCTTGACGCTTTGAAAGCAGATATTGAAAAGGCAGGCGGCGAGGCGTTCGTGCAAAAGCTGGACGTCACCAAGAAAGCCGAGTGCGACTCTTTTGTCGATGCCGTGGTCAAAAAGTGGGGCGCAGTCGACATCCTAGTCAACAACGCCGGCCTGATGCCGCTATCGTTTTTCAAGAACATGAAGGTCGACGAGTGGGACAGGATGATAGACGTCAACCTAAAGGGTGTGGTCTATTGCACAGCCGCCGTCATACCGCACATGATGACCAAAAAATCCGGCCACATTGTCAACATGTCTTCCATCGCCGGCAGGGTCGTCTTTCCGGCGGGAAGCGTCTACTGCGCGACAAAGCACGCCGTGACTGCCTTCAGCGAGGGCCTCCGCCAAGAGTTCAGCCAGCGCTCCAACATCCGCGTGACCTGCATCGAGCCGGGCGTAGTCGACACGGACCTCAACAACAGCATCACCGACGCGTCGCTGGCAAAATTCGTCGAGTCGACAAAGCAGATGGAGTCGCTAAAGGCGCAGGACATCGCAAACGCCATCCTGTTTGCGGTAGACTCGCCCCATTACGTCAACGTAAATGAGATAATGCTGAGGCCGACTACGCAGGAGCGCTGACGTCATTCAAAGTGCCTGTGCATACCGTAGCGCTTGACGTACCTTAGCAGGTCGTCATAGCTGGAAAAGCGGCGCTGCATCTTTTCAAGGGCCGCGTCGTCGTACGTAAACCGGGCCGCATCTTGCATTTTTTCGGCGACCGTTTCTTTCATCGTGCGCACTATCTAGTGCAGGTACTATGCTAAAAGGTTTTTACCAAACGCGACCTGTTTACTGGCATTATGGGCAAGCAAATAGTCATCCTCGGCGCCGGCTTTGGCGGCCTTGCGTGCGCAAACGCGCTGCGAAAGGGCCTCTCACAGGACCACCGCGTGATTGTCATAGACAGGAAAAAGTCGTTCATGATGGGCCTGGTCAACCTCTGGATACTTGCCGGGAGCAGGAGGCCCGACGAGCCGCAGGCGCCTCTTGCCGGCCTGAACGCGCGGGGAATAGAGTACCTCAACGACGAAGCGACCAAGATCAACGTTGCCGCAAAGAGGGTGCAGGCCAAAGAACACGGCTGGGTTGATTATGATTACCTGGTGGTTGCGCTTGGAACCGAGCTTGCTCCTGAAAAAATAGAGGGGTTTGTGGGCAGGGGCTACAACCTGTACGACGCAGGTCAGGTGCAGCCGCTGCGCGAGAAACTTCTTGCGCTAAGGCAGGGCAGGGTAGCGTTGTCGGTGATGGGTATGCCCTACAAGTGCCCGCCGGCACCGTACGAAGCTGCCATGATAATAAGCGACATTCTGGAAAAGAACGGCACCAGGAAAAACGTGCAGGTGGACGTGTACGTGCCGGCGCCAATAGCGCTCCCCGTCGTGGGCCCCAAGGTCAGCAAGGAGGTGGTGGACATGATAGCCAAGTACGGCATCTCCTTCCATCCAAACTGCAAGCCAAAGATAGTCAGGGACGGCGAGATCGAGTTTGAAAGCGGAGAAAAGGCGGCGTACGACGTTCTTGCCGGCGTCCCGCCGCACCGGTCGCCCGACGTGATAAAGACCTCCGGCCTTGCGGCTGCTGCGGGCGAGTGGGTGCCTGTCGACAGGCTCACCCTGCGCACCGGCCACCCGGGTGTGTTTGCAATAGGCGACGTGGCCGAGGTAAAATCCGGGGCAGTCACGGTGCCCAAGGCAGGCATCTTTGCAGAGGGGCAGGCCAAGGTCGTGGCGCAGGAGATAATCGACGAGGTAAACTCCGCACCCACGTCATTATCATCATCCGCGGCGTATAACGGCCAGGGATTCTGCTTCATGGAAGTCGGCAGCAATATGGCCGGCTTTGTCGAGGCCGACTTTTACCACGAAGGCGGGCCGGCTGTGAGGCTGGAGCCGCCGTCCGCAGAGAACTACGAGAAAAAGCAAGACTTTGAGAAAAGCAGGCTGAAAGAGTGGCTATTGTAGCAGTTGGTCGCGCCTGTCCGGCTTGGACATGGTGTAAAAGCCGTGGGCCGCTATGAGAAACGCCGCAAGGGACATCTTGGTCGCAAACACCAGGTTCCACGGCGTCTCGGGGTTGGGATACTGGACGCTCTTGTTGTCAAAGTCAAGCACGCCCTTTATCGCGTCAGCGGTTATGAGCGAGTTCCAGATGATAAAGTTGTAAACAAACTCGTACAGCGCCACGACTGCTATTATCAGCACTACAATCTGCAGTATCGACTTGAGCCATTTTGGTATGCTGCTCACCTTGTCGCCTCCAAGCCTCACAACGCAGTACCATGCGAGCACGGAAACTATCATGAGGTACGTCACCAGCTTGGCGACGCCGGGGACCGGCCACTCTGTGTCGACGAGCACCTTGCCGATTATGACCTTGCCTGTCCTCTGGTACTCGTCAAGGCTGACGTACATGGCGTAGAACGTTATAAGCGCCATAGCGGTGGCGCAGACGTAAAAGACGCCCAGAAATATCTTTCTCGTCCGCCTGTCGTCCTTTTCCAGAGTAGAGCGCACAGCTTACCTACCTAAACTCCTGATATATCGTTTACTTGAGCGCCGCAAGGAGCCTGTCGGCCGGCAGGGTGTTGAGGACGTCCGCGGCGGTAGCCCACCCGCGCCGGGCCTGCCCTATCCCAAACTGCAAGAACGCGTAATGGAGGGGGTGGTGCGCGTCAGAGTCTATCGTAATCTTGACTCCCTTTTTGACAGCCGTCCTGACGTACTCGTCCCTGAGGTCGAGGCGGTTGTAGTGCGCGTCTATCTCCAGCGCCGTGTCTGTGTCCTTTGCCACGTCCGTCAGCCGGGCGATGTCGACTGGGTATCCTTCGCGCCTGTTGATGAGCCGGCCAGTCGGGTGGAAGATAATGTCCACGCTTGGGTTTTTTGCGGCGCTTATGAGACGCGCGGTCTGCTCCTCTATTGACAAACCAAAGTGGGAGTGTATGGCGGCGCCCACGATGTCCAGCTTGTCGAGCACGTTGCTTTCTATGTCAAGCGACCCGTCCTTGCCGATGTTGACCTCTGCAGACGCAAGCACCCTGACGCCTTTTAGCCTGTCGTTTATCTCTGATATTTTCTGCGCCTGGTCCAAAAGCTCCTGCCCGTCGAGGCCGCCGGCCATCGCAAGGCTCTTTGTGTGGTCGGTGATGGCGATATAGTCGAGGCCAAACTCTTTTGCTGCAAGGACCATCTCTTCAATGGTCGCAGTACCGTCGCTGTTGTCGCTGTGCACCTGCAGGTCGCCCCTTAAACTGCCGTATTCTATCAGGCTCGGAAGCCTGCCTTTTATGGCAAGTTCTATTTCGCCGGTGTTTTCCCTCATCTCTGGCGCCACCCACGCAAGCCCGAGGGCCCTGTACACCTCCTCCTCGCTTGCGCCGGCTACTCTCTTGCTTTCATCAGCAAAAATGCCCCACTCGTTGAGGCGCAGTTCCCTGGCAATCGCTATCCTGCGAAGCTCCACGTTGTGCTCCTTGCTCCCGGTGAAATACAGAAGAGCAGAGCCCCAGCTCTCCCCAGGGACAGCCAAAAGGTCGCAGTCAATTCCGCCCTGCAGCCTCACAAACGCCTTGGCCGGACCCCTGCTCTTTACCTCCTCGACTTCGGGCATTTTCACGAAAAAGTCCATGACTTTTTCCGGCTCTGACGCGCACACGATATAGTCTAGATCGCCTATGGTCTCTTTCATCCTGCGCGCCGAGCCTGCAAGGGCCGCGTGCTTTACTCCCTCAAGTCCCTTCAGGCGCGCCTCTATCTTCTTGGCAAGTGGCCACACCTCGCCTATCACGCTCCTTCCTCCGCTCTTTTTTGCAAACTCGATTTTCTTCAGGATGTCCTGCTCTTTTCTTGCCGTGATTCCCGGCACGGTTTTCAGCTGGCCTTCAAGCGCGGCTTTTTCAAGACCTTTCAGGTCAGTCACCTTTAGCTTTTGATAGATAGCCTTGAGCGTCTTTGGACCGATGCCCTCTATGGCGCCAATCTGGCTGATATCTATCGGGATTTTTTCTTTCAGCTCGTCAAGGTGCTTTATCCTGCCGGCCTTTAGGTATTCTTCAATTTTTGCAGCGATTGCCTTTCCGATGCCCGGAAGTTCCAATAATGCATTGATGCCGCCCTTTTCATAGATTCCAGAAACGTCTTGCTCCAGCGCCTCGATGGCGTCTGCCGCCCTGTAGTAGGCGCGCGACTTGAACTGAGCGTTCTCTGAATCCTCCACTTCCGTCAGAAAGCCGATGTCGCGCAGCGCCCTGGCAACCTGTCCGTTTTTCAATCAAACACCTTTGCCGCGCATGGTTCTTAACGTTTATCAGTGAGCGTGCAGGAAATACAGGCACTGTTACTGCAGAACGGTAATGATGATGGCTTTCTAGCTCTGAGCCGTTCGCAACTATATTATTCTTCTAAAAGAACATGGGAAATGGGACTTGGTGGAAATGCCGTAACTGACCACTTCCCATGTTCATGTGAGTCGTTACCTGCAGTTGTCTGGAAGGTGATTTTACTATTGATAATACGCCCTTTTGCGCTATCATAAGCAGTAGCTACTACTCAAAAGCGCCGCTGATACGGTTTGCACAAGCTGATTATTCAACGCGCTTTTGATTATTATCAAGCCCCGCTGAACCGTACGGGCGCGCTATGAGCACCGTTAATCTCTAATCCTTCCGATATAACGTCGTGATCGAAATGATCGAAGCAATCGGATACGTGGCAATGGGCTTTGTTGCGACATTCGCGGCAATGGAAGCTGCTTGGAGGATAGCAAAGCGCGACGCGCCTGCCTTGCAGGCGGCAGCAGCGGCAAGGGTCCGGTAAAATGGAGCCTTATGAAATCGCCGGCATCGCCGGAGTCGCATTTGTCGCATGGCTCGTGAGCTCCAAGGTGCTGGACGACGAGATGCGCCTGCGTCTGAGGAGAAAATCCTCTAGGTAATGTTATAAGGCAACGCACCGGCAGCTGCCCTGTACATATATGCCGTACCAGGACGCCGACGAAGGGCACAGGATTCTGATAGACGACGTTCTAGCGCACTGCAAGCAGGTCTTTGACCAAGGGTTGCAGCTTGAAGCGATACTCTTGGCGCATGAGTACCTTGAGCAGAGACTCAACAACTTTTACAGGCACGGCGATGTAATGGTGCACCGCAAGTTCAAGCACATCATCGACGCGCTGCATTCGGGCCGGCACCTTTCAGACGAGGACTATGCGGTGTTGAACGAGTTCAACAGGCTGCGCAACGTAAACTCTCACCGTGTTCTCGACGATACACTGGAGCTGCGTGGCGCGAAAAAGGGCGACATGGCAAGGGCGATGGACCTTGCGCAGGAATGCGACGCGATAATATCAAACCTGCCAAAAAAGAAGACGGCAGGAAAAAAGAAACGTAAACAGCAACAGCTTTTATAGCAATCCTGCCAACTAGCCCCTGATGCAAAGGCCCGACTGGGACACCTATTTCATGCTGCAGGCCGAGATAGCCAAGCTCCGTTCAAACTGCCTGACGCGCCATATCGGCGCAGTCATTGTCAAGGAGAACAGGCAGATAGCGACGGGCTACAACGGCACTCCTCCGGGAATAAGGAACTGCTTTGAGGGCGGCTGCCCCCGGTGCCTTGCCCGGGTGAGGGGTGAGGTCAAGTCCGGCGAGAGCCTTGACCGGTGCCTGTGCACGCACGCCGAGGCAAACGCGATAATGCAGTGCGCCATGTTTGGAAATGCCGGCAGCACCCGGGGCGCTACCATGTATTCCACTTTTGCGCCGTGCATAGAGTGCAGCAAGATGGCGATAAGCGTCGGCATCAAGAGGATAGTGGTGCTTGCAGATTACCCCGAGGACGGGACGCAGCTTTTGCGCGACGCGGGGGTGGAGCTTGTCAAGATTGACCATGAAAAACTGAGGCCGTGGCTCAACGTCATCCCGCAGGACCCCGAATCGTCAGCCAAGGCAGTCAGTAGCAGTAGTAGTAGCAGCAAGTAGAAGAAGATGGCAGTGAATGGACAACGTCCACATCACCCAGTTCAACGTGCAGCTGTATTTCCGCAGGCCGGCGCTTGACAGCGAGCTTTTGGGTACGATGTTTTCAGGCGCGCAGGGCTTTGAGGCCAAGCCCGTCGCGGACGACTATGGCACGCATCCGATGCAAGGGACGATGTCTTTTTACCGCGAGGGATTCAGGATTGCGCCGGTGCAGTCAAACGTGCTTCCGTTCCGCATCCTGCAGGTGATGAGCTACCCAAACACGCTCAAAGAGCCGGACGCAGAGACTCTTGCGTGCCTGAATTTTGCCGCAGCTCAATTGCAAGAGCACCTGAAAATAGACATTGAAAAAGACGTTTACGCCGTGCGCGTAGTTTCGCACGCCATAGTGGACGGCGGCAGGGAGCACATGCTCGCAAAACTGTCCAGCATCGAAGGCGTGCCGTCGCTTGCCGGCAGGTACGTCGCCCACAAGAACCCGATGGGCGCGCTGCAAATAGTGACGAAAACAGGGAGCGAGTTGTCGCACAGGTCGTGGAGCGACATCCGCGTGAGCCAATTCAAGGAAAACTCGTACGTGGTGACTATTTTCCATGAGACCGAGTCGCTTTCCCTTGCGCTGGACTGGATAGCAGAAGTGAAGCAATTTGTCGCGACGATTATCCAAGAGATGGAGCAGGCGGCATGAAGATACGGCGGGCAAAGAGCTCTGACAAGGAGGAGATCCTGAGCTTTTGCACCGACACGTTCAGCTGGGGCGACTATATCGATCAGGTGTGGGACTATTGGTTTTCAGACAAGAACGGGAGGCTGTTCGTAGTAGAGGACGGCGACAAGAAAATAGGCATGTCGCACGTCGCAATCTGCCCAGGAAGAAGGTCGGCGTGGCTTGAAGGAGTCAGAGTTCGCCCTGAATACAGAAGGTCCAGAATTGCCACAGAGCTCTTGGAAAGGATGCTTGCCTACGCGGGCAGGCATGGGGCAAGGCAGGCATCTGCTATAGTCTCTAGCGAGAACGCGCCGTCGCAGCGCATGATGGAGAAAAACGGCTTTTCGGCAGTTTCAATGTGGGTCTATTACAGCACCGACCAAGAGTTTGGCCTGCAAAAAACTGGGGCGAGGCTTGCCACCCTTGCGGATCTTGGCAGGATATGGGAGTACCTGCAAAAATCGCGGATATACAGGCTGTCTGCTGGCACGTACGTCAGGGGCTGGCACTGGTATCCACTTGACAAAAAGGCATTGCGGGAGCTAATCAAGGAAAAGAGCGTCGCAGTCACGGGCGATGTTGACGGCGTCGCAGTAATCAACGCTAGGGGCTACTGGAAGAGGAACGATGTTTTGCAAATAGTGTACCTAGACTCGGCATCGAAAAAATCTCTGCGGGATCTCATTGCGTTTGCCGCCAACATGTACAATGATGGCACGTACGAGCACATGCACGTGGTATGCTACGACAGCAAGAGCATCACGTCAATGCTCAAGAGCTTCAAAAAAGAAGAGGACTCGGAGCTGTTCCTGCTTTACCGCAAGGAATTTACGCAGTAATCCTTGCAGACATGCCATTGGACTTTACATTTCTGGACGTTGACGGGCTGCGCGTCCGCTACGTCGATTCTGGCGGCAGCGGCCTGCCATTGCTTCTAGTGCACGGCCTAGGCGGAGCAATCGAGAGCTGGACAAACAACATCGGCGAGCTTGCAAAGAAGGATCTTCGAGTGATAGCGCTTGACCTGCCCGGCTTTGGCTATAGCGACAAGCCGAAAATGAACTACACGATAAAGTTCTACTCTGATTTTGTCGCAAAATTTGTACAGGCCCTTGGCCTCGCGCCACTTGCGGTCGTAGGCTCGTCGCTTGGCGGCCACGTCGCCTGCGAGCTTGCTCTGGCACATCCCGGCGTCGTTTCAAGGCTTATTCTGGTAAGCCCATCCGGCGTGCTCCCAAAATCGTTCAAAGGGTCGCCGGCGCTCTGGCGCTACATGAAGGTGCTGGAGGCCAAGTCTGTGGAGGAGGCGAAAAAGGCGCTCTATGCGGTCGACAACAAGCCCGTGAGCGACGCGTACGCCCGGGCCGCCTATGAAAAAATTGCCATGCCCGGGGCAAAGGAGGCGTTCCTGTCTGCTCTTGCGGGGAGCGCAAGAGCCCCGCGCCTTACCGCTGGCCGGCTGTCAAAAATCGCGGCGCCTATCTTGGTGCTATGGGGCAAGGACGACACCATGATCCCCGCAAAATACGTCGAGCCGCTTGTGAAGATGAAGAAAAGCCGCGTCGTGCTTTTGGAAGGCTGCGGCCACCGCCCACACGTCGACAGACCGCGGCTGTTCAACAGGATGATTGCAGACTTTGTAAAGGAAGAGAAAGAGGGCTAGCGCAGGCCCCTCTCCAGCCTGTCTATCCTCTGCATCGTCTCCAGGCTCTTTGCCTTCATCCTGTCAAGCTCCTCGCGCATCTGAGCAACCTCCTTCGGCTTTTTCGCCGCGTCCTTTATCAGGTTGATGCACTCCTCCGCCACGCGCCTCACCCTGTGGTCAAGGTCTGTCTCGGCCACCCTTGCAAGGTCGGGTATCGCCTTGACGTACTCGGCGTCGGCAAAAGCCCTGCAAGCGTTTATCCTGACTCTGAACCAGCTGTCGGAAAGCAAGAGCCTCAGCTGGTCGACAACAGCATTGTTGTCTACGAACTTGGCAAGCGCAAACGTGGCGGCCTCCCTGACGCGGTGGTGGTTGCCTAGTTTGCTTTTTTTCACCAGCAGGCTTGCGATATCTTTGTCATCAGGGAACTCCTTGAGGCCGGAGATAGCGCCCTGCGCCACGATGTTCTGAAACGACGTCGTTTCGGCGGCCTTTTTCAGCATCGGAATGGCGTCGGCACTCTTTGTCCTGCCCATCGCAGTCACAGCTTCCGACTCAACAAAGTAGCTCTCCTCGTGCAGGTACGGCTTTAGCATCGCAACCGTCTCGTGGCGCCTGAAATCGCCAAGTGCCTTTACAACTGCGCGCCTTGCCTTTGGGTGCCTCACCTTCAGGCATTTTTCAAGCGCCCTGTATGCGCGGTCGGTCCTGATTGTGCCCAGCGTCTTTGCCGCTTCTGCCGCTACTCCCCAAAAGTCGCTCATTATTGCTTTTTGCAGCGCGTCGACGACAGAGTCTGCGGAATGCGCCTTTAGTGCGCGGGCGGCCTCGACCCTCTCGACTACGGTCTGGCCGTTCTGCAATTGCTTTACGAGCATCTCCTTTGGCGCCTTGACTGAAATGGTTTTCAGCACCTTGAACTCGGGGTCAACAGAGAACCATTCCACCTCCCTTTCTATCGGGATCTGAAAAGTGCTTTCCTTGTCCGTGACGTCAAACGTGTATGTCTTTTTGGCTCCCCTTTCAAAAGCCAGCTTTACCTCAAGCGCAAAGGAGAACGGCTTCTCTTGCGCCTGCTCAACCCTTATCCTGGCGGTTTTCTTGTCCTGCGAAAACTCGACCTTTAGGTCCGGATGGCCCTCGCGGAACACCCACTGGTCAAAGAACTGCTGCAGGCTCTTGCCCGTTTCAAGCTCGAACACCTTTCTCAGGTCGTCGGTCTCTGCTGTGCCATTTGCGAACCTGTGCAGATACGTCTTTAGCGAGCGGCGGAAATATTTGTCGCCAACAAAGTGGCGCAGCATGTGGAGCACGCTCCCGCCCTTTTCGTACGTGTGCCTGTCGAAGAGGTCATCGGGGTGCTTGTACGTTTTTGTGACGATGGGGCGCACGTACCTGCTGGCTGCCTCGTCGAAATAGTCGTCCGCAGTCTGCATCACGTAGTAATGGAACTCGTCAGTGCCCCTGCTTGCCTCCCAGTACAGCGCCTCGCAGTAGGTCGCAAACCCCTCGTTGAGCCAGATGTGCTGCCAGTCCCTGCACGTCACAAGGTCGCCGAACCACTGGTGCGCAAGCTCGTGCGAAACGAGGTAGTCGCTTGAAAAGTCTACATGGGCCTTTTTGTCGTGCAGCGTGTCCTGAGTCAGGGTGGTGCAGCTGGAATTTTCCATGCCCCCATAAACGAAATCCTGCACGCACACCTGCGAGTACTTTTCGTACGGGTATTTCGTGCCGAGGTATTCCTCAAAGAACTGCACCATGTCGCCCGTCCTGTCAAACGACCTCTTGGCGTCGTGCGCAAGCTCTGTCGGGACGTAGTAGTAGAGGCTGCCCTCGTTTATCTCGACGTACTTGCCCACCACAACCGACGTGAGGTACGCAGGATGCGGGTTGCTTTCAACCCAGTGGTACTTCCATTTCTTTTTGCCGCCCTTCTCTGCCTTGTCGAGCCGGCCGTTAGATATTGCCGTAAAATCTTCCGGCACTGTGATTATTGTTTCGCTTGAGAACTTTACCTGCGGGTGGTCGATGCACGGAAACCAGTGGCTTGCCTCGACGGTCTCGCCCTGCGTCCACGCCTCGATGCGCTTGTACGGGTAGTGCTCGTCTGGCGCGACAAAGTAAAAGCCCTTCCTCGGCTTTGCAGAGTATGAAATCGTGATTTGCGCCCGCTCGCCTTCCTTGAAGGGCTTTGGCAGTTTTATCGCAAGCTTGTCGCCGATTATGCGAAAAGAGGCTTTTTTGCTGTCAAAAAGGACAGATTTTATTTCCAATTCGCAAGCGTCCAGCTCTATCGTTGCATCAACGTCCTGCACGGCGGCAACTTCCAGCTCTTGCCTGCACGAGATGGTGTGCGCGTCCAGGTCCGGCTCTATTTCCAGCCTCATGTGGCTTATAGTGAAAACAAGCGATGGGGCATAGTGCGCCCTGCTTCCTGCGAGCTCGAACTTTTTTCTGGTCTCTTCCTGCATGACCCCTGCTAGCAAGAGGCGGTAGGATAAAGGTTGCTGGCCATCTGGCTGGCTAGATCAGGTCGAGGCAGTGTGGGTTTTCCACGGTAGAGACGTCCTGCCCCGACATGTCCTCGCCGGCCACCTTTGCCCTCACCAGCCTCCTCACAAGCTTGCCGGTCCTGGTCTTTGGGAGCTCTGGCACGAGCCTCACCTCTTGTGGCCTTGCGAACCTGCCTATCGCCTCCTCGACCTTTTTCGCTATCTCTGCTTTCAGCTTCTCGTCGTGGGCGTATCCGTCCTTTACCACCGCGCAGACCACTATGGTCTCGCCCTTGAGGTCGTCTGGTTTTCCAACTGCCACCGCCTCTGCCACCGCCGGGTGCGAAGACGCCGCGGCCTCCACCTCCGCAGTCCCTATCCTGTGGCCGGCCACCTTGATGACGTCGTCGGCCCTCCCGCGCATGTACCACAGCCCGTCGCTGTCAACCGACACGACGTCGCCGTGGTACCAGACGCCCCTGTATCTTGAAAAGTAGGTCTCGATGAACCTTGCAGGGTCGTTCAGTATCCCCCTGCTCATCGAGGGCCACGGCTTTTTTATCACGAGCAGGCCCTCCTTTGCCGTCCTGCCCTCTTCGTCAAGCACGCCGGCGTCGAATCCCGGTATGGGGCAGCCGACCGTGCACGGGCGCAGGGGCATCACCGGGAGTGCGCTCAGTATGGCGCCACCCACCTCCGTGCCTCCAGAGAGGTTGATGACGGGGCACCTTTTTGCGCCCACCTTTTCAAAGTACCAGTTCCAGGCTTCCTTGTTTATCGGCTCGCCGGTGCACGCAAGTATGCGGAGCGATGAAAGGTCATAGCTTTTGGTGTCGACGTTGCTCTTCATGAACAGCCGTATGGCAGTCGGCGCCGCGCCAAAGATGCTTACCTTGTGGTCTTGCACGAGCCTGCACCAGGCGTCCGGCGAGGGGTGGTCAAGCGCCTCTTCGTACACGAGCGCGGTGGCACCCACAATCGGGCTCCCGTACACAACCCACACCTGCCCCGTTATCCAGCCAATGTCCGCGTACCAGAACAGGACGTCGTCCGGTTTCAGGTCGATGAGGTACGCGGCCTGCTGCGCGGCGACTGCCATAAAGCCGCCGTGCACCTGCAGCGTGCCCTTGGGAAGGCCGGTAGTACCAGAAGTGTAGAGTATGAAAAGCGAGTCTTCAGAATCCATGACCTCCGTCCTGGCCTGTTTCTTGCCGTTTACAAAATCGCTGTAATTGACAATGTTGTTTCCTGTGTTTTTGCCTCCGACCGTCACCACCTTTTCAACTCCCGTTCCTTCTATTGCCTGCGACCACTGCGCCTTAAGGTCGATGTCCTTGCCCCGCCTCCTTGCGCTGTCTGCCGTTACCAAGAGCCGGGCGCCGGAATCAACGAGCCGGGAGCGCAGCGCCGGCGCCGAAAACCCGGAAAACACTGTCGTGTGCACTGCGCCAATCTTGGAGCAGGCAAAAATGGCAAAGAACGCCTCGGGTATCATGGGAAGGTAGATTCCCACGATGTCGCCCTTTTTCACGCCGGCGTCCAGAAGGGCCGAAGCAAGCCTGCCCACTTCCATGTCCAGCTCGCCGTATGTTATTTTCCTTGCACTATTTTCATTGGCAAATATGTACGCGATTTTGTCCGGGTTTTTCTTGGCATGCCTGTCTATCGCGTTTGCGACGATGTTGCACCTGCCGCCCAAGAACCACTTTGTCCACGGAACGCCAGCGGCAGAAGAATCATAGACCTTGTCGTATTTCTGGAACCATTCCAGACCGAGGTCGTCATTGACTGCGTCCCAGTACCACGAAATGTCGCCGTTTGCCTTCTCTACGAGCTCTTTGTAGTCGGAGATGCCGTGCTTTTTCATGAAACGCGCGATGTTGCTGTCCGCTAGGTGGCCGGCACCGGGCTGGAACGCAAACGGCTCCTTCTCCTCCAAATTGAAAGCAAGCGCCACCAGACGTCTATTTTACTTAACTACCGGGCGGTATGGAGGGGTCAAGCTGGCCCGATATTGGCACGAAAAATTAAATGGTGATGCCCGGCCATACCTGCTGATAACTTGGTCGTCGAGGAGGTCCGGTACGATTTTGCAGACTATCCAAGGTACGCGGACGACTTTGTGCGCGACCTCGTGAAGCTGATGATAATGTCAAAGATGAATTCAACTGCGCGCAACACTTCCTCAAAGGCGTATTTCCAAAAGATGGTGTCGCAGATGGAAGGTTGCGAGGCAAACGTGGTGAAATACGGCCAGCCGCTGCTGTACGTCAAGTACCGCGGAGTCCAGTTCACGGACCAGAAGGTGACGTCGCAGTTTGTCCGGACCAAGGACCACGTAATAGACGTGACGATGGAGTCTGTCTTTGGCGAATTCGTCAAGACGTTTGACAGCCTTGCATCCCTGTCAGAAAGCAAGGTGAAATGGGGGGTTGCTGGGAACAACGAAAAGGAAAAACCCGAGCCGATGTTTGCGCTCTTGGATAAATTCGTGGAAGCGGTGGGCCGGCTGACCATGTTAGACCCGGAGAGCCCAAACAGCCTCGCAGGCAGGCGCTTTGGGATAAGGAACGCAAGCGTCGCAAGAAAGTCGCTACACCTTGAATTCCTGATAGACGGCCGGCTCCACATAATAGAGCTTAACCCGGGCAAAAAGAAGGAAAAAGCGGTGGAACTGCTGTTTGGAAGCTCTGAAGCCGCAAAGGCGATAGCCGCCCTCATGACGCAGTAAAT
>NZ_CAMLDP010000011.1 GCF_946478925.1 uncultured Nitrososphaera sp. | reverse complement strand
AAATGTCGCAGGGGGAAGATTCTCCTGCGTAAGGCCGTCTGCAAACGCCTTTTGCGGAGCAAAGGTCAAAGCAAGGACGGAGGGCAGGACGAGGACGGTGATAAAAGCGACGGCTAGAAGTTTTCCCCTACCAGTATTCACGCGCTCAATTCCGCAAACTGCATATTTAATCGTGATGGAAATTGGACGCGATGATTTAATTACCGTGCAGGCAAAGCAATGACAATACTCTTGTTGTCGCCAAAGCAGAGCCTCGCACTGGCAATAGCGCTTGCCGCGGCCGTGACCGTGGCCGCAATTATAGTGTCGCTTCCAAGGGAGCAGAACAGGCCGGGTGCGGCGCAGGACGGAGCCAAGGGCGCCGGCTCGATAACAATCGTCACGGTTTCCGGAGGCGCACTCGTGACGGGGGCCACATACTCCATCACGCCAAACCCGTACACGGGCGCCAGCACGTACAGCGTGCAGGACGGAGGCAGGGACGACGCAAACCAGGCGGCAGGGATTATAGTCATTACCGGCGTAAAGGACGGCAACTATACCGTTTCGCAACAGCAGGCGCCTCCCGGCTATGGCAGGGACGAGGCTCCAAAGAACATAGCAGTAGGCGCAAGTGGCGCGACTGTTACGTTTGCAAACGCGGTCCCGGGACTTGCGGCTAACAACAGCACCCTGCAGGTGCACGACATACTTTACACGGCCAAGTTCGAGTGCGGCACGATTTCAGGCGACGAGGGGCCGCTGCGTCCGGGCCACTATGACACAGACATCGGCGTCCTGAACAAGCAGGACTTTCCGGTAAAGCTCACGTGGAGCGCGGTGGTGAACAACGGCAAGGCCACCAACTCTATCCTAAAGACGCTCGAGCCGCAGGCTTCGACCGGCATCGTGTGCAAGGACCTGCGCAAGCTGGTCGGAGGCAACAACAATAGCACTTTTGTCGAGGGGTTCGTCATAGTCGACGTGCCGGTGGACAGCGGCCTTTTGAGCACGCTTTCAGGCGGCACCGCGGTGGTCGGCAGGCAGGGGACGAGCATCGACATACTGGACGTGCAGGTGTTCTACACCGCAAACGCGCTGGAGCAGCTGCCGCACGAAGTGCTCGTGGACAAAATAGTCTTTACAATAACAAACGACACGTCGGGCAAGATACCCAAGGAGACGGTGGGCAAGACGCTCGACGTGACTGTCAGATCAGGATTCAACGACATCTCTGACCCCGTTGAAAAGGTAAAGGAAGCGCTTGCAGAAAAGTACGGCCTGAGCGCGCAAGAGCTTGCTTCGCTTGCAGTAAAGGTGGACAGCGTCAGTGTAGGCGCCGGCACGCTGATAGACGACCACGCGCTGTCGCTTTCGCGCGTCCCGCCGCAGGCAAGCAGCAGCTAAAAAACGCCGCTAAAACAATATATGCCCCGGCGGCCATCTCACTGCATGGCTAACTTTACTCTCCCACAATTACCATACGCGTACGACGCGCTCGAGCCGCACATTGACGCCACCACCATGCAGATACACCACACCAAGCACCACCAGGCGTACACCGATGGCCTGAACAAGGCGGTTGGAAACCTGGACGCCAAGTTCCAGAGCATGGATGTTGTCGATATCCTGAAGAACATTGACACCGTGCCGGAAAGCGCAAGGGGCGCAGTCAACTTTCACGGCGGAGGATACAACAACCACACGCTCTTTTGGAATAACATGAAAAAGGGCGGCGGTGGCGAGCCATCAGGCGAGCTTGCGGACGCGATAAAGAAGGCGTTTGGCAGTTTTGCAGATTTCAAGACGAAATTCCAGGCAGACTCGGTCGCGGTGCAGGGAAGCGGTTGGGGATGGCTGGTAAAGAACGGATCTGGCGGCGTGCAGTTTATCACGATGCCAAACCAGACGAGCCCGTGGACGCGCTGGAAGGCAGAAAAACTGACTCCACTTTTGGGTCTTGACGTGTGGGAACATAGTTACTACCTCAAGTACCAAAACAAGCGCGCCGACTATGTCACCGCGTGGTGGAACGTAGTCAACTGGGACGAAGTGGCGAAAAGGTTCAAAGCTTAACCGTTGCATCGCGCTGTAGCCAATTTTCAGGTACAGCGCCTTTTCTTTATTCAATTTTACCATCTACTGCACCAATTTTATCAATTAACAGAAAGTCGTTTTTGAAAGTTATAGATGTTGATCATGTAATCTTTGTTCAACCATTTAAGCAATTTATTATAAAGAGAGGAATCGAATTTTTCTAACAGTCTATCTGCAACATTGAATCCCATCCCAGCTAATGCACCTTCTGTTATACCTACTCCTGCACCAAGCAAGGATGTTGCAAAACTTCCTATCGCTGCAACTCCGATACTTATCCCAGCTTTAGTTATTTCATCGGTTCTCTTTATCTTCTCTGCATCTTTCCAGATGTTGTCCATAACTATACCAAGTTCATTTATGTCAGACAGAATCTTAGTTTGCTCCCGGTCACGGATAGCCTTATCAACAGACTCTAAGACCTTGTAAAGATCATTTTGTTTATACTGTTCTATTACACTCACACATCCATAGTATGAAGAAGGATTTAATGTCATCTTCTTCATGAGGAATGATCCAATTTCTACAGGATATTTGGAAGACTTGTTATCTTGGGCACCCAACAACTGCGCTTTCAGAAAGGCAAGATTATAATTTGCAGGTAAGGCTTCAAATTGAGGTCCAGTAAGAAGGCTATACGCAAAGAATAGCCCACTTGCCATATCAGGATCACTTATCATTGTATCAGAGATCATGGCTACAATATCATCCATTTTCAACATCTTCAGCTTCCCATACGTAAAGGCATGATTATTCATCAACGCAGAGTAGTAAGCTCGACTTTCTCCATTTGACGTAATTCGTTGATACATAAATTTCAGATAAGATCTACTTGCAAGTTCATCAAACTCATCATGCCAAACATCCCATGTTTTGCGATTAGCAAACTTATCCAGAGGAATTGGTTGTAGCATAGGAGGTTTCAATTCTTCAAGAATTGGATCTAGGCGGTCCAAACCCTCGTATTCTATAGGCGTCATATTTAGAACAAATTGCACTCGTCCAGTTTCCTTTGATAAATCAATTAACTTTGGAATATCCTGAACTTCAAAGCCATTCATGTCTAGAAGGTTTTCTTTACTAACATTAAACAAAGGAATCAGCAATGTTCCTGCAAAAGGTATTTGCGACCAAATCTTCTCTTTGATCAAGTCATAGGATGTTTCTGCGCGTACTAAAGGCAAACGCGCATTTGCAAACCTTTGGGCATTAGGAAATACCGCGCCATCAATACCAGAATCGACTTGTTTTCGATAGTTTTCATATTCCGCGATTTCTTTTGCTTGATAGTCCACTAAGAATTCTTTCTTCATCTCAGCTGCTCTTGTTTTTCAAACGGAATACATTATTACCGATACTTTAGGATTCTTATTATCTAGATATTATCCATTTACAAAATTGATAAACCCGTAATTTTCCCGCGTCGTCCTCTGCACCGCCATGTTGTAGTTGTATATTTTTGGCGCGTATTCCTGCAGTACGGGCATGATGCTGTCAAGTGATTTTTCAAGGTAAAATCCGGGGCAGTCGCCGGTGAACTGGAACGTCGCGTGCACCACAGGCTTGCCGAACCTGTCAGATTCAAGCCACGACGCAAACGGGTAGAGCCAGCACACTCCCGGCTTGTCGGGGTGTATCCCGCAGTAGCCCTTGTCGTCGAGGAACCGGCATCGCAGGGGCGTGCCGTCCTCTTCCTCCTTTTCGTCTTTTTTGCGCTTGAGCGATAACATGCTCAACGTCGTTATGATGTTGCCAAAGGCTTCCTGCTCCTGCCAGCTTGAAATCCTCGCCTCGTTCCGTACAAATTCTACTTTCGAGTCGTAACCGAGCTTTTTCGCAATCAGCGTGATATCGTCCTTTGTCAGCGGCAGCCTTCCCTGCCTTTCGCAGCAGTTGTGGCAGTCGGGCCACAGGCACTTCCAAAGGACGTACAGGCCGTCGCGGGAGAGTGCTGGCACGTGAAAGACAACTCCCCCGACATTTACCTGATTGTCGACAATATCGTCGCGCATTCCCACCTGCATGTCATACAGTTTTTTGTCGACAGGCCACTTTTTCACCAGCATGTCAAGCGAGTCTTTAACCGAATTACCACTCTGCAAAGTTGCGATTGTCTTAAATTATAAACCCGGCGGTGTTTAAATGTACTCTAGACGATGCTAAAGAGCCCTCAAGAAGAGAAATCCGTGGAAAAGAACGAGGACAAGGGCAAGCACGCGTCTTCCACCGAGAACCGCAGGATGGTGTGGGAAAACGTCGTCTGGCCGCTCATACTCGACATCAACCGCTCGTACTTTACGCTAAAGGAATACCACGCAAAGAGGGACGAGTTTTGCAGGGCAGCCGGCATTCCGCCTTCAAGGGTGGCTGGCGGCTTTGTCTCGCTTCTGATAAAAGGCATCATAGCCCGGAACAAGAACATCTATTCAATCCATTACCGGCTCATACCCTACATGCGCAAAAGAGCGGCTCTGGAGTACGGGCAGGTAATACGCGAAGTCAACACAAAGCGTTAGAGTCAAATAGAGGACGCGTAGCCGCTTTGTTGGTCAGCCCGGTCGTCTAGTGGCCAATCTCCGGTAGGGCTAGGGATTTCAGGCTCTGGATCTCTTAGAGAAAAGAAACCTGGAGACAGCAGTTCGAATCTGCTCCGGGCTACCATTCTTCTTCTATTTACAAAAAAGATTCTTGCTCTGCGCGCATTTGCTGGTAATAATGCACCTGATTACTTTTTTTTGACAACGACTTGTACGCACATGCATATTTCCATATGAAAGAAAATACATGCGGAGTAGCAGGTGCTTGATCCACGTACAGAAATGGTTATAAATTAGCTTGTAAACATATCGAATAATGGCAACGGACGCACTATCGGGGCCTGAATCGGTGAAAAATGCCGCAAATTTGTTTGCGGTTCTGTCAAGAAGGGACACGCTGGCCCTTTTCCTGCTAGTCAAGGACGGCCTGAAATCCGAACTGCGCACGGCGTCGGATCTGGGGCTTTCAAAAAAGCAGTACTATACGAGGCTCAACCAGCTAAAGGACGCGGGGCTCGTGGAGAAATACGGCGATACTTATGTCTACACCACGCTTGGAGACATTATACACAAAAAGTACGTGTCAGGGCTTGTAGAAAGAGTCAGGTTCGCAAAACAATTCAAGATGATAGATGCCCTGAAGAAGGCGAGAGAATTTTCCCAAGACGACATCTCGCAGTTTACCAGAAATATAGCCGGACTTGACATTGAAGAATCGTCGCCAAAAATCGAGCTCGTCTGGACCTACGAGGAGGCTGCGTCCAAGCTGGCCCAGACCATAGAATTTGCAGAGAAAGAGATAGTCTTTGCCACCAGGTTCCTCAACGAGGTGCTGATAAACAGCATTCTCAACAAGACGAAATCGGGCGTGAGCGTAAGGATACTGGCCGACAGAAAGATGGTCGACAGCTTTGCTGAAATGGAGAGAAAATACCTGAATTTGACTGACGAGCATTCCTCTGAACGCCTGAACGTGGTAAGGAATCCATGGTATCCAAAGAACATCGAGAGGCGGATAGCAGACGTCCCGTTCAGCATGTCCATAATAGACGGCAGGTACGCCGGTTTGGAACTGATGGGCAAGAACAACCCGGACAAGTTCACAGGGGCCATGTTCATAAACGACAGGAAGGTTTGTGCAGGGCTGCGTGAATTTTACCAGAAAGCGTGGGACGGCGCCTCGGAAGACACCTCTACGATAGCGCGTAATGACGACCAGCGCGCGTTTGCAAGGAACAGACGTGGCAATCCACTGGCTGGTTATTGATTAACTGGTTTTTTACAGGAACGCAATCAGGGTCGAGATCTGCAGTGCAGCATGAAGCAGCCGCATGGCTGGCCTTGCTCGACCTCTTATCCACCCGGCATCTTCCATCTTTCTGCTTGTCTTGACAATAAGAGCCGTGGCGGCAAGGCACGTGCCAGCTATCATGTACACCCCAAACGAGCCGTTCTGAAAAGCCACTATCTGGTAGGATTGATGCGCGACTATTAGCAGCAGAAACAGGATGACAGGCACGGAAAACATGATAATCAGCGTCGTCCTCGTACCCAGCACGATTGGAAAGGTCCTCCGCCCGGAGACCCTGTCGCCCTTGAGGTCGCCAATGTCGCCAAGAGGCCCCAGCACGAAAAAAAAGAGGAAAAACGAGAGCGCCGCATAGGCCACGGGAAACGAGATGTTTGCAACTGCAGTCCCGCCCAGAAGCGAGGAAAGCGCCGCGCCTGCCGCGGTGGTCACTGTTTTCAGCGGGAACTTTTCTTTCAGGTTGAACCGGGGGTGCGAATATGTCACGCCAAGGGCGATGCACAGCGACGCTATGAGCAGTGTTTGAGTGTTTATAGAGGCTGCAAGGGCCAGCGACGAACCGAACAAGACCGAAACCAAACCGGCGAGTTGCTTCCTCGAAGCCTTTCCAGTGACTGATGGCCTCTTGGTTTTGTTTATCCTGTCAACCTTAAAGTCGGTAGCGTCGTTGTAGATGTACGTGGCAAGTGCCAGAAAGTAGCAGGCGGCTGCCGCGCGCAGCGCGACGAACACGTCGTAATTCCCGTTTGAGCCTATCAGGAACGAGATAAACGTCGCAAAGGCAAAGATGTAGACGTTGGACCGGGCTTTGACATAGTGCAAAAAGAGCAAAAGTTGCTGCTTGACGTTTTTTTCCCATGCACCCGTTGCTGGGGTCCTCGTTTGGAGTATTCCGGAAGCTTTTTCCTGATTCGCCTCATTCCTGTTCAATAATGACCATGAGGGGGTTGTGTAAGGAGATTAATTTAGTTGATGAAGGGGCAATCCAGACGGCAGTATTGTTTGAATACGGAGCAGTATTTCAAGTAGTTTCTAAAAGCGGACATTAGGCGGGAGCATATCTACAGCTATAGAGACGAGCCCTCCGACGCTTCTGGCTATTCGACAAGAGCAAAGGCTGTTGCCATATTAGGCCTAATCCCTGCCAAACGATGACACGCTAGGGCTTTGGGCCGGCGCTTGTTATCTCTTTTGACACGCTGCCGAATTTCTCAAAGTTCTTGGCAAACAATGCCGCCAGCCTCTTTGCCGCGGCGTCGTACCTGTCCTTGTCATGCCAAGTGTTGCGCGGGTCAAGCACTTCCGCAGGCACGCCGGGACACGACGTGGGCATGTCGAGGTTAAATATTTCGTGGTGCTTTGCCGGCGACTTTTCAATCTCGCCCGAAAGCGCCGCAGTTACCATGGCGCGTGTGTACGAAAGGTTCATGCGCTTGCCTATCCCGTATGGTCCACCGGTCCATCCCGTGTTTATCAAATAAACGCGTGTACCGTGCTCGTCCATTTTCTTTCCAAGCAGTTTGGCGTATTGCTGGGCGTGCAGGGGCATGAACGGCCCGCCAAAGCACTGCGAAAACGTTTCCTTTGGCTCTGTTATGCCGCGCTCTGTCCCGGCAAGCTTGCTCGTATAGCCGGACATAAAGTGGTACATCGCCCCTTCCTTTGTCAGTTTCGCAATCGGCGGCATGACACCAAACGCGTCCGCTGTCAGGAATATTATGACCTTCGGGTGGCCGGCGACGCTCGGGATTATCGCGCCGTCAATAAAGTCAAGCGGGTAGACTACGCGCGTGTTCTCTGTCAGGCTGCCGTCAGCAAAGTCCGGCTCCCGGATGCCGTCTGCTATGACGACGTTTTCCATCAGCGAGCCGAATTTTATCGCGTTCCAGATCTGCGGCTCGTGCTCCTTATTCAGGTTGATGCACTTGGCGTAGCATCCTCCCTCGAAGTTAAAGATGCCATTGTCCGACCAGCCATGCTCGTCGTCGCCCACCAGCCTGCGCTCAGGGTCTGCCGAAAGCGTGGTCTTGCCGGTGCCGGAAAGCCCAAAGAACAGGGCGACGTCGCCTCCCTTGCCCACGTTTGCAGAGCAGTGCATCGGAAAGACGCCCTTTCTTGGAAGCAGAAAGTTCATTATCGAGAACATGGCCTTTTTTATCTCGCCTGCGTACGAGGTCGAGCCTATCAGGACCAGTTTGCGCTTGAAGTTGATTATGATAAAAGTCTCTGTCCGGGTGCCCTCGCTTGTCGGGATTGCGGCAAAGTCGTCGGCGGAAATGAGGGTGAACTCGGGCTCAAAGCCTTTTTTATCCAGCTCATTGTGGTCGGGCCGGATGAAAATCTGCCTGGCAAAAAGGTTGTGCCACGCGCGGTTGTTTATGATTCTGATTGGGAGGCGGTTCTCGGGGTCGGCCCCGACGTAGCCGTCAAACACGAACAGCTCCTTGTCCTCGATGTGCTTTTTCATCCTGCGGTATATCCTGTCAAAGTTCTCCTCGGATATTGGCCGGTTGACCTTGCCCCAGTCGACGGAGCCGTGCGTGACGTCGTCGTCGACTATGAACTTGTCGTCCGGCGACCGGCCTGTGAACTTGCCTGTCCTGACAGAGAGCGCGCCCGTCGACGAGAGCACTCCCTCCTTGGATTGAAGTATCATCTCTACCAGAGCCGGCACAGGCAGGTTCATGTGGGCATTGACAAGTTTGATATCCAACGTTGCGAGTTCTATCATCATGAGGTTATAATCTTTGGGTTGCCCGGAACCATATAATCTAGCTAGGCAAATGCGCGTCGAAGAATGACTATAACAGGTCACTATCTTCCGGTTTTGTTTACTGTACACGCACACACGCTGTTTTTCTACATGCGCACGGCTTTTACAGGCTTTTTCTTTTGCGGTTGCTGTACCTGACCGCCGTAGCGCACCTTGAGATTCAGTATGAACCTGTTTATCTCATCCGGCGTCAAGAGCACCATGTCCTCCCCCGATGACACGTCTAGAGCCAAGCTTTGTGTGAGGGGAAGCTGGTAGCTTAAAAAGATTTAGAAGATTTCTACGCTCGTTTTTACTGCAAGCTGCGGAGGGGAGCTCATACGGGCGTTTTGCATGGGCGGGCGCAGCTATAGCGCTTTGCTACCTCGAAAATGCGCGGCGGACCTCTGGCGTGCGGCTGGACAAAAGCGAGAGGAACTCGGAAAACTCGGCGTCCGTCGCGTTGCGCCCGAGGATGCGCCGGGTCTGGTAATGAAACGAGTTGTAGATGCGGCCAATCGCTATGCCAAAGGCAAAGTCGCTCCCGGCTGCAATGCCAAGGCTTTTCTGGATCTCGTACACTTCGCCGGCGCTTGCTATGGCCTCGTCTATCTTGGCCATGACTGCCTTTTTCACCCGCAAGTCCACGATGAGGCAATACGGCAGGGCTCGTTATTAAAAGAATCCAAACTGCGACGACTCTAGGTCTGAAAGCAGGCGCACCTGGACGCCCCGCATCCTGGCAGCAAGCTGGGAGTTTAGCCAGGAGGCAAACTTTTGGTCAAAGGTCGCCCCCTTGGACCGCAGAATGTCGCAGTCCGGCAGGCCAGAGAACCGCGTGGCTACCGCCTTGTCTACAGAAAGCGTATAAAACGTCCAGCCAAAGGCCTGCTCTGCCGGTCCTTTCTCCAGGCGGGGTTCGACTCCGACCATCCGAGCCATGTTTTCAAGCAGGTCGGACACGAGCAGGCTTGCCCTGTCATAGTCGATGCAAGCGATGTGGAGGGCTATCCTGTCTGGGTCAAACTCGGGACGTGGCCGCATGAGGTAATTTGCAGAGAGAAGGTAATAACCTTGTTAGCAGCAGCCCATCTTGTCGTCGCCATCAGGAATAGCCATGCTTTCGCTCTTTGGGTCGCGCGTGAAAAGATCCTTCATGTCTATTCCGAAAAATTCGCGCAGGATGCCAAGGTACGAGTCGACGGGCGGAGGCACGCCGTCCTCGCACGTGACACCCATGTTCCACGCGTTTATCCATATCACCATGCTCTGCAGCATGTTCACAAAGCGCCGGTATTCTCCCGGCACGACCCCCAGCGCGTCGATGTAGCGCTCTGCAAGAAGCCAGGCGGCGGTAAAGTCGATGCACTTGTTGCCATACACTGCCCTTATCTGCTGCCGGACGGACGTCGCGTACTTGAACGGCTTTTTGCACACAAAGAACGGAAAGTCCACATTTTGCGGGAGCATCATCCCCGGCGGGGACCATATCGTTATTACGCGGGCGCCGTCCTTCAATTCTTTTCGGAATTTCTTGACCATGGCGTCTACTACCCCGGGGTCGCTAAACCAGAACAGGACTGCGGTGGCAGAAGAGATGTCCGCGTCGCGTATATCGCCTGTCAGAATCTCGGCGTTTTTCAGCCGGGCCGTCTTGCGCCGTGCTCTTGCGGCCACCTTTTCGTCTATCTCTATCCCTACCGCCTTTTTGACGCCGAGTTTTGCCGCAAGCGCTACTGCCTCGCCCTGGCCGCATCCCAAGTGGAAAAAGGTGTCGCTTTTTTTCAGGCCGGCCAGCTTGAACATTTGCTCTATCGCGTGATCCGGCAGGGCAACTGTCTCTCCTTTCACAACGTTTTGGGGAAGCGTCGACATGAACTCGGCTATGTTCAACTACAGCGGATCTGGAGGCCGGATAATAAAAAGCCACGGAAAACTGTCCTTTGGTCGGCGTTTAACACGGTCAAGATGGTTCTTCCTCAAGAACTTTGTCATAAAGAAGAAGAAGAAGAAGACAAGCGGCTAGAAGAAGGAAAAGTAGTAGTAAGTGTTTTAGCCCGGCCGGGCGCTTTCACCTGCATGGCAGTGCACGCAGAGATAAGCGTGATACCGATAACGGGCCGGACCAGTATGGGAAAGGAAGTCGCGCTTGCGTTTGACGCAATAAAAAAGACAAAGGGCGTCAGGGCGACTCTCACGGCACTTGGCACCCAGATGGAAGCGGAGGACATTTCCGCGGCGCTTGCGGCCGTAAAGGCGGCGCACGCCGCGGTAAAAAAAGCCGGCGCAGCGAGGGTAATCTCGTCGGTGAGGATTGATGAGAGGCTCGACAAGGACCAGAGCCTTGAGGCCAAGGTCAGATCCGTGAAAAAGAGGCTTGCCTAGACTTCGACGTAGACGGTGCCGTTTTCCACCGACACCTTGTACGAGCCTATCGGCTTGAGCTTTTGCGGGAACCACGTCATCTCGCCTGTGGTAAGGTCCCACTTTGCCCCGTGCCACGGGCAGGTCAGTTCTTTTCCGTTGAGAGTCCCTTCGTGGAGCTCTGCCCCGGCGTGGTTGCAGGTGTTTCCCGCAGCGTAGAACTTGCCTCCAATGTTTGCCACAAGCACCTCCTTCCCGCCAGCCGTCACGTGCGTCATCTGACCAAGGCCTATCTCTGCTGCTTTGCCGACAACAACTTTAGCCATATGTATACGCAGGTTTTTTGTAAAGGCGCTATATTATTTTTAACTTTGTAGAGAAGGAAACAGGGTCTCTGAGAATTTCGCCAGCTTTATCAGCGCGTCTGCGCGCTCCTCCCGCTCCAGCTGTGCGCCGTCAATTGCGCCTTCCAGGTACTTTATCGACTGGTCGTACACCTTGCGCGCGACTGGGTGAGGCACGCCGTCCTTGCCTCCGTGGGCAAAGCTGTATTTCACGGGGTCCTGCCACGACGCCGGCGTGCCGTGGATGAGCTCCGACACGAGCGCAAGGGCCCTCACGGTCGCGGCGCCTACCCCCTGCATCGACAGGAGCTCTTCATAGTTTTTCGGCTGGATCTCGTATATCCTCTTGAAAAGATCCCAGTCTAGCCGGCGGGGCATCTCGTAGCCTGACATGTTCTTTACGGTTTCTCCTCCCAAGAGCCACTGGTCAAGCGTGTTTTCTGCAGTCAGCTTGTATATCGACGATTTCAGGTTGTTCATGTCGCCGCGCACAAGATCGAGCGAGACCTTCTGGCTTTCCTGCGACCCTGTAGAAGTCATGTCAAGAGCCCTTGTTTCTTTTTGCTCGCAGATGATGCCGGCGTGCGGCTCCTGTACAAATCCTCGCAAATTGTCAGAGACCCAATGGTAGCGCCGGGCCATCCTGTTCTCTGCGTTCATGCCCTGCTGCACCACCGCCCAGTCGCCCCGCTCGTCAAACAGTATTGCATGATGGTAGAGCGAGTAGCCGTCCTGCACCGCCGCGCTGTCCACCTTGGCAGACATTTTGCTTGCGTACAACAGCGACTCGGTTTTCGAGGAAGATAGGCCGAAATTCCCGGCAAGTTTTGGAATGTCTGACATGGCAGAGGTCGCTTTTCGACCCTTGCCGCCTGCAATGGCGATGCCGTGCACGTCGGGCGAAAGCGACTGCTTTAGCACGCCCGTTACGACAGTGGTCACGCCGGAAGAATGCCAGTCAAAGCCGAGGACGCAGCCAAATGCCTGGAACCAGAGCGGATCGGAGAGCCGGCGCAGGAACTCTTGCTGGCCGTAGGAATCGACAATCACCTTTGCCATTGCGTGCGACAGTCTTGTCATCCGGCGCATAAGGTATGCCGGTGGGTGGCCGGTGTGCAGGGGCAGGTTGATAAACTGGGTTCGGCGCAAAGCGCGTCACTCTACTGGCTTGGACACCTTTCTGCTTTTTGCAACGAACCATATCGCGAACGCGGCGATGGCGACTGCTGCCGCAACGTCGAGGTATATCGAATAATGGTCGATGTTTTTCCAGTTGCTTCCAAGCTGCATCCCGGCGTACGTGAGCATCGAATTCCATATCAGCGAGCCGGCAAAAGTGTAGACGACGAATTTCTTGAAATTAGTCCTCCCAAGCCCCGCGGGAAGCGAGACATAAGTCCGGATGGCAGGAAGCAGCCTGCCCACAAACGACGTCCGGTCGCCGTACTTGGCAAACCACTGCTCGGTCAGCTCCAGATGGTGTTTCTTGAAAAGGATGTACCGGCCATACTTTATGACAAACGCCCTGCCCACCTTCAGCCCGAGGTAGTATGTCAGGACAGAGCCGGCGAGGTTCCCAAGCGAACCGGCGAGCACGACTCCGATTACGCTCAGCTCGCCCTTTGCGACAAGAAAGCCGGAAAACGGCATGATGATTTCGCTCGGTATTGGGATGAGCGCGCTTTCAAGTAGCATAAGGCCGAATATCCCGAGGTAGCCGGCGCCGGCGATGAAAGACGTTATCGCTCCAACGATTGGCCCCAGGATTTCGAGAAGTACCAAAGCAAAACCTTGACGAAATTGTGCTGTTAATTATTTATCTCTATCGTGCTGCAAGTCAGGCGGCCTTTTTCTTCATGAGCATGTACAGGACGGCCTTTTGCGCGTGCAGCCGGTTTTCCGCCTCGTCCCACACCACGGACTGCGGACCGTCGATGACGTCGGCAGTTACTTCCTGCCCGCGCTTGGCTGGCAGGCAGTGCATGAAAATCGCATCCTTTTTCGCAAGCCGCATTATTCCGGCGTTCACCTGGTACTTTGGGAGGAACACCGCCTCCCGGGTCGCCCGCTCGCCCTCCTTGCCTATCGAGATGAAAGTGTCGGTGACGATGACGTCGGCGTCCTTTGCGGCAGTTGCAGGGTCTGCGGTAATCGTTATCCCGGCGCCGGTCTTTTTGCCCTCTGCCATGGCGGTTTTCACGATGTCTTCAGGGGGCTCATAGTCTGCAGGGCATGCAGCCGCCATGCTCATCCCGGTCTTTGCGCAAGCAAGCAAGAGGTCGTTGCAGACGTTGTCGCCGTCGCCAAGCCAAGCCACGCGCAGGCCATTTAGCTTTTTCTTGTGCTCTTGAATAGTCAGGAGGTCGGCAAGTATCTGGCACGGATGGAATGCGTCTGACAGCCCGTTGATGACCGGTATCGAAGCAGAGCTGGCGAGCTTTTGCACGTCGGCGTGGTCGTACACGCGTGCCATCAGGCAGTCGACATAGCGCGAAAGGGTCTTTGCCGTATCCTCTATCGTTTCGCCCCGGGCAAGCTGTATGTCTGTTGCTCCAAGGTATATCGCGCTCCCGCCAAGCTGGTTCATGCCCACTTCAAAACTGACGCGTGTGCGCGTCGACGGTTTCTGGAATATCATGCCGAGGGTTTTTCCGCGCAACAGTGGGCGGGCCTTTCCTGCCTTTTGTTCCCGCTTTAGTTGTGCAGCCAGTTTCAGTATGGCCTGCATGTCCGCGGCCGACAGGTCCTGTATGCTGAGCAGGTCGCGCTTGTTATTTGAGAAGGTCTTCGATGTCTTCATCTGTCAGGTATACAACCTCGTCTTTATTGCTGTCCTTATCATCTTTGCGCTTTTTCTTGTCCTTTTCCTCTTTCTCCTTACGCTTGCGCTCTTCCTCTTCGCGCTTTTTACGCTGATGGTCCTCGTCCTTTCTGCGCTGCTCTTCTTCTTTGCGCCGGCGCTCTTCATCTTCCTCGCGCTTGCCCGATTCTTCGGCCTTGCGTCGTTCTTGCTCTTCTTCGCGCCTGCGCCGCTCTTCGCCACTGTCGTCCTTTTTGCGGCCAAATAAGCCTCCAAACCGGCTCTTCTTTTCCTCCTTTGGCTCTTCCCTCATTACAGGTTCCGGCGCGGGAGGCGAAGGTGGCGGTGGTGGAGGAGGAGGGCTTGCCTGCGCAGGCGCAGGAGAGGAGGGCGGAAGATCGCGGTCATCGTCCTTTGCAGGCTCTTCTACGCGCGGGGCAAATATCGGCGACGCGCTTGTAGCCGCCACTGCAGCTTCTGGCCGCGGCTCTTCTTCCTGCGCTTTTGGCTCTTCTCTCACCACAGGTTCCGGCGCGGGAGGCGGCGGGGATGGTGGTGGAGGAGGAGACGCGGACATCAGGTCCTGCACGCTCACAGCCGTACTTCCAAACAGCGACGTGATGAACTTGTCTGGGTCGAAAGGTATCATGTCATCGTAGCCTTGGCCGACTCCCACATAGGCAATCGGCTTGGAAGTGATGTGCGCTATTGAAATCGCGGCGCCTCCCTTGGCATCGGCATCTATCTTTGTGAGGATGGCGCCGTCAAAGCTGGCGTACTGGAAGAACTCGCGGGCCTGGTTTATCGTGTCGTTTCCCGCAAGCGAGTCGCCCACGAACAGCTTGATGTCCGGCTTGACCACGCGGACTATTTTGGACATTTCGTCCATGAGGTTCTTGGACGTCTGCATCCTGCCGGCGGTGTCTATCAAGACGGCGTCGATGTAGTGCTTTTTCGCATAGTCTACGGCGTCTCGGCCGACCGCCGACGGGTCTGCGCCATACCTCTGCGCAATCACTTTTAAGGAAAGCCGCTCGGCGTGCTGCGTCAGCTGCTCGATTGCGCCGGCCCTGTGCGTGTCGCCTGCCGCGACTACGACTGAAATGCCGCTCTTGCGCAGCAGGTTCCCAACCTTGGCGACCGTGGTCGTCTTGCCGGTGCCGTTGATGCCAAGAAACACGATAACAAACGGACCCTGCTTTGCCTCTTTTTTTGCCTGGATTTTCTCTATAATGTCAAGCCTGCCTGCGCGGGCAAATATCCCGGCAACAGTTTCCTGCAGTTTTGATTCGATTATCTGGCCGGCGTCCTGTCCCTTTTCCAGCTTTAGCCCAAGGAGGTCCTTTTTCAGCTTGGCAGACAGGTCGTCTACAACCTCCTGCGCAACGTCGCTTTCAAGAAGCTCTATCTGGAGGTCAAGGAGAGTCCCGTCGAGTATCTTTTCGTTTATCTCCTTCTGGCCGATGCTCTTTGCGGCGCCGGATAAAGCCTTCTTGAGCTTGTCAAACATCTCTATCGCACGTTCTGATATTAGCCCTGGCGCGACTGGGCGGCGCGGAGCATCATGTTCACCTGCTCCTGGACCTGCTCCATCTGCATTGCGATCTGCTGGCGCTGGCCTTCAAGCTGCCTCATGGCGACTTCGTACTCCTTTATTCGCGCCTCGACGTAGTTGAGCGCGTCGTCCCTGCTTTTTTCAAGAGTGACACCCGAGTTCCCGAGGCTCACCAAGAGTTTCTTTGCCGCCGGCACGCTCGTCTTGACATATACGCCTATTCCAACAGGCATGAGGGTCTCGCTGTCCGAGTCCGCGCTTATGCCCTGGATGGTGGCAGACGCGACTCGCGCCTCTTCAAGCATCTTGCCGACTGCCGCCTGGCGGTTCATGATGTCGTTCATGTACGCCTCCAGCACCCTGCCCTGCTGGACCATCTCGTTCAGCTGTTGTTCTAGCGCGTGGGCCTGCTGCTCGTGCCCGTGGGAATGTTCGTGGCCGCCGTGGGAATGATCATGAGGATGATCGTGATCGTGGTCATGATTATGCGAATGATCGTGAGAGTGCCCGGATGAATCGGTATGCATTTCTATCAACCTCACTGTCCCGGCACGATTTTTAAAGCTTTAGATCGTGGCGTTGTTAAAGCGCATGGCTTGCCGGATTGCTACTATTCCACATCTTCTTCTTCGAGCAGTGCAGTTTCAAACGCGACCGCCCTGTCAGGCTCGGACGCGTATATAACGTGGTGGTGATTCTTCAAGAGCCCCCGTATCCATTCATCCCTCATTGACTGCTCTATCCCGGAGATGTCGTAGTAGCACAACTGCGAATTGTCAAACTCTGCAAAATGCTCGTGGCCCGTTTTTTCCACGGTCATTCCCCGCTTCATCCCTTCTATCGTCGCCGTGTCGGTTATCGTCCTGCCGACAAACCGGTATGGCGGCTTCATGCCCCTGACAGCTTGTTCCCTTATGCCTTTGAGAGTGCTCAGCGCGTCGAGCTTGTTCTCATCTGACTTTTCGATGTGGAAGATCCGTAGAGAGTTTTTCTTTTTGTACGAATCGACGTCAATGCCCTGTGCAGACAGCCTTGCCTCAATCTTTTCCGGCTCGTCTGGAGTGAAAAAGATGCACGATTCGCCTTTCCCAAGGCCGTTCTGCAGGTAGCGTGCTATTATCAGGTCCGCGTATTTCTGCTCGTCGTACAGGAGGACTAGGTGGTTGTTCCCCTCCAGCCTGTCAAGGAACTTTACCGGCCGGTAATCTTGTTGTTTGCCGCTCAAAAAATCTCCCTCCCTGAAACGTCCAGGTACTTTACCCCCATTTCAATCACAAAGCCCCTTATCCGGTCATAGTCCTGCAAAAAGTCCCGCCCCTTCTCGGTTATACCGAGAGGCGCCTGCGTTATCATTGCCTTGCCTTCCAGCTCGTCCAGGTACCGGGCAAGCTTGTCGTAGGCAAGGTTGCTCAGCGTCTGCACCCTCGTGGGTTTTGCCTCGCCGTTTGTCATTTCCAGCTTGATTGCGCTGAGGATGTCGTTGTATATCTCCATCTTGTTTCGCTTCGGCTTTGGCAAGCAACATTCGTGGCTCTCTCTAATTAATAAGCCTCCCCTTGGGGAGCAACGCCTTTTATGCCATGCACGAAAATACAGCCATGAACGACGCAAAATCTGCAATGCAAGAAACAGAAAGCCACCTCGAAGTCTTTTTTTACAGGGTGCCGAAAAAGAACCGCGCCGCCATCGAAGAAAACCTGAACAAGTTCAGGCCGTGGTTCAAGAACCAAGGAGTTGGACTGGAATACTATCGCCTTGGCGATTACTACAAGCCCATGGAAGGCATGGAAGGTCTCGCAGAGACGCTCTCGGCCTCTAAAGACGAGGACATCTGGGCGGAGCTGCAGCACTTTAGGGATTTCAAGCACCGCGAGCAAGTCTACGCGGTGATGATGCAGGACAAGAGCATAGAGCAGCTCGGAAGCGAGTTCTTTGGCCTCATCACGCAGGGAAAGAGCCTTGTCACAGGCGGGTTTGACCGCCTCAGGGCTTAGGCGCGGCAGGCATTCATGCACAGAACCTGCACGCGACTGTCATCATGATCAGCGTCGCAGTCGCTGCGTTTGCTTTTCCGTGCCAGTCTTTGTCTAGCTGCGAAACGTGAAAAAAGAGCGCTGAATAAAGGTGCTTTTAGACCTGCGAGACCTTGAGCATGTCGGCCATCCTGACTGCCATGCCGTACCGGTCTTCCTCGCCCTTCATGTGCCGGTAGATCTTTAGCATGTCCGGGCCGTGCCTTATCATGCTGAACTTGCCCTGTATCTTTAGCTGCACGAACTTGAAGATGAGCGAATATATCTCGAACTTTTTCATCACCGCGTCGCGGTACGCCTTTGGGTCGTGCATATTCTGTACGAACAGGTCGGCGCACCAGGTAGACGGGATGATGCCCTCGCCGAGGAGCGCAAACACCGTCCCTATTGACTCGCCGACTCCGACCGTTTTCCTGCCGTCGGTGAACGGCTCGCAGTTTGCAGGCGGGCTGATGCGCACCGGCCTGCCCACCTTTTTTATTACCTCGCACTCGTGCTTTTTCAAAAACTCTTCCACGAGCGGGTTGTGCGCCTTGGCAAAGTCGCCGGCGCCAATGTGCGCGTAGCCGTTTCCAAGCGGGAAATACCAGAAATAGCCAGTCATCGACGGAAACGCCTTCAGGTAAAAGTCGTCAAACGGCTCTCGCCCCGGCGTGTAGCGCACCTTGTACTGGACGCAGGGTATCCACAGCTCGTTCTCTAGACGTGGCAGGTAGTTGCGGTGAAAGCCTGTCGCGTCGATGATTACGTCGAAATCCGGTTCCAGCTCCTCCTTCCGGGGCGCCCTGCCGAACTTGATGTCAGTCCCTTTTATCATATCCTGGATGAGCTTTAACTTGTCGTAGCTGACCATCCCCTTTAATTTCAAATCGACATAATCGGATTTCAGGTCGACCTTCATGCTCCTGCCCTGATGGAGGACATAGTTGTCGAAATCCAGGCCGCAGTTTTTCGCAAGGCCGGACATGACGTTTTCGCATGTCGCCCACGCGCACACGGCGTCGTGCTGTTGCTCCGGCATACGCTCAAAGCCTGTCACGTGCACGTCGCGCATGTCGGAAAGCCGGTTCACGAGGTACGCGCCGGCCACGCCGATGCCCACGACTGCGACCTTCATCCTCGTGTGCCTGTTGGCCAAGTAGCAATAAAAACATTGGCAGAAGAGGAGAGAGTGAGAGGGAGAGAGGACATGTACACCACCAAATGGATTATCTAACGGCTCTGCAGAAATAGGGGCGTATTGTCAAAGCCGAAAATCCAGATGCCCGGCGCCGCCCGGGTCGGAATAGCCCTGCTTGTAGTCGGCGGCCTGATAGTTGGCCTTGGGACGTACTACGACAGGGGCGCAGTCTCGCTGTACGGGCTGGGTATGGTCGCCGGCGGCTTTGTGTTGTACATGGGCTCATCGATAAGGGCAAAGAGAAGGGTAAGAAGGAGCTAGCGAGACTGAAAAAAAAGAGACGGCAGGTCTCTTGGGGATTTAACGAACTAGTACAAGATAATCATAGAAGCGAGAGTAAGATAAGGAACTATATTCCAAGCAACCACATTCTTTTATTATTTCCTGCGCTATATAGTAGCATAGTTTTATGAGTCAGCTAGCACCTGACCACAAGAGAGAAGAAGAAGAGAAAGAGAAAACAGAGGTTCTCTACGGCGTCGAGAACGCAGTAGGCAGGGGAGTCAGGTTCATGTCGAACGTGAAAAAGCACATGGACATCTGTTTTGACAGCAAGGGGCCGTCCATAGTCGTCGGAGTCGACGCATACAGGAACGGGTACATCAACATCAGGAAAAAAGGCGGAAAGATAAGGGCCTTTACCGAAATCACCAAGGAAAATGTCCGCGATTGCAAGGAACTCATGAAGGTGGTCGATGAACTGCGCCACCTTGACGGTGTCAAGGGCGGAATAGCACTTAACGAAGACGAGTACATGGCGACTACGTGCTTGGAGGAAGGCAAGCCCCTGACGCAGGTCATCTACAGCGATGCCCCGGAAATGGTAAAACAGGGACAGTACATCTTTGACACTTTATGGAGCAAGGCCGTGCCGGCAGAACACAAGATAAGAGAGATTGAAGAGGGGATAGAGCCGGAAAAGACAGAAGTCATAACAGGCACGGAGCGCATAATCGACATTACGCTGCGAGGTTTTCTTGCCATAACAAAGAGGTTTGACAATTGTACAGATTATACCGGACCGCATGCATTCGTCAGGGTTGAGCCTATATTGAAAGGGCTTGTTGACCTTAAAAACAGAGGAATACTGCTAAGGTTCATCACAGAGATAACGAAAGAAAATGTTTCTGATTGCAAAGAACTAATGAAAATAGTCGAACTGCGCCACCTAGATAACGTTAAAGGTAATTTTGGAATAGCTGATGGAAGAGATTACCGAGCCAGCGCAAACGTCAAAAACGGGCAATCCCCGTCGCAACTTGTCAGGAGCACAATTCCGCAATTTGTAGAACAGCAGCAGTATTTCTTTGAAACCCTGTGGGAAAAGGCGACGCCTGCGGGACAGAGGATCAGGGAACTGCAGGAAGGCGTCTCGCCGGAATCAATCGAGACCATAACCGACCCTCGTAGGATCCAGAATCTGGCGTTTGAGCTCGCCTCTTCGGCCAGGAGCGAGATCCTGGGGATTTTCTCGACTTCAAACTCTTTCAGGCGCCAACAGCGCGCCGGATTGATACGGATGCTGGCAGAAATGACGAGAGCACAGGATGTGCAGATCAGGGTCATGACGCCGATTGACGACGCAATCAGAGATAGGATAGAGAAATTAAGAGGAAAACTGCAGCAAAAAATTGAGATCAGGAACCTCGAACCGCCCCTGCGGACCAGAATATCGCTCCTGATTGTGGATAGAAAATACTCGCTTGCGGTAGAAGTGAAGGACGACACAAAAGAGACCACTTTTGAAGCAATCGGCCTTGCCACGTACTCGAACAGCAAGGCCACGGTCTTGTCGTACGCCTCGATATTTGAGAGCCTGTGGAACCAGGCCGAACTGTACGAGCGGATAAGGCAGTTGTACGAGCAGCTGAAAACATACAGCGAAATGCAAAAGGAGTTCATCAACATCGCTGCCCACGAGCTGAGGACGCCCATCCAGCCGATAATCGGGCTGACAGAGATCCTGTGCCAGAAGGAAAGCAGCGGCGGCAGCGATGGTAGCAGCAGTGGTACTGGCGAATACCGCAAGCTGCTTAAAATCATCAACAGAAACGCAAACAGGCTGAACAGGCTCACAGAGAGCCTGCTGGACGTTGCAAAGATAGAGAGCAAGTCTCTGCGGCTGGACAAAGAAGTGTTCCTGCTAAACGACGTGATAGTGGATGTCGTCGCGGATGTGGAAAAGTCAATCGACGTTGACAAGGTAAGACTGTTGTTCCTGTGCCCCGGCAAGAGCATCTTCATAAATGCCGACAGGGGGAGGATAATCCAGGCAGTATACAACCTCGTGAACAATGCCGTCAAGTTCTCTGAGAGAGGAACGGTGTTTGTAACGCTTGAGGAAGAGACAAACGATGCCGGCCAGTTTGTCATCATATCAGTCAAGGATTCCGGCGCCGGGATAGACCCCGAGATAGTATCGAAATTGTTTACCAAGTTTGCCAGCAAGTCAGAGAATGGAACGGGGCTTGGATTGTACATTTCAAAAGGCATCGTGGAAGCTCACGGAGGCAAGATATGGGCCAAGAACAACAAGGAGGGCAGGGGCGCGACGTTCGCGTTCAGCCTGCCTCTTGCCGCAGGCAAACACGCGGATTGATAATTATTCTCTTGGGCGCGTTCCAGACTGGCTGGCATGTACGTACGCCAAGGCTGCAAAGGATAGCAAAAGAGGAGGTGCATGTGTGTGTCGTCAGGAAAGAAACAAAGATTGGATTGTTTTTTAAAAAAGCAGATCAGAGGCGCATGACATCATGTACCTCCGAAAGAACTACTGTCGAGCCGTCTCTGCCTACCACTGCCCTTACGAGGTTCACCAGCCCTTCTGCCTTGTCAGAGTCAATGATGGACACCACGGTTCTTCGATCAGAATTGCTGATTTCCATGTGTCCTGTTCCCCTTTGGATGTCGATTGTGTATTTTTGCTTCTTGCACCCACATGTTTTTGATTCGTAGATGCTGGCCTGCTGGTTCATCGTATCGAACGCCTCTATCACCTCTCCGCACATGTCCGTCGGTATGGTGAATTCGACTCTCATCTTGGCAGAAAGCGCCTTTTCCGACAGTTCTTGAGTGGCTGCGCGGGTTCTGAATTCCAAGTGATCTGGTTTTTCCACGAACAGGATTATGTGCCTGCACGAATTAAGCGTCGCTCACCGGCGGGTAACTGATCCGCTGATGCTTACCAACAGGTAACTGTTGTGCAGGTAACTGCTGCCTCAAGACGACTTTTTTTGCTTACTCTTGGCCAAAGACTTCGTTGATTTTTCTCAAGAAGGACTCTTTATCGACCGGCTTTTTCAGTATGTCCCCCATCGTGATCCCTGACAGGATGCTGACCATCTCCTTTGCTGCTTCAAGGGCGGATATGAAGATGATTTTGCATGAAGGATTCATGGCCTTGAGGCTTTGATATAGCTGGAGCCCATTGAGTCCGGGCATCCTTATGTCGAGGATTACGAGGTCGTAGTAGGAAGAGGGCCTTGCGGTAAATTCACGCAGCGCACTGTATGCGTCCGAAAACGCCTCCACGTTGTAGCCTTCCGAGGTCAAAAAGTACTCATAAGTCAGTACTATATCTGGTTCGTCGTCCACTATCATGATATTGCGAGGCTTGTTTCCAGCGGTAGCGCTAACCGGGCCGGTCTGGGCAGGCTCCTTGATGATTTTTCCAGCTCTTGATGACGACAATAAAGGGCGACTGGACGGCTGCTGTTTTTGTTGTTTCTCCTTCTTCTCTTCTTTATCCTGATAGCCTCCTTTGGCTGGCCGGCGTTTGTTGTCCATGCTGACAGCAACAGCCACCGTTGTATCTGTGGACGCATCTAGCAATTTGGCGCTAACCTGCCTTCCGACTTCGGTGATGGAAATGCAGTCTCCTTTGTCGGAGGAGCCCATCTCTATCCATCCAAGCAGTTTCAGCATCTTGATGTACCTCAGGCAGACGTTGTAGTTCAAGCCTGTTTTTTGGGCAAGGTTGGTCTTGTTTATCTGCCCACCTGCCTCCAGCGTATCGAGCATCCTCTTTGTGACGTCAAAGGAAAACGAGCCAGAGACCCCTTCTCTATGCGCGACCATCTGTCAATGCACATGATATTGTACGTGACATGTGCATTTATGATTAGCGTGTGTGTATGTGTGCCTTTATGACACATGCGCAGTCTCACTGTACGGGCCTGGCACATGGCGGCCGGCGGCTTGGCAATAGCCTGAAATAGTGGTATACAATGCTTCTTCCTGCGTCAAACTAGGAGATCGTTCCTGCCGTGTTTTATCCTGTCGTCGATTTCCTTCAGCATCCAGTCCTGGTACGTTTCGGCCCTGAAAGGTATGAACACCTCCACCCCTTTGACCCCATCCAGCGATTCAATCCTTTTCAGCGCAGGGTCGATGTCGAACATGCTCCGGGCGATGAGCTGCCAGGTCACCACGTCCTGCTGGATAACCATCGGAAAGGCCATGACAAAGTTCTTCTCCAGCTCTTCGTGTATCTGCCTGCTGGCTTTTTGGCTGTTTTTCCCCTCCAGCCGGATGACCATCCCGAACCTGACATATCCTTGCATCTTTGTCGGGTCGGTGTAGATTCTAAAGTCCATTATCCGGTTCTCCTTCATTTTTGCAAGCCTGCTGCTCACCGTCTTGGAGCTGACTGCGACTCTTTTGGCTATCTCAGAGATCCCCATCCTCGGGCTGGCCATCAGGCATTTCAGTATCGCAAAATCTGTTTCTCTCAGTTCCTGTCTTACCGGAGGATATCGTCCTACGATGCAGCTCTTGATGATGGCCGGTTTTAGCGCGTCAGCAAGCAGAGAAACTCGCTCTTCTTCCCGCTCCCTTATGGCAACTATGATCAGGGAAATCCCGCCGATGCAGTCCAGCTTTGTCAGCGGCTCGCCCAGCAGCCGGAGGCGGCTCAAAGTTTCTCCCATGGTCTTGCTGTCTCTGATTATCAGATGGCAGATTTTGTGATACCCAAAGACTGCGGGGTTTACGGACATTACAAACGCGTTGATGACGCCAGTTGAAACCATCTTGTCAACCCGCGTCTTTGCGGCATTTTTGCTCAATCCTACCGAAGCCCCGATGCTCCTGTACGACACCCTGCAATCCCGGAGCAGCATGCGAATTATGTTGATGTCTGTTTTGTCAAATGTGGGAGCTTTTGCCAATGAAATTCAGTACATAATGGCAATTATTATATCCTGATTTCTGTTTTGGTCAGTTTCACTTGACCCGGATTTATTAATTTTAATGCAATACCCAGCGGCATGGCAAACAACAATGGGACGGCGTACGCCGTCGTCGGAGCATCAGGCAACACCGGCAGAATAGTTGCCGAACAGCTGCTGGCATCAGGCAAGAAGGTAAGGGCGATTGGCAGAAACGCGGATCATCTGAAGTCTCTGGTGGACAAGGGGGCAGAGCCATTCGTCGCCTCTGTCGAGGACGAATCCGCGCTGACCAAAGCCTTTACCGGCGCGCGAGCCGTTTATTCAATGATCCCGCCCAACATGGCGGCAGCGGATCGGACCTCTTATATTGATAGAGTCGGAGAAGCCCTTGCAGGTGCCATTGCAGACGCGCACGTCCCATACGTGGTCAACCTGAGCAGCATGGCGGCCAACAAAGGCGAACAGGGGTTCCAGAGAAGGATGTACGAGCAGGAGCAGCGGTTAAACAGGCTTCCAGACGCCATCAATGTCGTCCACCTGCGCCCTCCAATGTTCATGGAAAATTTCCTTGCATCCATCAATGCCATCAAGAAGGCGGGCGTCATCGCTTACCCTATCAAGCCCGACATCGGCATTCCAATGATTGCGACGCAGGATATCGCGTCAGAAGCGGCAAGGCTGCTGCTTGGTTTGAATTTCAGCGGCAAATCCACGAAAACTCTGCTTGGACAGAGGGACGTTTCCATGGCAGAAGCTACCAGGATAATCGGCAGGGCGATAAACAGGAACGTAAGGTATGTGCAGGTTCCTTATGATGAACACATAAAAACTCTGGTACAGGCAGGAATACCTCTCGACGTAGCAAATACGCTGACTGGATTATATCGGCGCATGAATGAAGGGGTGGCCATCCTTACAGAAAAGAGAACGAGCGAAAACACCACCCCGACATCATTTGAGCAGTTTGCGCAGAAATTCGCGGCCATCTACAACAACAACAGTAACGATAGCGAGGCCCAGTAAAGGAGAATCAAGAATAACATAGTGGCAAAGACCAACATAGTCAAGGAAAATCAAAAGTGATGGCGGCGGCTGCTGCCATCATAACCTAGGACTGCCTGTCACGTCATCTTTTCCTCTTGCTTTGCCGATGCCTCCTCTTTAGCAGCAAAAAGAGAAGGCCGGCGACACGAACGACATTATTCCATGTAGACGGCCGGCTTGAATGGTCTTGCAAACTTGGCTTTGGCCTTGGGGTCGTATTTTGAAGCGTCGTCTTCGGCGTATACGAGCACTTCTGCTCCGTTGAACTCGTGCGATAAAAGGCCGGCGGCGTCCTTGACGGCAGAGCTCTCGTCAAAGCCTTTCAGTGCCGTGCGCCTGGTGCGCGCCTCAAGTGGCGTCGAGAGTATGTCGTCCTGCATCTTTTTGACGAGGTTAGGGTCCGACTTTATCTTTGAAGTGTCAGGGTTTGCGATAAGCTGCTTCATCATGTCGCCAAAGTTCGTCTTGCCGGCCGTGACGTTTTCAAGCACTATTTTGTAGGCATTGCTTTTCCAGCCGGCGCCCGTATAGATTACAATTTTCTTGGGTGCGATTTTCGTCACCTTGACAATGTTGGCAATGTCGGCGACGAGACCCTGTACCAGAAATTCCGATTCTTCTGCCACAGAGTCTGTCTTGCTCTCGTCGGCCGCCGGCCAGCCTGCGGCGGTTATCATCTCTTTGCTTCCGAGTCGCTCCCACACCTCCTCTGCGGTAAACGGCGCAAAGGGGGCAAGCATCTGGACCTGCGCCTTGACGTACTCTTTGAGTGCAGACGCGACTGCAAGCGAATTTTCCCGGCCCTTTGCGCGCACGCGCCTGTCGTACCACTGCAAGTCTTGCTCCAGTGTATAGAGTATATGGTGTATGGATTCTCTGACGCGCAGCCTGTCCATAGACTCGGCAGTCTGCGCCGCGGTGCGCACGAGCCTGCTTGCGAGCCACCGGTCTTCCACCTGCTCTGCCGGCACATGCCCTGCGCCTTTCACTCTCTCAGCCATCTCAAAGACGCCTGCAAGTTTAGACTTTATTCCCCTCGCAGTGTCGAAGGAAAAGTCGGCGTCCTGCAGTATCTCTGCCGAGACCAGCATCGCCAGGCGTATAGTATCGGCCCCATGCTCCCGTATAGCCGCGCGCAATGGGATGATGTTGCCAAGCGACTTGCTCATCTTTTTTCCTTCCATGAGCACCGAGCCATTGACGACTATTTGCCGGGGCCAGTTGTCCCTTTCAAAGATGGCGACGTGGTTGAATATGAAAAACGAGAGATGGTTTGGCACGAGGTCGCGTCCAGAGTGGCGCGAGTCGACTGGATAGAAGTACTGAAACTCGGCGCGTATCTTTTCTATTGCAGGCACGCCGGATTCTTTGGCGACTTGGCTTGCGTCGCCCTGCCCAAAAAGCACGTAATCAAAGAACGAGTCAGAGATTGTCTCGGCGTTGGGTATCGTCCTGTCGTTGACATACTTGGCTATCGTGTAATAGGCCATATAGATTACAGAGTCAGACAAACTTTCGATTATCCATTCCGGGTCCCACGGAAGCTTCGTGCCAAGGCCCGACTTGCGTGCACACGCCCTTTCGCGCAGCCAGTCGACGACGTAGTCGAACTCTTGGCGGATGTCCTGTGGCACGATGTCCATCTTTTGGATGCACTCGTGCGCAAGTGCCTTCCACTCTTTGTCTCCGTAGTTGAGGAACCACTGGTCGCTCAACAGCTTGACGACGCATTCTGTCCCGCACCTGCACCTCACCGGCTTGTTCGTTAGCTCATACATGACAGATGTCAGGCCGGCGGAAGCTATCTCGGCTTTCAATTCCTCCTTTGCCACCGACACGGGCTTGCCGGCGTACTTGCCAGTGTTTTCCATCATCCTGCCCTTGTAGAACTCGTGCGAGTACAGATCGCTGGTAGCCTTTTCCGGCCTGTCGCTTCCTGCAGGAGCCTTGGCTATCGCCTCTGCAGCAGGGATAGCGGAATAGCCTTCTGACTCGATTATCTTTATTGGTTCTGCAACTGCGGTTATGCCGTATTTCTGCTGAATTGCAGTATCGCTTTTCAGGTCTGCAAGGGCCTGATAGTCGTACGGCGCGTGCGCCGGGACGGACATCACTATCCCCGTCCCGCTGTCAGCCTCTACGAACGATGCGGGATACATCGGCACCTTGGCGCCGTTGAGCGGGTTTGTCAGCTGCCAGCCGACCATCTCGCCACCCTTGATTGTCCTAGTTATCTCTACTACGTGGTTGAGAAATTCCAGCTTGCGCGCAGCCTCCCTGCTCACCACCCAGCGCTCCCCGTCTACCTTGGCCTCGACGTACTCGACATCAGGGTTGACCCACATGTTGGTGACGCCAAACAGCGTCTCTGGCCTCAAGGTCGCCGCAGGTACTACCAGCCCGCTGTCGTCGTGCGCAAATTTTACAAGCACGTATTCGGTGAAATCCGGCTCGACGTCGCCCATCGTGTCGTGCTGGCTCACAGGATTCTGGTCGCGTGGGCACCAGCCCACTGGATGCGATCCCTGCACGATGAGCCCTTTCTTCCGGAGCGTGCGGAACTGCCACGAGATGAATTTTGAATATACCTTGTCAATCGTGGTGAACTCGCGGCGCCAGTCCATTGAATATCCCATCTCCTTCATGCCCTGCTTGATCTCGTTGTGGAAGTAGCTGGCTATCTTCACCGGCTCGACAAACGTGGCGATGATGTCGTCCGTCAGTTTGTAGACGTTGTGGAAGGTGTCAAGCAGGTCCTTGTCGCCGGCAGCGACTCTGCGGGACATGCCAAGGATTGGAGTGCCCGTGTAGTGAAAGCCCATCGGAAAGAGCACGTTGTAGCCTTTCATGCGCATGTAGCGGGCGTGCGCGTCTGCAAGCGTGTACGTCCGGCCGTGGCCGATGTGCTGGGGAGAGTTCGGGTAGGGGTACGCGACTGTGACGAAATATTTTTTTCTTGAAGGGTCAGGGTCTGCCTGGAAGAGCTTTTGCTCATCCCACCTCTTGATCCATTTTTCCTCGATCTGGTGCCAGTCGCTTCCGCTCATTATAAAATCATCATGCCTTTTTTGCTGCCGCTACCATCTCTTCGGCTGAAAGGAGGGCTTCTTTGATCTTTTCCTTCAGCCGGCCACCGCCCTGCCCAAAGCGGTCGTCTCCGCCTCCAGAGCCACCGAGCTTGGCTGACACCTGCTTGGCTATCGCGCCTGCCTTTGCTTTCTTGCTCGCCTTTTCGCCTGCAAACACGATAACTCTCATCCCGGCACCCTTTGCGACAAGCGCCACGTACACGAGCGACGGGTCAACCTCTATCGCCTTTTCCCCTACTGCAATGTGATAATCCTCGTCCAGCTCCTCGTCGTACGTGCTGTACAATTTGACATCGCCGAGGTTCTTTGCCTGCTCTGATGCGCCCTTTGCCATGGTCTCTGCCACCGTGCGGAGCATTATACGCATCTTTTTCTTGGCGGACTCGGCGTCGTCCATCGCCTTTGTGAATGACTCTAACACCTTTTCCCTGCTTGAGCCTAGCGCCTGTGCTATGGTCGATAGCTGCGCTTCCTGGTTCTGCATGTAATTGACAGCGGCCTCGCCTGCCACGAATTCCAGGCGCACTACGCCGTCCTGGATTCTTTCAGACTTTACTATCTTTATCAGCCCGATTTCGCCGGTGCGCCTTACATGCGTCCCGCCGCATGCCTCGATGTCCCAGTTGTCGATGTTGACGATGCGCACGTTGCTTGTTGGCACGACTCCTCCCTGGTAAATCCGGAAACTGTATTTCTGCTCGGCGTCGCCCCTGTCGTAGAATTTTATGTCCACCGGCAGATTCTTGCGCACGGCAATGTTTGCAGTCTGCTCTATCCTTTGCACGTCCTCCTTTGAAAGCGCGGAATGGTGCGTGATGTCGAGCCGGCCATAGTTTTCCTCCTTGAAGGCCGAGTTCTGCCATACCCAAGAGCCTAGGTTGTTCCTTGCAGACGAGTTGATGACATGTGTGGCAGTGTGGTGCTTGGTCACCATGTCGCGCCTGCGCCCGTCCACGATGCCTTTCACGGCCTGCCCTTCCTGTAAATTGCCACCTTCTATCCTGTGGACCACAATGTCTGCCTGCTTTGTCACTTCAACGACCTTGGCGCCGGAAATCTCGCCCGTGTCCGGCTCTTGCCCACCTCCTCGCGGGTAGAACGCCGTTCGGTCAAGGACGGCATATTTGCTATCCACTACCTTGAGCACCTTGGCGTCAAACTCGCGTATCGACTCGTCCATGTAGTAGAGAAGCTCCGTGGCAGGCAGTCCTTCGAGGCCGCGCACCGGTTTGGCCTTTTCCGTGCCGCCGGCGACGCTAGTGTGCAGCTCTGCAAGTTTCGTGTAGAACGTGGAAGGCACAGTAGAGATGACTCCCTGCTCTGCAAGATAGTCGGGCGTTATCCCGTCTGACTCGTACAGCCTGATGAGGTCGGCGACTTCGAGCTCGCCGGATTTCTTTGTCTTTAGCGACGCCACTATGCCGTTCATGCGCTCGCGCGAGCCGGAATAGCGGCTGGATTCCAGCCCGAGGATTGTGCGCACGTCCTCCCGGTGCTCCTCAAGCTCTGGATACATCTGCTTCAGGTAGTCTATCTGGATGCCGGCGACATCCTCCAGCTTGACGTTGTTCCAGTTCAGGCGCTCCAGTATTGATAGAGCTCTTCTGAGTATAACGCGCAGGTTGTAGCCCCCGCCCACGTTTGACGGGAGCGCGCCGTCGGATATGGCAAAGAGCAGCGTGCGCACGTGATCTGCGACCGTGTACACGGCCTCGTGCGGAGCGACCATCTTGGCAAGCTGGTCGTACGAAAGGCCCATCTCGCGGGCAAGTATTGCTTTTAATTCCTTGACATTTCCCTCCGTCGTTTCGAGTTTCGACGCGACTGCGCCAAAGTACTTTGACAAAAACTCTGCGTTGCGGTCTGTCCCCGTCATGTCCAGCATTTTTCCAAGGACGGGCCCAAAGCAGCAGTCATAGCTGGTGGGAGTGCCCATCGTAACCCACGAAAAGCGCTCCAGGCCGGCACCCATGTCTATTATCTTGTTTTTCATGACGCGATAGTTGTTTTCGTCGCCCTCAAACTCTGTAAAGACGGCGTTGCCAAGTTCAAGGCCGCGCACGAAATATTCAAGCGAGTAGCCAAACGCACCGGCGCCCATCCACACGTCTTCGACGAACGTTATCTCTTCCGGCCTTATCCCAAGTCCCTGCGTGAGCATACCATAGTCGAGCTCTATGCAGCGGTCCTTCCAGTAACCGCCCGGGGCGTCGGCGTTGCAGGTCTGGCCTATCATGCAAAAGCCGGTGTAATGCCGGCCGGAAAGCCCGACGTTTTCAATGTCGTTGAAACGGAGGCACATCTGCGGCACCACGAGCGGGTTTGCAGGCAATTCAAACACCACCTGGTTGTTCATGACGCGCTGGAAATCAACAATCGACGCTATCGTGAAATACAGGTCGTCGCGCCACCTGCACACTACGGGGTAGCGCCTGACTATCTCGTGGTCGTTTTTTGCAAAGAATTTCTCAGTCTCTTTCCACGCGCCGACATAGTCGAGGCGCTTGTCGGTCGGCGGCCTGCCAATAAAACCGTAATTTTCGTGGTCCGGGCACGACTGTCTGTCCGTGAGCGTCCAGAAATGCTTGCCGCATAGGTTGCACTGCCTGCGCTGGAACCCCATCTGGTCAAACAGCGCGACCTTGTAATAGCGGTCAGGGTTTTGTGAAAACATTGCGGCGAGTTCTTTCTTGCCCAAGTGTATGTTCTCTCGTGTATTCTTGCTGTTATCGCTGGCTATGCGGTATTAATGCTTTCGTTGAAAATGAAAAAGAGACGTTCACGCTTTTGCAAGCGTGCTTTCGATGAACTTTAGATACGACTCTTTTGGCATCGCGCCGATGGTCCGGCCGATTTCCTTGCCACCCTTGAAGAGGATAAGCGAGGGGATTGACTGGACTCCGTACTTCATCGCGATCTCTTGGCTTTCATCCACGTTGAGCTTGGCGACTTTGATCTTGCCAGCCATTACCTTGGCTATCTGCTCCACCGCGGGGCCGACCATCCTGCACGGCCCGCACCACTCTGCCCAAAAGTCGACGAAAACCGGGAGGTCTGACTTGATAACCTCAGAGTCCCACGTCTTTGTGTTGACGTGCGAGACGTTGTTTGTGGTACTAGTTTCCATGGCATTTCATTGTACAAGACGGTATTTTAACGATCAGCGTCCGCCGAGGCCAAGCGAGACAAATTCAGACACCAGCTTGATAATAAAGGCAATGCCCCCCACCGCCCCGAGGCCAAGACCTACCAGGCGCAAGTGCTGGGTATAGTCTTCTCTGCTAGTCTTCTTGGTCAGCCGGAGGGTCTGGATAATTTCCCCTATCTTGCGCTCGACCATCGACATATTATGCGCAAAGATGACTCCATGCGCTATATAAAACATCGGATTAAGATTAAACAAACAGGCGGCCTGTCTTGCGATTACTTGCTTATCGTGCGTCAAATCGCTATCCCCTGTGGCACGCTTTTTTGTGCCCGCGCAACACGAACTGGATGAGCTGCTCCCAGTCGGCCTCGTCAGCGGTCCTTGCCTTTTCTGCTTCTGCAGGGAGCGCGTTGCACAGGTTGCACGGTACTGAGTGCGACATTTCTTGCCGGTGTGAGCTTGAATCAGAAAATTCTGTCATTTGTCTCTTCCCCTTCTAATTTTTCTATTTTGGACCATTGCAGCGACGCTTTCTTGCACTTGTACCCTTTGGCAGATTGCAACTTTATTATATTAAAGTTTCCTGTAGATAGCTATCGAAAATTCATTTTATTACATGGGCGGTGCATCTACATGATGGCGCATTCGCCCAAATGGGGGCTGGTGTACATGCTTGCCCAGACGTATGCGCTGGACATGCTCGAAGCGGTGAGCAAAAAGCCGTTGCGGTTCACCGACCTTGAAAGCCACAGCCCAAACGAGAGAACCAGGTCGCAGCGGCTCAAGGACCTTGAGGACGCCGGCCTGATAACGACCATAAGCCTAAAGACAAACAAGAGATACTTTGTTCACTATACTGCCACGAACAAGGGCAGGCAGGTGCTGCAAAAGGCAAGAGAGCTTGCGGATATGGCCTAGATAGATGGAAGTAGCTGTGGCAAGCTAGCGGGATATCCCGGCCTGCTGTGCGGTGTAGAGCGGCTCCTTCTCGGTGCGCTGCATCTCGACAAAGGTCTCGGTGTTCTGTATGCCCTCTATCTTGCCGATGCGCTCGATGACCACGTTGTGCAGCTCTTCAAGCGTGTGCGCGCTGACCGTCACTATCATGTCGAACCTGCCGGTCACCTCGGACACGGATCTCACCTCCGGGATCTTTAAGAGCTCGCCGTGGATGGGCTCCTTCAGCTTGGGGTCGCGGTTTATGCCGACTGTCGCCTTGACGTTTATGCCGAGCATACTCTCGTTGACGACGACCGTGAATTTCTTGACCAGGCTGCGCTTGGACAGGCGCTTTATCCTGCTGTACAGTACGGACGCGTTTATGTTCAGCTTTTTGGAAAGACGTGGTACAGAAATGCTGGCGTCCCTTGTGAGTTCGGACAAAATCCTCATGTCAAGCTCGTCAAACTTGTGCAAACTCTCTCTACCTCCCTAACCTTTGGCGGCTGTGTTAATAAATGTAATTCTGCGCCGATTACGATGCTAAAATGTGATTACTTGGTCTGGCAATTTTGGATTTCTGAAAAAACTCGCGCCGTCCTGGCCAACTTTAGCTTGCCTGTGCGCAAAAAATAAGGAGTGGGTCTCTCACTGGATCTTGTAAGCAGAGAGCTCCTTGTACAGAAGGTTCAGCGACACCTCGGCGCCATTGAACCCTTCGACGAGCATCTTGGGCACCTTGTATTCCCGGCCTGAACCCTTGTAGATGGTCACGGTGTCTGCGTCGTCGGCGATTATGGTGCCCACGTCTACCATGTCCTTGGAGCGCACGTTCTTGTGCATGACCCTTTCCCAGTTGAGTACCGCTGGCTCAGACATGCTCTATATCAATATTACATACTGCAAACGGATATTTAAGAATAGATGATTGTTGTCTATTCAAACACATAATTCTTTGATAAACATCCTATAATATAAGAATAATTATGCTTAAATAATCAGGCAGAGATAGAAAAGTGCCATGTACTTTATGGACACCTACGCCGAGTATGCGACGTTCGCAATAGCCGTGCCTCTCGTGCTGTGGTTCGTTTACACGCACTGGAGGGAGCTTAAGGGGCTGTCGCTGCTTGAAAGAAAAAAGGCGGCCGCGTAGCCGAGGGACAGCAAGTATTATATAATTTACAGGACTGATTTTCTGCAAGCACATGTTTGGAAAGGGCGGAATAAAGCCGGGCGAGTTTGTCTTTGTCGCGCAAAAGGACGGCCAGTACAGCAAGATAGTGATAGGCAGGGTGCAGGCGATAAACGGAAGCCGCGTCCACATTGTCGGGACGGCCATCCGCCCGTCGGGACTCATCGAAAGGGCAAGTGCTGGTAAAGCCGGCGACCGCTCAAAGCAGGTGCTAGGCAACCCCGATCCGAACAACTGCGTCTTTATGCTCATCGACCGCGTCGAGACTGCGCCGTTCAACCAGGAGGTCGACCAGGCGGCCGACCGCGTGATATGGATAAACCAGAACCGCTACCTAGTGCTTGACGGCTGGATAAAGGAGAACCTGCCAGAGATCTTTGCAGCGGCCCTGAATGCACCGGCAGAAGAAGACAGGCAGAGCGCAAAACTGGCGCTGCGCGAAAAGATGAGCGCGCTGTACGAGCGCGACCTGAAGGACCA
>NZ_CAMLDP010000010.1 GCF_946478925.1 uncultured Nitrososphaera sp. | reverse complement strand
CCAAACGAGCGGATGAACCATGTAGCGCAAGAGTTAAGTTTGAGGTTCTGCACAGGTAATGCGTGTCGTTCTTTGGACCGCCGGGCGGCAACGGCCCGACTTTTGACGCCAAAAAGTACGGTACTTTGACTATGGCCATCAGGCAGACAGTCCTTGAAAGGGCGCGCAACCGCTGCCAGAAATGCTCCACAAAGTTCGGCCCGTCAATCGAGCCGCACTTTGAGCACATCAACGGGGGCAAGAAGGACAACAGGCCGCAGAACCTGCGCGCGCTGTGCCCAAACTGCTACAAGGCAGTAGAAGAGCGCGAGAACAAGAAAAAAGGAGTCCTTGGCGGCCTGCGCAAGGCTCTCGACAAGGTTCCAGTAGATTTCAAGAAATAAAAAATTGCGCAAGGTTATCTTAAAATGTGATACCGGAGGACTCGCAGAGGATAATATGCCGGCAAGACAGGTGTGGAAAAAGTGCACATTCTGCAACAGCGGGAGAAAGATGTGCTTTGCGTGCAGTGGCTCGGGCAAGGTCTCTCCCGGATGGCAAAAATGCTACGACTGCAACGGTTTTGGAAGCGTGCTCTGCACCAACTGCGGAGGGAGTGGCGGCTGGCGCGAAAGTACGTGGATCGAAGAAGAATAGATATACCACTACTATTTGCCGTGTTGCTTTGTAGTCGTAGTCACTATCTTGTCAAGGATGTAGGCCAATCCTTCAAGGTTCTCCTCCGTGTAGGGCGCTGCATAGATAAGCTGCGTGTACTGCGCGCGCACGCTCGTCCTGATAAGAAAGCGAGGTTGTCCTGAAATCTTGGCGGCATAATCGGTAGCGTCGTCGTTTGACCATATTTCAAAGACAGGAATTCTGGTTTGGATGTAGTGAGCACATTATCCAGCTATATGTGATTCTGTCTCACATGAGAAAGCTATCTTGAGGGATTTGCTCAATAACGGAGGCGCGCCTGCTTGTAATTTGTATATAATGGATTTCTCTGTATATAATTGCATAAACCTGCAAGCTCCTCCCATGCGCACCTGGGCTCGAAAACCTGCAAGGGCGAGTAGAGCCCTTTTTCAGTTAAACATGTAGGTACGTGCTCTAATATGACATGTAATCCCACTAGCGGCGTAAACTCTTGATAATTTGTCTAGACTGTGTACTAAATATGGTTATTAATATCATATTAATCTCCATTATCGGCAATTGATGTGGGACATTAACGGTCTGATTGACAAGCTGCTCGAAGTGCGTGCAGTTGAAAAGCAGAGAAGAGGCATCACGTTTACGGTGTCTTTCCGGAGGTTCCTCGTATGTAGCCTGCGCGGCAACCAGACAAAGGCAGAGACGCTCGAAGGGTGGCGTATCATACTTGCCGACTACAACTGTTCGCTTGTCAGCCTGTCTGCAGAAGAGATAGGAGCTACAGTCGTGCTTTTGGATTATTATTTCCAGAACGTCAAGGCGGCTGCCCCGGACGGCCGATAGTACCGTAAAACTTGAAAACACAAGTGCACGCGCGAAATCAGAGATGCGCCCTCAGGATTTTGGGATTATCTCCATACACTCGGCAAGGTCGCCGGTCCTCAGTCCCGCGGCGTTCCTGTCGAGGAGAAATTCCATGCACAGACCTTCGCAAATGTCTGCAAGGATCTTTTTTCCAGGTTCCCCAAGCATCCCCACGAACGCGCGCTCGAAAAGATCTGGCCTTTTTATTATCGCAGTACGGGCGTCCATTTCGCCCAGATAATCCTCCACTATGATGTCCATAAGTGCGGGAAAGACAACAGGGCCAAAGGTCTTTTCCAAGCTGCCAAGTATCGTCTCTGCCAGAGTTTCAGCATTCACCATAACAAATCCGTGTCCCCTCTTCTCTCACGCACAAGAAGCAAATCTTGATACCGATTTATCTTTTTTGGTACAGTAGCATAGAGTCCCACGTAATAGAAAGTTTTCAGCATCGATTCTTCTAGAAGTTACGATATCTGATAAGGATTGTTTTTTGGCGCGTGCGTTAATATGGAAGCGCAAAGGCGAAAAATAGCAGTGTCGAATGATTCAATCCGCGAGGCTCTGTACGAGCGCCTTCGCTCTTTTGGGATAAACGTTGACATTTTCAGAAACTTCAACCTCACAGACGAAGAGCTCACGGACTTTGTGAACAGGTTGACAAAGCTCATGAAAAAACGCGGCACCTTTATCGTCCTGTAACTTGCATATTTGCGACGACAGGTTTTCAGACGCCATTGCGCCAGCTAGGCGCGTAATGCGTCAGCGCACGACGTGGAGGGCGCAGAAATCCTGCGTTACATAGTAGTTTCTGACAGAATCAAACGCCACACCTATCCCTTCGTTGTGGAAGGACTTGGACAGGATGTTTTGCCTGTGGCCCGAGCTGTTCATCCAGGCATCGACTATCCTGCTTGCAAGATATTCTTCTGTTATTGTACGGGTGGTGCCAAGGCGGTAAATGTTTTCCCCGCTTCCCTGTTTGCATATGTACCCAGCGCTGCTGTACCGGAACGTGTACCTGTGCCCTTCGAGATCATCGTGTGAGAAATAGTGCCGGTTGGCCATGTCCTTCGAATGGCCCAAGGCTATATTGGCGAGGGCAGGATCCCATTCAAGAGCCCCGCGGCCAAATTTGGCGCGCTGCTCGTTGATTTTCTGATGAACAAGCTCGGCCGTCTTGGCCAAGTCTATCTTGGAAGAAGAAGAGGAAGAAGGCGCCAGAGTTTGGGTGGTTATCTTTGCCACTTCTTCGGTTTGCGCACCACTAGCACTTTTTGCGTCGCTCGCAGAAGACATCATGGCAGAAAAGGAACCCAGAGATGCCATGTTATATGCAAATGCAATGCCGAGCATTGCCGACACGATGCCTATAGACAGCCATACTATGGCTTTCACTAGAAAGAGATTACCTAGTAAAACTATAAGATCTTTTTTCGTATCTCTTTCTATTAGATTCTAGTACGCAAAAGGTCAAGTAGAGCCTTGCATATTTCAGCGGGTAATTTGATGAAATCAGGCCGCATTCCAAACCCTAGACTGCCTGACCTGCGCCGGTTACGCCGAGCAAGGCTGGCGTTTCCCCGGGCTGTCCAGTCAAAACCGTAAGATATTCTTCCATGTCGGGTTGTGACCCACCACCAGCACCACTTTGAGGTCATCCGGCAGCCGGCACAGGACGTTCAGGTATTCCTCCGGGTCCGACGTGTATATCGATTCGACGCGGGTGATCTGCCGTACGTCATAGCCGCAGGATTTCGCCACGGCAAAAGCAGTATCCTAGGCGCGGACCGCCATGGGACTGAGGATGGCATCAGGCATCAGGTTTTCTTCTTTCAGCAGCCTTTCCATGCGCAGCGCGTCGCGTTTTCCGCGCTTGTTCAGCAGCCTGTCGCAGTCGGCAAGCTCGGGACGCTTCCAGCTCGACTTGGCATGACGCAGTAAAAGCAGCGTTTTTGCCATCAGGTGCCACAATGATGACGCAGCCTATCTGGAATTTATCCGTGGGGCTGCTGTGACGCTATTGCAAGCCCCTAATATACCAGAACAACCATCTAAGAGCTGGTGAGCAATTCGCCTAAAACTTGCTGTGTTTGTTTATCCCTGCGTCTTGATGCAGGGTGTGATATTGTTGACACTGTGTGAAGTATGCGGTAAAAACGACGAATACCACACGTGTTCGACGTGCAACAAGCGTCTGTGCATCGACTGTTTCAACTCTGTGCATTTCGGCATAAACGCCCCGAGGGCCGGCAACTCTATGGTGTACAACAGGTGTGTCTTTTGCGACAGCGTGTACGCGTCCAATGCAAAATGCAGCGTCTGCGACAAATGCACGATCATACTTACCTGGAAGTCTTCGATGAACTATCTTGCCGCAGTAAATAGGGTGACTGACCTTGTTATGACCGGGAAGCTGAACGTGAAACTGAGAAACGAGAACTATTGCAGGGCGAACTTTGGTGCCCGCGGGGCGCAGGTAATAATGGACGCGATAGACAGTTGTTCAAAAAAATGAAGCAACAGCAACAACAATGCAGCTGTTGCCGGGCAGTTATAGATCTCGCATGGCTCAGCGTGATCATTTGTGTACAACATCTGTAAAGGCGACGGAGCAGACACCTCTTTAGAGGCGGCTACTTTTTCTTTACCTGTGCTCCTCCTACTACATACTTTTCAGTCCACTTTAGCTTCCTCGGATCTCGACGGAGTACAAACAGGTTCTTCTTGCATTTATCCGAGCATGTCCACAATATCCGGCCGTCATTTCTGACGTGCATTATACCCGTGCCAGCAGGAATAAACCCTCCACAAAATGAGCAATTTCTGAAACTTCGATTGGAGGTAACATCGTCAGTACTTCTCTTTCGCCTCATCATTGTTATATCATTCTAGATAACCGCAGTAATTTTTTTAAAAAGTTTCTACGAATTATCGGAAGCAAGTACAAATCCTCTTTCTTTCTTGCCCGTCAGCTCTCGGACATAGCGGTCGTGGCGCCTGTAGGGCGTTTCGTTTATGCTGTACAGAGAGATAAAAGAAGATAATTTAATTTTCTAGAGTATATAGCCCTCTGATGCATTTCAGACAGGACTTTAATGGTATTGAACGGACAAGAAAAATAGTAAGCATCAGGCATTTCGCCGGGTTATAAGAAATTCGCACTTGTCCGCCCCGTTGGCGATGCACCTTCTTTCAATGCACGCATGGCCTTCTCCAAGCAGCCCCTCGGCAATGCCTGCAAGTAGTCCGGACATGAAGAAACAGCGAGGCGAATCGCTCTTTTTCTTCTTGCCTGTCTTTGCAAAAAAGTTGTCTTCTACAGTCACCTTGAGGCCATCTGTTAGCTTGCCCATCGAAAGAGTAAATGGCGACGTTTTGAACTTGCCCCAACCCGCCATGAGTCCGTATGATTCCAGAAATTTCACGGCCTGCTGTACATCGGGGACTTTATCCCGGGCATTTTGTCCTACTCTTGTGCCGTACTTTAGGCCCATCTGGAACAGGATGACTGACCAGCTTTCCTGCAGAGTGTCGTAAAGACCGTCCTGTATGGCATCCCAGAATTCCTCGTTAGTGAGAATGGCACTGCAGCCAAAGACTTTATCCTCTGTCTTGTTGGCGACAGGATCAAAATTAAAGTATTCATTGAGATAGGTGCTGGCAGAGTTGGCGGCTGAACTGCGCTCTTCCATAACCGCAGTAACCACAGGAATTGTATAAGGATTATGGCTCCCCGTCGAGACTAGCCCCGTCTTTTCTTGGCAGAAGCGCGTCCTCATACTTGTTCCAGTTTCTTTTCTTTCCATCCTTGAATACGTCTTTTGCGCAGTACTTCATAGAGAATGCGGCCATCTGGTCCAAGATTGGCGCTAGCGCCCTGCCTTTTTCAGTAAGGGCATATTCAATCTTGACAGGGGTTTCCCGGAAAACGTCCCGCCTTATCAGGCCATCCTGTTCCATTTCTTTCAGCCTTGCAGAGAGTATCTTGGCGTTGATGCCTTCGATTGTGAGGAATTGGTTGAACCTAGTCTGTCCAAGGTGTATCATGTTGCGGATTATCAGGGTAGTGAATTTCTTGCCCATTATCCTGAGCGTGTTGTTTATGGGACACACGCACATGTTTTCCTTCATCCATTCGACCTGTCGCTCTTCAAGCAAGTAACCAGAAGCTCACCTGCTTTCGATATCATCACTTACCGGTTTAAATACTTACGTTTCGTTATCCAGTAACGTTAGGTAATTATTATGAAAAACCAAGCAGGAAATGAAAATGTTGACGGGAAACAAAAGGTCGCGGTCGTGACCGGCAGCTCCAGCGGGATAGGATACGCCACCGCGCTGCGGCTGGCGAAAAGCGGATATCTCACGTTTGCAACGATGAGGAACCCTGAAAAGGGCGGTGCCGGCCTTGCCAAGGCGGCTGAAAACGAAAAGCTCCTGATACGCATCGAGCAGCTGGACGTCACCGACCTTGATTCAATAAATGGTTTCATGGACAGGATAGCCCCGCAGGCGGGCAGAATTGACGTCCTCGTAAACAACGCAGGGTACTTTTCGATAGGCTCGCTTGAAGACCTGTCGATGAAACAGATCCAGGACCAGCTGGACACCAACTTGCTTGGTGCCATACGGGTCACCCGGCAGGTGCTTCCAGTCATGCGCAAACAGAAAGGCGGCACAATCGTCAACATCAGTTCAGTTGTTGGCAGGTTCGGCCTGCCGGGCATGTCCGCCTACGTGGCCACGAAATTCGCGCTGGAAGGCTTGAGCGAATCACTGGCCCACGAAGTCGAGCCGTTTGGCATCAGAGTAACCCTCATCGAGCCAGGAGTGGTAAAAACCAGGATATTTGACAATACTGTTATCGGACAAGGCGCCCGGCGCACGGATTCACCGTATTCCGGCCTGCTTGCGGGCCTGAATTCAACCGTGGACGCTCTCAGAGAACACGCTTCCACTCCGGATCAGGTTGCCGAGACGGTGCTACAGGCAATTTCATCGCCAGAGCCCAAGATCCGTTATCATGTAGGTCAGGATGCCACCATGTGGCTGGAAAAAAAGAGCGCGATGACGGATGAGCAGTTCCAAGAATACATGAAAAACTCGTTTGCAAGCCCTGTTCTGGGCCAAAGATAATATCGCTGTAAGACAGGTATAGGCAGGTGTCACAATATTGGAAGTCAAAGACAGAGAAAAGGCCGTCACTACCGCCAACCGCTCCGCATGGTTTACCCTTGGGATACTAAGCAGCACCCTCTTGGTGGTCTTTTTCTCGGAGACCATGCTGCTGCCGGCCATCCCGGAAATAATGCAGGACTTTAACATACCGTATGGCACGGCCGCGTGGATATTCAGCGCGTACCTGATTGTGGCCGCAGTGATGACGCCCATCGCAGGCAGGATGTCCGACCTTTACGGCAAAAAGAAAGTGCTGCTCATTCTGCTCGCAACGTACGTGGTTGGAACGGCTGCCGGAGGATTTTCAAACAACATAGTATTTCTGCTCGCAAGCAGGATAATCCAGGGTGTTGGCTTGGCTGCGGTTCCGGCGGCTTTCAGTCTGCTCAGGGACACGTTTCCGCCATCAAAACTTGCCATCGCCGTGGGAGTATTCGGCTCTGCGTACTCGGCCGGTTCAGTAGTCGGCCTGCTGATAGGGGCAAGCATAATCCAGCACTTTGGATGGCACTCTACCTTCTTTACCATAGTGCCTTTTGCAGCCATTGTGACGCTCATGATAGCTAGGTTCGTCAAAGAAAGCAAGTCACAGTCAATTCCTGCTGCCAAGGCTCCAGAAAATATCACCGAGAAAAAACGAGCATCGTCGTCGCCTTCCATAGACATGAAGGGGACGGCCGCCCTTTCGGCCACGATAGTCTCGTTCCTTTTGGCGCTGACGCTAGTAGAGACAGGCGTAAGTTCTGAAAACCTGCCGCAGATTGTAGCCGCGTTCATCGCATCGGTAATTTCATTGGCCGCGTTTGTCGCCATAGAGAGAAAGGTCGTGTTGCCGCTGCTCGATCTACGGTTGCTAAGGGACAAGATCCTCCTCCCGTCGTACATCATACTGATGGTCACAGGGGCCACGATGTTCATGGCTTATCCGTCCATAGTGCAGCTGGTAAGGAGCCCGGCGCCGCTAGGATTTGGAGGAAGCGCGGTGGACGCAGCAGATGTGCAGCTGCCGTTCATGATAATGTTCCTGGTGTTTGCAAGCGTGACTCCGTTCATCATAAACAGGATAGGAAATATCAGGCCCATCATCATTGGCGCCGCAATCAGCTTGATAGGATCGCTCGGACTCTTGGCATTCCACTCGACAGGGGTTGCAGTGTCTGCAAGCCTGGCAGTGATTGCTTCCGGGCTGTCGATGATTGCGACCTCGGGATGGAACGTTGTCGTGTCGTCGTCACCTAAAGCGTTCACAGGCATATCTGTTGGAGTAGGCGCCCTCTTGCTGTTCATAGGGATGGCTATCGGTCCGGCGTTGGCAGGAATCTACATGGAGAAGCATGAGACTATCGAAGGAGTCCAAGGGTCGTACCCTTCTCCAGAATCGTACAATCTGGTGTTCCTTACGTCTGGATTGCTTTCGGCAGTCTCGCTTGGGTTTGCGCTGGTGCTCAGATCAAAAGCGCGCAAGGAAATCGAGGCTTGAGGTGACGGAGCAGATATGACGAACCATTTTGTATATCGTGATTCTCGGAAATGAGGGATATATAGAAAATGGCGCGGGGAGTGGGATTTGAACCCACGGGTCCTTGCGGACATGGGATTAGCAATCCCACGCCCTACCAGGCTAGGCGACCCCCGCCCGTCGTCATGCAAATGGAATCCACATTATATTAATCATCAACCGTTAGTTCTTTTTAGCACGAGCATGTCTATTGATACAGAGCCCATGACAACATATCGTAATACCCACGCTTTTCCCAATTATGCACGGCCGTGCTCAAATTATGCAATTATGCACGCTCGAAAACCGGCCCTATGCAACAAGAAATTCGCTTGTAAAAAATAGTATATTGCATTAAAAAGATTATAAAATAGTCATGTACCGTTATAGTATCTTTGAACCTTAAGGAAGCAAACGAGCTCTTTAGGCGGGCAATCATAAAGGCGTACTTTGAGCCCCAACTGCTAAAGATGGACTACCGCAAGTCGACAGTCAAGCATCCTGCGATTGGCGACGACGGCCTGACAGTCGACAGCATTTTGCACCTTTATTTTGACGTCATGACCGGCAACGACTATCCTGACGGCGACGAGTGGTTTTCAATCGAGTACATTTTTCCGCACAACATCAAGCTGCAGGACAGCCTGAAGGGTCCGGACTATTTCACCACGCTGTCTGTCGGAGAGGGCAAGCATTTCTGGCGCCACAGAGAGCTCGTGCGCTTCAAGTACGGCAAGTCAAAGAAACTTGAAGAGTCGCTAGAGTTTCTCGACAAAAAGTACAAGGAGCTGAGCAAGGGCCTGCACGACTCGGGCGTCGTCAACCAGCTAGACTGAGGACTTTTTTGCAGGCAGGACCCACTCGCTGTTCTTGTAGAAATAGTTGACGCTGTTCACCATGGCGATGCTTGGGCTCCACTTGAAGGTCGCCTCCTCGTACGAGAACCAGACTTCATCGGCGCCCTTTGGGACAGTCTTTAGCTGCAATGGAACAATGTCTACAAGGTATTCCAGCTTTTCCACGCCCATTTCATACTGCCTATCCCCCTTTGACAAGAGCGGGAATACGACAGGAGTATTTCCGCCCTCAAAGCCGGCAAACCGGATGTAGGTCTTTACTCCTTTTCGCCCGCGCCTTTTCTTCATGTCCTTGAGCACGCCCTTTACCTTGAACCAGCTGTCCATCGTGAATTCCTGGAAAAACGGCTCGCCGAACGGGACTGGAAAGCCTATCTCGACCATCGTGACAAACTGCGGGTCGTCCGCCGGGACCTCAGAGTCTTCCACGCTGTACGACCTTGACAGCGTGTCGTACAGCGTCTCTATCTCCCACGCAGAGGCGCCATAGTAGCGGAAAACTGCAGCAGGCGGAAGGCTCGCCAACAGCGGCAGATGTGTGCCCGCGCAAGATAAAGTCTTTGCGTGTGTGCGTATATGCGTATATGTGCGCTAGATAGCGTTCGTGAATTTCAAGAGATAAACGATGCCAAGGGCCGCCGCATAAGCGACCATCTGCTTCCACGATATCGGGATGCTTGGCGCCTCCAGCTTTATCTCGTGGTTGTCGATAACGCGTGTGATATAGTCGCGGATCTTTTCGTTCCAGATCTTGTACTCTATCTGGTGCTTTTTCAGTATCTGTTCAAGTTCATAGATGACAGGCGACCTTGCCGAGCGGATGTGCTGGATGTACTTTCTCGACACTTCGACTTCGGCCTGTATCGCAATCAAACCCTGCTCGACCGTAAAGAGGCGCACGTGCATCTCCCACGGCTTGGACAGCTTTTTCGCAAGGCCGCAGCCAAGCTGGTTCGGTTTTTTGTTCTCCAGCTTTACAAGCTTGAAACCTTCCGAAAGGAGAGCGCTGACGATTTCATCCTTCTTTATCCTTACCATGAGGCTGAGGTGGTCAAGCTCTATCTCCTCCTGCTTGATGAGGTTCTTTATCCCCTTTGCAATGCTGGTCTTTGGGTATGCGGTAAGGAATTCAGACATTACCGTGGATAAACAGCAATCCAGAAGGCAATATTAAAACTGTGTGCAAGCGCAATCTCATCATTCGCTTTTCAGGCCGCGAAGGTAAATGTCCTGCTCTGGCGGCACCGCCATGTCGCGCCAAGACAGCAGCTTTTTTTTGCTCGTCCACTGCACCTTTGCGCCCCTGACCACCGCGGCAGGAGTCGACTCGTCGCTTTCGCCCATCGCCGCGACCCCCATCGTGGCAAGGCCGTCAGCTACTGCCCGGAACGTCACTCTCAGCACGTTGCCAAAGAGGTCCTTTTTGCCTCGCAGGTCCTCGACCGGCTCAAATCCGGCGCACGCTATTGCCACTCCGGTGGTGCCTATGCGCGTAGGCATGAGCCGGCTGTCTGCTATCACCACTCCCACGTTGACGCCGAGGTCTGCCAGAAACGCGTCTCTCAGGTCCTCGGCTGAGGCAAACGGATCGCGTGGGTACAGTATCGCAAAGCCCTTTGGCACGTTTGACTTGTCTATCCCGGCGTTTGGCGCTATCATGCCGTCCCGTATCGCCAAAAGGAACCCAGGCACGCCTTTGACCACATAGTCGGACTCTCTCAGGACCAGCTCTGCAAGCCTCGGCTCCATGTGGCATTTCTTTGCAAGCGCTCGCGCCTTTTTGCCTGCCTTTATCCGCCTCATGTCCACCACCGAGCCCTCGGCCATCGAGACGAACTTGCTTGACACTACTATAACGTCGCCGTCCTTGTACGCAAAACCTTCTTCTTTTAGGCTCTCGTACAGGTTGAACCTCCCGCTTTTCCTTGCGACTTTAATTGCCAGTATCTCCAAGCGCAGTGACGATATTCGCACCCGGCTTAATCTTGCTTTCGCGTTCTCCAAAGGTTTTAATCCGCCATCCGCCAAATCCACCTCAAGTGATACGGTTTTGGCAGCAATGACGATTACCGAAAAGATACTTGCCCGCGCCGCAGGCAGAAATAGCGTCTCGCCCGGCGACGTGGTGTTTGCAAAGGTGGACAAGGTCATGATGCACGACGTTTCTGGCCCCGGTGTCATCAAGGTTTTTTCCGAGTGGGAAAAGAAGGGACTGAAACTGGAAAAGATATGGAACGCCGACAGGGTGTGGGTGACTGAGGACCATTTCGTTCCTGCTGCCGACCGCGTCTCTGCAGAGAACATCATCACGCTCTCCAACTTTACGAAAAGATACGGCATAAAGAAGCACTTCAAGTACGGCCTTGGCCAGTACGGCATTTGCCACACGCTCTCGCACGAGGAGGCGATGGTCCTGCCGGGCGAGGTGTACGTGGGGGGCGACTCGCACACCAACACCACCGGCGCGATGGGCGCCTTTGCAGCCGGCCTCGGCCACACCGACGTGGCGTACGTGCTCATGAACGGCGAGATATGGTTCAAGATCCCCGAGACTCTGATGTTCAAGGTCGAGGGCAACAAGCCGGACCACATCATGGCAAAGGACATCATACTGAAGGTGATAGGCGAGATTGGAACTGACGGCGCCAACTATGAGACGATGCAATTTTCAGGCAACGTCGTGAAAAAGCTGTCGATGGAGGAGCGCCTGACGCTCACAAACATGACGACAGAGGCAGGTGCCAAGAATGGCATAATCGAGCCAGACGAGACCACGTACGCGTACCTGAGAGAGCGTACGGACGCCCAGTACTCGCCGGTGCACGGCGACGAGGGAGCGCACTATGCCGAGACGTTCACAATAGAGGTTGAAAAGATGGAGCCAACGATTGCCAAGCCGTTTTCTCCCGGCAACATCTCTGTCGCAAGGGAACTGCAGGGAACGGAACTTGACAAGGCTTACATCGGCTCGTGCACGGGGGCCAAGCTTGACGACCTGAGGGCGGCGGCAAAGATACTGAAGGGCAGAAAGGTCAAGATCCGCACCGAGGTGCTTCCGGCCGCGCAGTCCATCTACATGAAGGCCATGAAGGAAGGTTTGGTAGAGATATTCATGGAAGCCGGCGCAATCGTCGGCCCGCCGACGTGTGGCGCGTGTTGCGGCGCCCACATGGGAGTGCTCGGAAAAGGCGAGATATGCATCAGCACCACGAACCGCAATTTCCCCGGCAGGATGGGCCACGTCGAGTCGCAGACGTACCTGGCTTCCCCGGTGGTAGTGGCGGCTTCGGCAATAACGGGCAAGATAACAGACCCGAGGGATGTGAGAAACTAAAATGGACAAGACATTGAGAGGCAAGGTCCACAAGTATGAAAGGGACAACATCGACACCGACGTCATCATACCCGGCCCGTACTTGAAGATCCACGACCACAAGGAACTGGCCAAGCACGCGATGGAAGGAATTGACCCCAAGTTCCCAGAGAAAGTCCAGCAGGGCGACTTTCTCGTCACCGGAAGCAACTTTGGCTGCGGTTCCAGCAGGGAGCACGCGCCCATTGCGCTTTCGCAGACGGGAATCAAGGCGATACTTGCGCCGACGTTTGCGAGGATATTCTACAGAAACGCGGTGGACGGAGGGTATCTTCTCCCAATAGAGATAGACGCGGCGACTGTAAAGAAAATCTCTGACAAGGACGAGCTAGAAATCGACCTTGCAAGCAACAGGATAACAAACCTCACAAAGAACGAGCAGTACTCCATGAAGCCGTTTCCGGAACTCATCGCCAAGATAGTCGAGGCCGGCGGGCTTATGAAGTACAGGCCGTCATGACGAGAAAGGGCAGGCTCGAAGAGATATTCAGCAGGGCGCTCTACGCCGACGACCCCTCACTCTATTTTGTCAGCTACCGCGACTTTGACAGCATCGTCGAGGTTCCGCTGCAAGAGTTTGTCTCGCTGTCAGAGAATTTTTCAGTGATACCACCAAGCAGGATAGCAAAGGTTCGACGCGGCGATGAGATATTGTACACAAAAAGGTCAGGACTCTAGGACCCAGCCTTCGTCAAGCGTGGCCTGTTCGCCTGTCGCAGTCGCATAGCGCCACACGTGCATATCGTCTTTTGCCTTTACCACAGACTTGATCTTTGACAGCGACTCTAGCTCATTCTGCAAGCCTTCAAGGTCTGCCTTTGTGGAGTCGTGGTGCTTGCAGAACTGACAGTGAGAGTCGAGGGTCGCAACCCTGCTGTCTGCGTCCACCACGGGGTACGCGCTGCAGGCAAGTGGGCGCTGCTTGTATATCCCGCAGGCAAAGCCGCCGTGCAGGGAGCGCTTTTCAAGGTCGAGAAACGGGCATAAATCGCCGTCTTTTTGCTTGCCCATCATCTGGTACGCGATTACCTTTTCGGGGCCGGCCTTGTCTCCCACCGCAAGCCGGGGCAATATCCTGACCTCAATGCCTTTTTCCCTTGCAAGTTTTTCAATCTTGTCCTTTTCTTCAGGTAAAAGAAGCACCCCAATTTTGCCAAAGTCAGGAGAAGGATAGTACTCACGGTAGATGCAGCAGTCAGAGCAGCCCTCCACGCAGGCGAATTTCACTGGCTGTTTTTTTCTTCTTCCTGTTCTTGTTGCATTATGCATTGCCACTCGACCGAATCCCTGGCAAGCTCGGATAACTGCAGAAACATAATGTCGTACACCGACTTGGCCTTTTTCAGTATCTCTAGCTCGAACTTTTTCATGCTGCCGTCGCGCTCTTTTTTCTTTGGGTTCGTGTTTTCCTTGTATATGCCAAAGCGCAGCATCGCCTTTTTTTCATAGCCCACCTTGAAGCGCTGGTAGTTCTCCGACATCTGGACCTTTTTCACAAAGCCGGTGTTGTCCTTTTTGTAGTCAGAGCCTCCGTACAGGATGAACCAGTAATGGTCGCCGTCTTCGACAAAGCGCAGCTTTATCTGGTCGTCGGGCCACCAGTCGACGGTCTTGTTCCACAGCTTGAAAGCAGGCATCTTGTCTTGGAAAAGCGGAAAGACGTTCATGTAGACGTCATGGTAGCGGTATCCGACTCCCATAAAGTCCCGGAACCACGTTATCGGCTTGCCGTCGTTGCTGCTACTCAAGACATGGTTGCTTTTGCACCGGCCGCTATAAAAGCCAAGGTTTTAGTGCGGTGCGTACAGAAGCCTTTTACGTAATCCTTATTATGGTGTTTCATACCTCATCCCTCAATGGCGCCTTACCGCAACAGTGTCAAGATACTGGGTGATGTGCTCCAGATTACCGAAGAACACGGCCTTGGCGGGGTCAACCTCACGTCGCTTCTGAGAAAGGCCAACCTCTCTTACGGGAGGCTGGCTGCTGTCGCAGGCAGGCTAGTACAGGCCGGCCTCATACAGGAGCAGCTGCTGGAAGGGCAGAGGATATACGTAATCACCCCACAGGGCAAGGAGTACCTTCACAGGTACAACCAGTTTGCAGAAATGGCAAACTCGTTTGGCTTGAACCTCTAATCTAGTTCAGTTTTGCAAAACAATGCGCATGGCGTTATATCCACTACTACTGAGGCTTTTCGACTGCTTCAATGTGGCATTCGTGGCCGCGGTGCTCCGTGTCGAGCTTTTTTGCCTCCTCGCCAGTTATAGGAAAGCGCTCATTCATCAAGTGCTCCTCGCCTTCCTTTTCCAAAATAACCTTCTTGCAGGTGTCGCACACAAGCTGCATCGTTATGACGCCCATATTTGGACACCCAAAAAGACGCGCAATTGGTATTTAGACTATGCGCCACACACACATACAGGTAGGTTTTTAATGGATAAACGGCTATTCCCGGCCGTTTTATCATGCAAGCAAACCACCAGCAGCTCGACGAAATGGACAAAAAGTTGCTGAACGACATCCAGTGGGTTTTCCCGCTCGCAGACAGGCCATATCTAGAGATTGCCAAGAACTATGGCATCTCCGAGGACGAAGTCATGCGCAGGATAAGCGGGCTAAAGGGCGCCGGCCTCATACGGCAGATAAACGCCATTTTCGACACGAGGCGCCTAGGGTACAAGAGCGCGCTGATCGCGTTTGCAGTCGCGCCAGAGAAACTTGACGCGGTGGCTGAAAAAATAAACGAGCACCCAGGAGTCAGCCACAATTACGAGCGCAACCACGAGTACAACATGTGGTTCACGCTTGCAGTCCCGCCCGACTCGGACATGAAAGACGAGCTGGACAGGATGTCTGCGCTTGACGGCGTCGTGAAATACCGGTTACTTCCGACGTTAAAGATGTACAAGATAGGCGTGAAACTGGACATGGTAAACGAGGACGCAGAAAAACCCAAGCCCACAGAAGAGGTCAAGGAGTTGAACCCAGACAGGCTAGAGATAACCGAGCGGGACAAAGAGTTTGTCCGCGAGTTACAGAAGGACCTGCCGGTGACAAGAGAGCCTTTCAAGGAAATGGCGCAGAACCTCGGAATCACGACCGCAGAATTGTTTGCAAAGGCAAGAGAATACGAAAAGATCGGCCTGATGCGCAGGTTTGCCGCGATACTGCGCCACCGCGACGCAGGCTTTGTCGCAAACGGGATGGTAGTGTGGAACGTGCCGGAGGACAGGGTGGACGACGTAGGGTTCAAGCTAGCGGCGTTTCCGCAGGTGAGCCACTGCTACCGGAGGCCCGTGTACCCCGATTGGAAGTACAACGTGTTTTCGATGGTGCACGCAAGGTCGCTTGAAGCTGCAGAAAAAATGGCAGTCGAGATGTCGGGGCAGATTGGAGTGAGCGACTACAAGATCCTCTTTAGCTCCCGCGAATTCAAAAAAGAGCGGGTCAAGTACTTTGTCTAGCTCGCAACCGGCTTGACGTAAAAGTTCTTTTCGTACATCTCTTCCAGCTGCGCGGCTTCGGAGGTAGACAGGTACTTGCCGTCAGATATCGCGGCAAACATCTCTATCTCCTCGGTGCTTATCATGGTTGGCAGGACGACAGAGACCTGCGGCTGCGACAGGATGAACTTTATCGCCAGTTCTGTTATGTTCCAGCCCTTGCCGCTTGCAAGCGGCTTCATGTTGTCTATTTTTTGCATGGCCTCCTTGATGAACTCTTGCTTGCGGAAGCTGCGGTGGTCGTTCTTGTCAAATTTCGTGTCGGCAGTCACCTTGCCCGTCAGCAGGCCGGAAGCGTCAGGGACGCGCACCATTATGCCGACGTCGCTCTGCGCTGCTGCCTTCATCAGGTCGCGGCCGGGGTCCTGCTCCAAGACGTTGTAGACGGTCTGCACGCAGGTAATGTTGCGGTTTGTTATCGAGAACAGCCCCTCGTCTCGCCAGCCGATTGCCGGGCCGAGCGCCACTCCGTGGCTCTTTATCGTACCCTCTTTCACGAGGCCGTCCAGAGACGCGAACAGCTCGTCGTTCTGGATTGCGTCCATCTTGGGGTTGTGCAAGCTATAGACATCAACATAGTCTGTCTGCAGGCGCTCTAGGCTCTTTTTGAGCGCGACTTGCAGGAATTCCGGGTCGTGTTTCTGCGGAAGCTCCTGGTGGCCGATCTGCTCTGCGCCGTACAGGTCATAGCCCCATTTTGTAGAATAAACGACTTCGTCGCGCATGTCCTTAAAGGCTTCTCCCATCAGCCTTTCGCTCTTGCCCTTGCCGTACATGTCCGCTGTTTCAAAGAAATTAATGCCGACGTCGTACGCCTTTTTCAACATCCGAATAGCTTCTGCGTCGTCGATCTTCTTGCCCCACCAGTCAAGGCCGATTGTCCACGCGCCAAAGCCAATCTCGCTTACCTTGATGTCGCTCTTGCCTAGCCTTCTGTATTTCATTATGATGCCAGCACCTCCGCCACTTCATCGGAAATCCTGCCAAACGCCGCGTCGTCGACTGCGGGCCTGCCAGTCGCTTCAAGGTCGACTGGTATCCAGGACTTGCAGCCGGCCCACTCTTCCTTTGTACTTACGGTAATCGGGCTTGAGAGGTTGTATACCCGTAGCAGTATCACGCTCATTGGCTTTTTGGGGTTGTACGCCATTCGTGCATTAACATAGCTTTCGTTCCATATATGGTATTTCTCTAGCTTTTTCAGGACAGAAACGTCATTTACTTCCTTGACCATTTTCGCCTCTGCATAGCCGGTCAGCAGGTTTGCCCCAGCCGGCGGCTGCTCCCTGAGCACGCCGTCCAGCCTGCCGGCGTAATCCGGCTGCAGGTGCTCTCTTGCCTGGTGCTCGTACGTAGGGAACAGCATGAACCTCTCGTGCTTGACCTCAAAGCCCTGCCTGAACTCCAAGATGCCTCCCTTGCGCAAAAGCACCGCCTGCCTGCCTTCCTGCAAAGCCTTGCAAACCACTGCCCACTCTTTTAGCGCCTGCATCCAGAATCACCCGAGACTCTTGAGAATGTCTTCCGGCTTTTTGTGCACGCACACTATCATCGGCGTGTCGCGGACAATGTACCGGCTGACCTGCGTCTCGCGCAGCTGCATTATCAGTTCTTGAAACGCGGGCAGGTCCTGCGTCTCAAATGCGAGCATGAAATCCTGGTCGTCGATTCCAAATGAATAGGTGGTATTGAGGCGCACCTGCGGGAACTTGCGGCCCACTGCGATGTGCTCCTCCATCATCTTCTTTCGCTCTTCAAACGGCAATAGATACCACTCCCTCGACTTTACAAACGGATAGACGATGATGTACTTTAGCGGCTGCTCGTCTGTCATGAACCCCGGCGTCACCTTGCTTGCGTACACGGACGGCCGGCTCGACGACATAAAGACGTACGACGGCGTCACGTACTTGCCAAACACGGTGGTATAGATTTTCGACGCAAGCACCTGGGTCTTTTCGATAGTGTCAGAGACCATCCAGACCATAAGGTCCGCGTCTTCCCGCAGGCCGACAGTAGAGTAGGTGCGCACCTTCATCTTTGTGTTTGCGACTTCGATGAGGCTTGCAAATTCCTTTGCGGCCTCGTCCTTGCCTATCTCGTTTAGCCAGCGCCACTTGGGGTCTACCTTGAAGAAAGTGAAATTGAGATAATACGTTGTTGTCGGTTGTTGTTGCTGTGATGGTTGAGGAGGATTATTGTTTTCTGCCGACAATTTTCAAAAATAACTGTCGGCCCTGCCTTATTTAAAACAAAGCTGCTTATTTGTCCTCAAGGCCAAGCCAGCTGTAGCCCTTGGCTTCAAGCTCCTCGGACAGCTCTTTTCCGCCCGACTTTATGACCTTGCCCTTGGCCACCACGTGCACTTGGTCGAGCTTTTTCATGTAGCGTAGAATCCTCGCATAGTGTGTGATGACAAGCACGCCGGCGCCGGTGTCTATCAGCTTGTTTATCGCCTCGGCGACTGCCTTGACCGCGTCGATGTCAAGCCCCGAGTCCGGCTCATCCAGTATTGCAATGTTTGGCTTTAGCACCAGCATCTGCATGACCTCCGAGCGTTTTTTCTCGCCTCCCGAGAATCCTTCATTCAGATACCGGCCGAGGAACGATGGGTCAAGGCCAACTGCGTCAAGGTTCCTCTTCACGTACTCGTGGAACTCGCGCACCGTGAGGAATACCTCGCGGTTCTGCTCCTCGCCAAGCGACTTGTTCAGTTGGTTGTAGGCGTTTCGCAGAAAGTGGCTATAGCCGACGCCTGAAATCTCGGTGGGATACTGGAACCCGAGAAAGAGGCCCTTTCTTGCCCTAAGGTCAGTGGAAAGGTCGTTTATCAGTTCGCCCTTGACTCTTATCTCGCCTGAGTCGAGGGTGTACTTGGGGTGGCCCAAGATGGCGTTTGCAAGCGTGCTCTTGCCAGAGCCGTTTGGGCCCATGATTGCATGGACCTCGCCCTTGTCGATGTTGAGGTTCAGGCCGTCGAGAATCTGTTTACCGTCAATGCTAACGTGCAAATCCTTTATTTCGAGAAATGCCATTTTTTCAGTTTCAGCTCTCCTTTATAAGGTATTTAGACTTAACGGCGTTATATTTCAATCGCAGGTTCTGTTCACCCTCTGGTTGTTTCCTTTGGTTGTTCGGCAGCGGTTGTTGTCAATGCACCTTTTAGCAGTTCCTTCCATCCTTTGACATCTAGCCCTGCTACTTGCGCGGGTGTCTGCCCTTCCAGAGCCATGTGTGGCTTGACAAAGTTGTACGCAATCCGCTGTCCCTCTGACAATGGGGTTTCGTACGACTTCCAACCGCGCTGCACCTTTACGCGCTCCCTCAGAGTACCGTTCATACACTCTATGCGGTTGTTGTTCTCGCGCTTGCGTACGCCGCAGTTCTTGATGTGCTCAGGTACTTTCTTGTCCTCAAACGCCAGCTTGACAACTAGATATGATCTTTTGCGAGTACAGATAATTTGTATAGTTATCATATGTTTTTGCCACTTTTTCTACTGAAAAATGTTCCATCACAATCAACGCGAAACAAATTTGGAAACTGTTTAATAATATACTCTCTAGCTGAGAATGCAATGACTCTCGCATTCATTTTTGTAAACTGCGACGTAGACAAGGGAAGCGCAGCAGAGAAGAGCGTAAAAAAGGTCAGAGGAGTGGTCGAGTCCCACGAAACCAGCGGCGCGTATGACATTATACTAAAGGTCAAGGCCGACACGGAATCCGAACTTCGGGACATCATCAGGAACATAAGAAAAGTCACGGGCGTCGGGGCGGCCATCACGAGCATAGTGTACGGAAACGACCAGTCGGCAGACTAGATAGTTTTCAGCGTTTCGTCAGCGACGTTCAGGCTATTATATTATTACAAGAATAATATCAAGAGAAAAGAAGAAGAGAGGTCACTGTACCGTTACAGTGCCTGTCATGAACGGGTGGACCTGACAGAAATAGACGTGCTGGCCTGTTCCCACTTTTTCCGCCGGGATGCTAAACTCCTTGCCGGGTTCCAAAAAGCTAGAGTCAAACAGCTTGCCATAGTCTGCATCGCTAAAGCTCTTGCCGCTAGTTGCAGTGTGCTGCACGTTGTCGTGGTTGACCCACTTTATCAGCGCGTCTTTCGGGATAGGTTGCGATGAAGCAGGGTCATAGGACGGCTGGCCCTGCACCGACGCGCCCGCAGGGATTGAGATCGTGACAATGTTGGAGAACTTGGACTCGTCGACTGGTCCAGAAGCTGCAGTGCTGTTCTTTTGTTCTGTTGATGCTGCGGAAAGTGGTTTGTAGTACGGCGAATCGCTAAAGTTGCCGGGCTTTGGAACCGCCTCGACTATCATCCATTGGTACGACAAGTAACCGGTTATAGCACCGAGGACGAGCAAAACGGGAAAAGCGACTGCTCCGGGTTTTGCCATTTCGTTCGCTACTTGAGATGTACCTATATTAATTCCCTTTGGAATCTCTTGCACTTTATTGCAATCGGGGTTTGGAATGACTTTTATTCCGCCGTCCTATACACGCCACCAACAACATGGCCAAGAGCGCTGGCAAATGCGCCGCATGCGGCACCGACCTCACGTTCAGGTACAGGCCGATGGACGGATGGAACGTCTCGGGCTTTATCTGCGGTGCGTGTTACAGCCAGAAACTGCTGGAGCACTATATCGAGCCGGACAGGCGGGGCATCACGAAAAAATAGAACTTTTCGGAACCTCTGAAAGCCATAGGGCAGGAAAGGCTAAATACTAAATTCCGCTCTTTCTCAGGTATATGCCAACTGGATACATACTCGTGAACTGCACTCTCGGCTCCGAGGAAAAGATCATAAACGAGATCTCCAAGCTGCCAGACGTAAAGGAAGTCAGGGGCACGTACGGCGTTCACGACATCTTTGTGAAGGTCAAGTCCGACAACACAGAGTCGATGAACCACGTGATCACAAACAAAATACGCAAGATTGCAGGCATCACGTCGACCGTGACCCTCGTGGTAATCGAAGAGCAGGGCGGAAAAGGCTAATCTAGCCGCTCTTTAGGTTTTCCTTCTTTTTGTCATCTGCCTTTACCCTTTTCATTTCAAAGAATATCAGAAACGTGCATACTACTACTATCCCCCATCCGATGGCACCTACTACAACATAGTTGTTGTATATGGGAATGAACAGGGCGATGGTAGCGACTGCGGCCCCGGACCACCAGATTACCAATAGAGCTGCAAGGTAGCGGTTCATTAACTGGCTATCCCCTCACGTCCTCGTCAAAGCCCTTGAACGACTTTAGCACCTTGCCGCAGCGCCGGCAGCGGCAGTATTCCACAAAGTCAAAGTCGTCGTATTTCCGGTATGCAAACGACTCTTCGTGGTCGCAGAACAGCTGGCGCAATCCGAGCAATGCCATTACACTGTTGGCGCCGCCGGATTCATTACCGTTTCGATCAGAATTGTGATATAGAGGGTATGCTGCCATGGCAGCCAGGGCCCGTAGCGTAGTCAGGATATCGCGGCGGTCTTCGGAACCGCAGGCCGTGGGATCGAAGCCCTCCGGGCCCGCTTGTTATTTTACTACTTCTTTGATGTCTTTTTGCTATGGCTGCTGCTCTTGCTTACCCACTTGTCGCCGCTCTTCTTGTACTTTTTCTTGACCGCGTTCCACGCGACCTTGTGCGCGATTTTTTCCGGCGTGTCGCTTTTCTTGCGCCTCTTGTCCGGGTCTTTGTATTCCTTCAGGGCGCTTTCGTGCGCCTTTTTAAAAGTGCGCTGGGCTTTTTCCGGGAGAGTGTCTATCTGCTTTTTCGTCCTCTCTGACAGTTTGCCTCTTGGCATGGGTACACTAGCGAAAAATAATATTAAAGAGGTTCTTTGGGCTAGAAGTTTTCCCTGTCCAGCCTGTAGTCGTCAAGCAGTTTTTCAATGTTCGTCATCGTTTTTCCAGATAAGTCTGCTATCTCTTGCTTTGCCGGCGGGCTCTCCAGGTAGTTTGGTATCCTTGCGCTGATGCGCTCCTGAAAGGTGGGGATGTGCTCGTTCTGGTAGAACACGCCAATCGGAATCTTGTCGCCCCACTCGTTTGACTTTTCAATCACCTTGCCCATCTTTTCGTTTATCTCTGCAGGGTCGTGGACAATGCCGTCATAGCCAGTTTCTTCCAGCTTGTAGATGCGCGGCATCACTTTCTTTGTCACAGGATCGATGTTGCTGCTACCAGAGAACCATTCCTTGGTGTTGATGTCGTTGTACGTCGGGCATGGCTGCAGCACGTCCACAAACGCAAGCCCCTTGTGCTCCACCGCTTTCTTGATGATATCCTTCAGGTGGCGCACGTCGTACGAGTAGCCTCGCGCGATGAATGTAAAGCCGGCGACAAGCGCAAGCGCTATCGGATTTACAGAGTTGTTGACGTTTGGCTGCGGCAGTGACTTGGTCTTCATCCCAAGTTTCAGAGTCGGCGACGCTTGCCCCTTTGTCAGCCCATAGACGGCGTTGTTGAATATGATGTAGGTCATGTCCACGTTGCGCCTGCCGGCGCTCACGAAATGCCCTGCGCCGATGCCAAGCCCGTCGCCGTCGCCTCCCACTGCTATGACCTCAAGGTCGGGGTTTGACAGTTTTGCGCCCTGCGCAAACGGCATCACCCTTCCGTGCAGTGTGTGTATGCCGTACGTCCGGATAAAGTGCGGCGTCTTGCCCGAGCAACCCACGCCGGAGAATATCGTTGCCTTGTGCGGAGGTATCTGCATGTCTGCAAGTGCCATCTGGATGGCGTTCAGTATGCCAAAGTCGCCGCAACCCGGGCACCAGTCGTTGTGTACGTCTGTCTTGTAGTCTGCCAGTTTAAGTGCCATTTTTCAACACCTGTCTCTTTGGAGCCTTGCCGCTCTGTATTCTCTTTACGGCGTTATAAACTTCCTCAAGTGACATCGGTCGGCCGTTGTACTTCACCACTAAATTGTCGGGTTCTATGCCGGTGTGCTGCCGTACGAGAGCTGCCAGCTGCGACGTATAGTTCATCTCGATGTCGACAATCACCTTTGCGCCCCCTATTAGCGATTTTACCAGATCCGCAGGGAACGGGTTTAGGAGGCGCACCTGCACGAACTTTGTCCTAATCCCTTCTTGTGCCAGCTTTTCCATCGCGTCGAGCACCACGCCCTTTGTCGAGCCCCAGCCGATTATCGCTATTTCTGCATCTTTGTCGCCGTACACCGCGGCCTTGTCCTCGTCAGGTATCTCTTCCAGTGCAAGTTCCATCTTGCCCATCCTCTTTTCCATCATCCTGTTGCGCACCTCTGGGTCCTCGGTGATGTGGCCCTCCTCGGTGTGCTCGTCGCCCGTGTTCCAGAAAATCGCGCCTTCTGTGCCAAGCGGAATCCTAGGGCTAATAGGATCGTCTGAAAGCTTGAAGCGCAGATAATTGCCGGCAGTCCCCTTGTCTGCGTCGGTTATCCGAGTCGCTATTGCGCCCCTCTCTATCTTTACCCGGGCAGGGTCAAAGACGGGGCAGGTGGTGAGGCTGTTTGCTATGGCCTTGTCCAGCATGTGTATGACTGGCACCTGGTACTTTTCTGCATAGTTGAACGCTTTTACCGTGTCGTAAAAGCTCTCCTCGATGTCGCCGGACGCAAGGACAATCCTTGGAAACTCGCCGTGGCCGGCGTGGATTGCAAAGTGCAGGTCGCCCTGCTCGTGCCTCGTGGGAAGGCCTGTGGACGGCCCTGCGCGCTGGTACAGCGAAACTACGACTGGCACTTCGTTGATGCCGGCCCAGCCCATCGCCTCTGCCATCAGCGAAAATCCGGGACCAGAGGTCGCAGTCGCGGACCTTGCGCCCGCAAGCGCGCCTCCTATGGCCATCGTGATTGCGGCTATCTCATCCTCTGTCTGGACCACCACAGTAGAGCCTTTCTTGCCCGAATCGTAGAGTTCGAGGACCTCGTTTGATTCGAGAAACTCGCTGTCGTCCGACGCTGGGGTGATAGGATAGTAGGTCTGGAACCGGCAGCCTGCCACCATCTTGCCCAGGGCAGACGACTGGCTGCCCTGCACGGCAATTATGCCCGGCTCCGGCGCCCTTGTCGCCAGCCGGTAGTCAAAGCCGTCCCTTGCAAACTTGGTCTTGGCGTACTCGTAAATGTGGTTTGCAGCCTTGACGTTGAGCTCTGCCACGCGCTCTTTGGCGTGAAAGATGTGCCTTATCCCCCTTGCGAGGATCTCGCTGTCAAACTCCAAGAGCGCCATCGACGCGGCAAGGGCCATCACGTTTGTCATCCTTGCAAGCTTGCTCAGAGACGGGTCCTTCATTTTCTGCGCAAAATCCTCCAGCAGCTGGAAGTAAGGCAGTGGATAAAGCGTGACACCGCGTCTTTTTGCGTGTTCCAGCGCGCCCTGCACGGTCGGCTCCAAGCCGGCCTTTTCAAGAGTGTTCTGGATTCGCGCCGCGGCGTAATCGTCAACCGTCGGAACCTCGCTCAGCTTGGTCGCAATGGCGTCTGAATCGTAGAATATCGCGCCTCCCGGCGTAACCTCGTCAAAGTGGCGGAAAACTGTCTCGGCGTCAAACGACACCAGCACGTTTATCTCGTCCACCGGCGACCTGATGCGCTTTTCTGCCACGCGCACCGTAAAGTAGCTGTGCTCGCCCTTGATGTTGGAGTAGTATTCCCGCTTGCCAAACACGTGGAGGCCGCCCACCGCGCAGGCGCGAGAGAAAATGTTTGCCGCAGAGTCGACGCCGCTTCCCTGGGCGCCGCCGATTACCCAGCTGAGCGAGTTTACTTTCATTACATGAAAATCTTTCCAGTGCTTGCTTTTAATGGTTTACAGGTCTTTTTATCCGCCCGTTGCGGCGTCTAAAAGGCAGCACTCGCAGGCGTCTTTTTTGCCGCAGTACGGGCACACGCACATGCATGATTCGATGGGGTTGCCGCAGTTGTCGCACATGGCAACTTCCTCGCTTGCCGTCACTACTGCCTCAACGTGTCCAAAGTTATTATACTTTTTATTTCGACCGCATCAAGTTGAGCGCAGAGCCGGCCCTGAACCACTCTATCTGGGCGGAATTGTACGAGTGCTTTAGCTCTATCTCGTCCGTCCTGCCGTCGGCATGTGTGATGACGCATTTCAGAGGTTTTCCTGCCTGCATGTCCTTCAGTCCGACGATGCTCAGCCGGTCGTCTTCCAGTATCCTGTCATAGTCGGCAGGGTTTGCAAACGTGAGTGCAAGGACGCCCTGCTTTTTCAGGTTGGTCTCGTGTATCCTCGCAAACGACCTTGCAATGACAGCGGCGCAGTTCAGGTAGCGCGGAGTCATGGCCGCGTGCTCCCTGCTAGAGCCCTCGCCATAGTTGCCGTCGCCGACGATTATCCACTTTATCCCCCTTGCCTTGTACTCGCGGGCAACGTGCGGGAACGACTCTACCTGCCCGTTCAATTGGTTCTTGCCGCTTCCGACCTGATTGTTGTAGGCGTTGACCGCTCCAAGTAGGAGGTTGTCGCTTATCCTGTCAAGGTGCCCGCGGTACATGAGCCAGGCGCCCGCAGGCGATATGTGATCGGTGGTGGTCTTGCCCTTTGTCTTGGCAAGCACCGGCAGCTTTTCAAAGTCCCTGCCGTCCCACGGCGCAAACGGCGCGAGCTGCTGCAGTCTGTCGCTGTTTGGGTCTATGACCACCTGCACGCTGTCAGAGTCCTGCGCCGGCGCCACGTACACGTCTTTTGCATCCTGAAAGCCGGCCTTTGGAACCTCAGGGGCCTGCCCAGGCGGCTGCAGCCTGAATTTCGTGCCGTCGGGCGCCGTCAATTCATCGGTCAACGGGTTGAAGGACAGCCTGCCTGCAAGCGCAAGCGCGATCACAAGCTCGGGGCTGCCGATAAAGTTCATTGTCTCCCGCCTGCCGTCGTTTCTGCCGGGGAAATTGCGGTTGTACGAAGTGACGATTGTGTTTGGCTCACCCTTTTTCAGCTCCGGCCTGCTCCACTGGCCGATGCACGGGCCGCAGGCGTTTGCAAGCACGTTGGCGCCAATCTCCTGCAATATCTTCATCTGGCCGTCGCGCTCTATCGTCGCGCGGATCATCTCCGAGCCGGGCGTCACCTGGAGCGAAATGGGCGTCTTTAGCCCGTGTGCCTTGGCCTGCCTGGCAATGTCGGCGGCACGTGACATGTCCTCGTACGAAGAGTTGGTGCAGCTTCCGATGAGGGCGACAGAGATGCTGTCGAGGTAGTTGTTCTTTTTCACGTCCTGCGCCATCTGGGATACTGGCCTTGCAAGGTCGGGCGTGTGCGGGCCGACGATGTGAGGCTCTAGTCTCGACAAGTCTATCTCTATCACCTGATCAAAGTATTTTGCCGGCTCTTTTTCGACCTCCGGGTCTTCGGTCAACAATGCCTTGTGCTTGTTTGCAAGGTCTGCTATGGCGCCCCGGTTTGTCGCGCGCAGGTACGTCTCCATGCGCTCGTCGTACGCAAACACCGAGCAAGTGGCTCCTATCTCTGCCCCCATGTTGGTTATCGTTGCCTTGCCTGTGCAGCTGATCGATTTTGCGCCTGGCCCGAAATACTCGATTATCGCGTTCGTGCCTCCCGACACTGTCAGCTTTGACGCGACATAAAGTATGATGTCCTTTGGCGCGGCCCATCCGTTCAGCTCGCCTTTCAGGTACACGCCTATGCGTTTTGGATAGAGAAGCTCCCACGGCATCCCTGCCATGACCTCAGCCGCGTCGAGGCCGCCGACCCCTATTGCCACCATGCCGAGGCCGCCGGCGTTTGGCGTGTGCGAGTCGGTCCCTATCATGAGGCCGCCGGGAAACGCATAATTCTCTAACACGACCTGATGGATGATGCCGGCGCCCGGCTTCCAGAATCCGATGCCGTATTTCCTGCAGGCGGATTCAAGGAACTGGTACACTTCGTTGTTCTGGACGATTGCAAACCTCGTGTCAGTGGCGCTGTCGACCTTGGCCTGGATGAGGTGGTCGCAGTGGACGGTGGTTGGAAGTTTCACCCTTTTCAATCCTGCCTGCGCAAACTGGAGAATAGTCATCTGGCCGGTGACATCCTGCAGCGCGACCCTGTCAGGGTTGAGGAAAACATAGCTCTTGCCCCTTTCCGGGGCGTAAACATCATTGCCGTCAAGATGGCCCACGAGGATTTTCTCGGCAAGCGTGAGCGGCCTGCCGCCGACTATTTTGCGGAATTTAGCAATATTTGCTTCAAGCTTGGCGTACACGCGGCCTACGAGCTCCGGCGTCGTCTCTATTTTCACTGCTGACAAATAAGGTCAATAGAAAACCGGCAATTTTGGCTATATCTCTTTTGCGTCGCCATCGGCACATTGTTTAATACATGGCCAGCTTGCTTTGAAAAGCAGCAACAGCAGTTGGTCAACAAGTTTGTCTTTGTCATCGCAGGCATCGTCATAGTGATGGCGGTGCTTATTGCATTGCCAAGCGTCAGCCAGCAGCCGGCATCGCAAGACGTCACCATCGAGTACAACAGGCAGCACCTGACAAAGACTGGAGGGGGCCTGCTTGTCACCACGCAGCTTGAAACGCTGACGATAGACAAGGACGGCTCTGCCACGTACACAAAGACGGACCCGCGCCAAAAGAACCTGCCAGTGCCGCAGCAGTTTTCGCTCAGCAGGGACGAGCTTGCCCGCATAAAGGGGCTGGTGCTTGAAACCGGCTTTATGGACATACCAAACACCGACTACCCGCAGTCGCAGAACGCAAGCGACTTTGCCAGCTACACCCTTTCAATAAAGACTCCGGACAGACAAAAGACGGTAAACTGGGTAGAGCCGGCAGCGTACGACGGCACGATTCCGCCGTTAATAACAAACGTCGGCAACCAGCTTGACGGCATAATCGCAAGCAAGACGTAGACTTGCTAGCTAAAACAATATCTATATAACGCATTTTAGCGAATTGCAGTCGTAATGACAATTTCGCTTGTCGCAAGCGAACCGGGAGCAAAGGGCATCAAAGTGGTTGATGCAAACGAAAACGCCAAGACGGTTCGCGGCACCACCCTTCTAAAGCGCGGCTTTGCGCACATGCAAAAGCACGGCGTAGTCATGGACGTGACCAGCGTCGAGCAGGCGCAGATAGCTGAAGAGGCCGGCGCAGTCGCGGTGATGGTGCTGGACAAGCTGCCGTACGACGTGAGAAAGGCAGGAGGCGTCGCAAGGACGGCAAGCATCAAGGTAATAGAGGAGATAATGGATGCAGTCACCATCCCGATAATGGCCAAGTGCAGGATAGGCCACATCGACGAGGCAAAGGTGCTCGAAGTCACGGGCGTGGACATGATAGACGAAAGCGAGGTGCTGACGCCGGCTGACGAGGAACGCCACATCTGGAAGTGGGATTTCACGACGCCATTTGTCAACGGCGGCAAGAACCTTGGAGAAGCCTTGCGCAGGATTGAAGAGGGCGCGGCAATGATACGCACAAAGGGCGAGCCGGGCACCGGCAACGTCGCCGAGGCAGTCACCCACATACGCATGGTGAACAACGAGATCCGCAGGATAAGGTCGCACTACCTCGACGACGACAAGCAGGAGCTGATGAAGGCCGCGCGTGAGCTAAAGGTGTCGTTTGCCATAGTAGAAGAGACGGCGAGGCTCGGCAGGCTTCCAGTGGTGAACTTTGCGGCAGGCGGGATAACGACGCCGGCTGACGCGGCGTTTCTGATGAACCTGGGTTGCGACGGCGTGTTTGTTGGCTCTGGCATATTCAAGTCAGAAGACCCGGCGCAGCGCGCACGCGCAGTGGTGCTTGCAACGACATTCTATGACGACGCAAAAATAGTCAGGGAGGCGCAAAAGATGGTCGACGAGAAAAAGTCGCTGCTTGGCCTTGACACCAAGAACCTAGAACTACGTATGCAGGAAAGGGGACAGTCGGCTTGAGCAACAAGAATGTCACCATAGGCGTGCTTGGATTCCAAGGCGACATCGAGGAAAACGTGGCTGCCACAAGGCAGGCTCTCGACGAGCTAAAGGTCGAAGGCAAGATACAATTAGTAAGGTATGCAGAGGACATTGAGAAAATTGACGCGCTGATACTGCCGGGAGGAGAGAGCACTGTGCAGAGCTCGCTTGCGGCAATCCAGCACTCGCTTCCGGCGCTGAAAAAGCGGATAGCGGAAGGTATGCCGGTGCTCGGCACGTGCGCGGGCATGATAATGCTGTCAAAGAGGGTCTACGACCGCGTCATCGGCGAGACCAAGCAGAAAACGATTGGCAACCTCGACATCGTAATAGAGCGCAACGCGTTTGGCAGACAGAACGACTCTTTTGAGACTGACCTAAAGATGGACATGCTCGGCAAGGACGCGTTCAGGGGCGTCTTTATCAGGGCGCCGGCGGTAAGCGAGGTCGGCAAGGATGTCGAAGTCATAGCAAGGCACGCTGGCAAGATAGTCGCGGTGAGGCAAAAGAACATCATCGGCACCTCGTTCCACCCCGAGCTTGCAGGCGACGCAAGGATGCACAAGCAGATAGTCAAGATGGCGCTTGACTTTCATACAAAGGGCAACGGCAAGTAAAACAAGATATACATATACACATACATTGCCGTGCGGAAATTAGGGAGGAAGATTATTGCTCCAGGTCAAGCAAGATGGTTAATTAGTATCTCTGCCTATCAAAAGGCATCAGGCAAGAGAGCAATCCATTAAATGAAAGTCACAAGCCAGAGGGCGAAAAAAGCAATTCTGACGGCACTAGGCGATGAAGAAATGGTAAAGATTCTGGATTGTGTCATGGATGTATCAAAGTCGGTCAATGACATCATGAGGGAGAAAAATATCCCTTACACAACTACTTATAGAAAAACCAAATGGCTTTTAGACGAGGGACTGCTTGCGGTTTCAAAAATCGAGATTACGCCTGACGGAAAGAAATCCAGCCTCGTGCACACGGTGTTAAAATCCATAGACGTCAAGTACAGGAAAGACGACATTTCAATAGAGGCGGAACAAAACTATGATGTCATCAAAAAGATGATGGAAAAATTTTTCTCGATAGATTAGCAGTAGCAGAGAGGGAGGGGCAAAATCACTGTTGTCGTCCTCAAATCTTACGAGCCTACTATTGGCCGGCGGGATGGATATCCCCATTGCCGTTGTTATCGACCAGCTTTTTGACGATCTTGCCTGCAGAGAAGAGTCGGACCCACAAGATCGTTGACAGTATAACGGTTGCCGCTACGTGCAGTTGCGGTCCAATTTCAGCTGGCAAGTTTGCAAACATCGGCATTCCGTGCAATTCCAATACTTCGCCAAGGGCATAAACTCCAGCAAACACGGCTATTTGCGATTGAAAGTTCTTGATGCTCTTGGTCTTTATCGCAACCAGAGCAAATACAGCCAATGACGACAGGAAAAGGATCGTCGTGAGCATACTTGCAGAGAAGAGCAGGTCGGTGGCATCAACGTCGCCCATACTGATGGCGGGGCTATTGTCCAACAGGATCGACTCTCTCTTGTTTCGTCATTTTCCTTCTAGTGATCAGGTAGGCTATGGCTGCAGAGAACATTATTGCAGCAGATAAAGGCTCCAGAACACCCTTTGACAAAAGGGTCATTCCAGCCATGCCGAGCACGTGATAGATCCCCTGAATCAAGACAAAGCCGACAAGCATGAGCATCACGGTCCTTAGAGGGTTGCCGGAACTGTTCCTCGATTTTGCCAGAAAGTAGATCGGGACTGCCGACGAAGCAAAGTACGCGACGGCATCAATCAGATGATAATAATATTCGGATTGAATCAATTTGTCCGGCATCTACCAAGCTTCTTTTTGCTTTCGTACACGTTTCACAAACACATTATAAAAATAGATCCACGATATCCAGAAATGAATTTCAGCGCTAAAATTCACAGGAGGATTTTGTCCCTAATTTTATAATTCAATAATCATGTTTTGAAAATGAGGTAATTTGAAACCTACGCAAACAAGGAAATCCGTTGTAATTATTGCAGCCATAGCAGTTGCTGCAATAATAGCAGCCGCAGCAATCACTGTTGGAGCCGGTGGCTATTTCACCAGCGGAGCCACGGTTGGAAGCGGCATAGGGAACAACCAAGAAGCCAACGCAGCGACGGTAGCGGGCACCAGCAGTCTGGCTCCAGCAAACCGGACATTTTGGATAGACACTGTTCACCTTGATGGCACGACGAACATACACGGAGACGGCAAACACCCGCCAGAAGCATTCCCCGTCAACGCCACTTATCCAAAGGGCGGAGGGTTCGTGCTGACGCCTCCAGACAAGAACGGCACATGGAATTTCAGGTCATTCACGTTCTCCACTTCGCAAATAGTCGTCTACCAAGGTGACAGGGTCACGCTGAACTTTGTTGGAGTGCAGGGGCCCAGCCACATGATCGAAGTCGAAGGGATTGCAACGTTTCCACTCACAAGGGGAGAGATCCATTCCGTGACGTTCACAGCAGACAAGGCAGGCACGATGAGCTACACATGCCATGTCCACATGCCAAACATGCGTGGCGAAATTCTGGTACTTCCAAGGCCAACAGGCAGTAGTGCCACATAGATGCCGCCTAGGATGGCGGAAATCTTTTCCTCCTTTTTTTGTGTGACGATCCTTTGGTGAGTCTGAAAGACTGGTCCATTAGGACAAAAGGATTGAAACCGGGCTGTTTTCTCTTTAGCAGAGAGAGAGAGGAGTCCGTTGATATATGCGTCGCGACAAGACATTCTTCGCAACATAAAGTGATGCGGGATGGAGAGCAGCATGGAGCGGAAAGAAACGCCATCGAGATCCATGATTTGGTCAAGACTTATCAAGGGAAAAACGTCCGCGCGGTGGACGGCGTCAGTTTTTCGGTGACGCGCGGAGAAATATTTGGCCTCCTTGGGCCAAACGGCGCCGGCAAGACCAGCACCATCAAGATGATAGTCACGCTTGCCAGACCCACTTCAGGCAGGCTGGAGGTTTTTGGAGTTGACGTCTCCAGATCGCCCCAGAGAGCGAGGGGTATGCTTGGGTACGTGCCGCAGAGCATATCCGTCGACGCCGACCTTACCGCGTATGAGAACCTGCTAATCTTCTCCAAACTCTCGTACGTGAGCAAGCAGGACCGCGAGGGGAGGATACGCGATGCGCTGCAGTACATGGGTCTCGCAGAAAGGGCAAACGACCTTGTAAAGCGTTTTAGCGGGGGCATGATGCGCAGGCTGGAAATAGCCCAGGCGCTTGTCAACCGGCCAAAAGTATTGCTCTTGGATGAACCGAGCATAGGACTTGACCCCGCGTCAAAGAGGCAGGTGTGGAAGAGCATCAAGCAGTTGAGGCAGGACTATGGCACCACCATCCTGATTACGACCCACGACATGGCAGAGGCGGACGCCTTGTGCGACAGGGTAGCCATCATGTCTGCAGGCAAGATAGCGGTTCTGGGAAACCCGGCCGAACTGAAAAGGACCGTGGGAGGCGGCGACAGGGTGACTGTGAATCTTGCATCTCCAGTCCGCCTGCATGACATGGGATTTCTGGCAAGCCTGGGCAAGGTCGTCGCATCGGCAGCAGGGGATGATGATGACAATGATGTGGACGGAACGCACACTGTTCAGATTCTGGTGAAGGACGGAGAGGAGGCCATACCACACATCACGGATTCCTTTCGGAGCAACGGCATCAGGATTGAATCCATTTCAGTGAGCAAGCCGACCCTGGATGACGTTTTCATGAAGTATGCCAACAGGAGGCTTGACGGCGACGCGGAAGAAGCGACGATCCCTGCCAGAAGCAACAACAACAGTTCCAGCAGCGCAAGGCGCGACTATGTGAGACACGCAAGATGATGAATAATAATAATATCAGCATCAGAAGAAACGTCGGAAGGTTCCTCCACAGTTCCATTACCGTGGCGGAAATGGAAGCGCGTAAGATACGCCACGATTCTACAGAGCTGTGGACTAGGGTCGTGCAGCCCGCGCTTTGGCTCCTGATCTTTGGCACGACTTTTAACAGCATCAGGGCCCTGCAAATAGGCGGCGACTTTTCCTACCTTCAGTTCATCACGCCGGGAATCCTGGCCCAGTCGGTCCTTTTCATAGCGATTTTTTACGGCATCACCGTCGTCTGGGAGCGCGACGTGGGAATCTTTACCCGGCTCTTGTCCACGCCATCGCCAAGAGCGTCCATAGTCCTGGGCAAGTCCCTTGCGGCCGGCCTGAGGGGGATTTTTCAGGCCGCGATGATATTCGGGCTGGCGCTCTTGATCGGAGTCCAGATAAGGCTCGACCCGCTCGACATCCTGGGGGTTTTTGCCGCGGTGGTACTGTTTGCCATGTGCTTTTCCAGCCTGTCCATGCTCCTTGCCTCGTACATGAAGACTCGCGACAGGATGATGGGAATTGGCCAGGCGCTGACAATGCCTCTTTTCTTTGCAAGCAATGCCATCTACCCCATAGCCGTCATGCCGGCGTGGCTCCAGTACGTGTCGGTTGCAAACCCGCTGAGCTATGTCGTAGACGCGATCAGGGCAATGCTCATCACCGGCGACTATGCAAACCTGCCGGTTGACATAGCGGCGCTTTTCATTGCCACGGCCGCATTTGTAGCGCTTGCTTCCGTGTCGATAAAGAAGCTGCTGGAATAATAAAAAAAGCAAAAAACGTCGTCTTGGCCGTTAGAAATGCAGTGGCAGTATGAATTCTCACTGGTGATAGGGGTGCTTTTGGCTGGATACAAGATCCGGGCTTGGTATTGATGATGATTTCTTTTCCTCTTCTTTCAAGCCTCGCAAGTGAGTGAGGTCAGGGTCGAAGAACAGATCTACCATCCAGTCAAGCGCCACCCTCAGCCTCTTCTTGAACATCGGAAGCTTGTTCAGGTATACCGCCCTCCAGACGCACCATATCAGAAAACCCGAGAGGTTTACGCTCCCTATGCTGGCTATTGCAGAACTGCTGCCTATAACGGCCATCCGCGCGTCTCTGGAATACTCGAATCTGCGCAGTCTTGCAGATTTTTCTTCTTCAAGAGCGCTCGCTATGTTTTCTGCCGCGACCTCTGCTTCTCTGAGCGCGTGCTGGGCCGTCGGAGGGAAAGGCTCGCCGGTAACTTCATCCATGATGCAGGCGCAGTCGCCGACAGCCCAGAGCTCTTCAAATCCCTTGACGCGCATAAAATTATCGACCATCAACCTCCCCGACGGCACCATCTTCTCGCAGGGCATACCTGCCGTGACGGGATTTGGAGAGATGCCCGCAGTCCATATTACGGTAGAGGCAGGAAGCACCGTCTCTTCGTCCTGCATCTTTTTTGCCATTTTCACAAAGCCCTTGCCCACCTCTGTCACCCGGGTATTCAGGATTATAGAAATGCCGTCTTGTATCATCTTTTTCAGAGAGTTCATGCAAAAAGCCAACTACAGGGCCCACTCCTACAATACGTGCACATCTAAGCCTACATAGAAGAACTTAAAACTGCTACAACTACGCTTGTATTTGTAGTC
>NZ_CAMLDP010000009.1 GCF_946478925.1 uncultured Nitrososphaera sp. | reverse complement strand
CCAAAAGACATTAGAAAAAGAAAGAGTTGCGGGACTTAAAAACGATTCCCGCTCAGTAGCTGCTGCGGCCGTACCCGCTGCGTCTGTTGCCGCCATAGCCGCCCCGGCGCTGCCCATAACCTCCACCGCCGCGCCTTCCGCCGCCATAGCCGCCTCCGCGGTTGCCACCGTAGCCTCTATTGCCACCATAGCCGCCTCCGCCGTAACCGCCACCACCGTATCCTCCGCCGCCATAGCCGCGGCTTCCATAACCTCCACCGCCGCCGTACGACTGCCTGCCGCGGTATCCTCCGCCTCCGTACGAGCGTGGCTGCGCAACAGGTACTGCGATGCCTAGCTCGTCGTTGAGCTTGCGTATTGGAAGCGTGGTCTGCGCAAGTATGCGATCCATGTCGGCTGTCCTCTCTGCTGACACGAGCGAGATGGCCTTGCCCTCTCCGCCAGCCCTTGCCGTCCTTCCTATCCTGTGGAAGTATACGTTGGGGTCGTCAGGGATGTCGTAGTTTATGACGTTTCCGACTGCCGGCACGTCGATTCCCCTTGCTGCAATGTCAGTCGCCACGAGTATGTCCTCTGTTCCCTTGCGGAACTTGAACATAGCCTGGTCGCGCTGCCTCTGCGTGAGGTCGCCGTGGATGGCAATTGCGGAAAAGCCGTCTCTCTTTAGCTGGTGCGCTACTCTGTCTGCGCGCTGCTTTGTAGCGGCAAACACGATTGTCTGAGCCTTGGCGTCCCTGTTCTTTTTGATAAAGTCGCAGAGGTGCCTGAACTTTTCACGCTCCTCCACCACCAGGTACGACTGCTCTATCGTGTCGAGAGTCACTTCCTCCTCGTTGAGCCGGACGTGCTCTATCTCCTTCATGTACTCCTCTGCCAGTCTTAGGATCTCTGGCGGCATCGTCGCCGAAAAGAGGCATGTCTGCCTGTCCTCGTTGACGTAGAACAGGATGAACTTGATGTCGTCAATGAATCCCATGTCAAGCATCCTGTCAGCCTCGTCCATAACGACAAACTTGACGTCGTCAAGGATTATCGAGCCCTGCTTTATGTGGTCGATAAGCCTGCCGGGCGTCGCTACTACTATCTGCACGCCCCTCTGCAATTTCTCGTTCTGGATGTTTATGCTCTGTCCGCCGTAGATGGCTACGGCCCTTATTCCCGTGTACTTGGCCAACCGGCTAATCTCTGTAGTTACCTGGACCGCCAATTCTCTTGTCGGCACAAGCACCAGCGCCTGGACGGGGCCCTCGTTGCTTACGCGGGCCAATATGGGCAGTCCAAATGCTGCCGTCTTGCCGGTTCCTGTGTGCGCCTGCCCTATGACATCCTTACCCTGTAAAACAAGGGGTATAGCTGCCTCCTGTATAGGAAACGGCGCCTCAAATCCATTCTCGCTGAGCGCCTTGTTTAATTCTGCGCTCAGACCCAATTCTGCAAACGTCTTCGTCATTTTCAATTCTTCACTTTGTTCTCTTTTTTCGTTGTGTTCGTGTGTTTTTTTGACACAAAAGTCGCACGGACGTTTCCGTTTTAAACCGTAAAACCTTTGTCTACCATTTGTTGCCGCTGACAAGGATATAAGGTTAGCTAAGTACCGTTGTGTGCCCTTAACAGCGGCTTTAACGCTTTAGTAGCGCCTCATGCCTGTACCTGTATAATATGTACATGTCTGCCGGGCAGAGTAGCAACCATGAGACAGTCGCCCTGGCGGTGAATAAAAGGACGATGAATGTCAGTGGGGACTATGCGGCAGGCAAGGGGAAGTAAATGAACAAGACAATCTGTCCCGTGTGCGGAAAGGCGATTGCGCATCCTGCAAAAGTGAGAGAAACGCTTGACAGGCTGGACTATGCCTTTGATTCCTTGGATTGCGCGCTCTTGTTCAAAAAGTTCACGAGCCTGTACGGCAAAGAGTTTTTCGCTAGGGCTTAGCTAGCTAACTAGCTGGCTGGCAAAAGCCTCGCCGGCATGTCGGGGTTGCCAAAACCCGCGGACGACGCTGAGTACACCCTTATCGCCTGCCCGTGCTTTATCGTGAATTTCGCACTCACCAGCTTTATCATCGCCCTGTACTCGTCCTTCAGGTTCACCAGCTGCTCCGCAAGGCTGTCTGCCAGGAGCACATGCCCGTCGTCGCCAATATCCATCACCCTGCGCGCAAGGACGATGCCAGGGCCCCACACATTCTGGTTGCCATTGATGTCAGACACTACGAATACGGGCCCCGCGCCCAGCCCAATCCTGACGCCGATGGCCTCGCCGGCTCCTGCACTCTTGTTGAAAGCGCCCAGCTTGCGGTGCAGCTGCATGCTCAACTGCAGGGGGAGCTCGGGGTTTGTCAGAAATCCGATGGCCATGCCGTCGCCTGTGGGGAGGATTATCCGCTTGTCCTTTGGCATCTTGGCGACAGCGTCGCAGGAGCCGATGAGCCTGTTGAGGTTCTCTATCTTTTTGATCTGCTTTTCAACCGACAGCGAGGGATCGGAAAGCCCGACGATGTCTATAAAGAAAAAGCTGGCGTTTATCACGCCGGCTGGAATGGCATAGACTACGCTTGCGCCGTAGATGTCGCTCAGCTTTCTGTACGTTTCCAGGCAGTGCGGATGGAACGGGGCGTCCGAATCGTAGGCGACCTTGCCGGCGATAGGCTTGTCGCACAGCTTGCACCTTGGCTCTGTCTGTTCATTCTCTTTCTGTCCGAAAACAAGAGCACCGTCTTGCGCTATAGAGAACCTTGCCCACGCCGGGTTGTGGTATGCTCCCCTGACCGCAAGCAGCCGCAGGCTCCTTGCAAGCCCTTCTCCGTCGTCCTCCAGCTTTAGCTGGAGCGTGCCGTCCAGGAGCGACGCGGCGGTGTCGTAAAGGTCCCTTGCCGGAGGGGTCGTGAGCGTGATAACTGCCATTGCGCCGGAGCTCCTCAAGGCGCCGGCGAGCCCGGCGACTATCTCCAGCACCTCCCGTTCTGAAAAATAAGGGAGGAGATGGGTTATGGAATCAACGGCAACTTTTGCCGGCGCGCCGGCAGAAACAATGGCCCCACACACCTGCTCCAGAAGCGTCGCCGCCCTGCCAGCGTCTATGTCTTTTTTTCCGCTCCTAAAGGGAGCGGTGGGCGCAACGAATACTATTGCCTCCTGGCTCCCGGGCAGCTTTTTGAACCTCTCATTGGAAAGGAGCGGATCAAAACTGACATACGCGCAGCGCTTCCCTTCCGCGGCCCCGTCGCGCAGAAACTGCATACAGTACATGGTCTTGCCCGAGCCGGCAGGTCCGGCAAGCAAGAAAGCTCCTTTTGGGAGCGCGCCTCTGAAAACGTGGCGCAGGCCGGGAATCAGTTCTCCATTATCATCATCATGCGCGGTTTTTACCAAACGCCGTGTGCCCTCGACATGAGTAGAAATCAAAGCGCCAGCCTTAAACTTTGATCTGCACCGCCTCGATGAGCCTTTCCACCTGCCTTGTGAACGGGTGGCCCGGCTGCACGAGGGCAGTCAGGAACTCTTTTCTGTTGAACTGTATGTCGCAGTAGCACGGTATCGAAGAAATCACTTCCATGCCAGTCTTGCCGGCAAGCGCGCCGGCAATATCCTCACTTTCTATCGTCATTCCGCCTCCTGTGCTCCCAGCAAAGTGGGCATCGGGCACGCAATAGCCTGCCACCCTGTTCAGGAGCAGGAACGACCTTGTGCCGTACTTTGTCAGCGAGCTGTAAATCTCGGACGCGAGCTTGTTCGTGCCCTCGATGTCGATGTCACCCATCTTCAGGGTGAGAAAGAGCGCGTCGGCCACTGCGAGCGCGTTGATAGACCAGTACCGAATGCCGGGACTGGTGTCGATTATGATATAGTCTGGGCTATAGTTTGAGATGAGCTGCTCGCGCAACAGTATGAACCGGCGCAGCTGCGACTTTGACGATTCCGCCGTGCTGCTGTCCAGCTTGTAGACCTCCTCTTTTTTCATGTTGCAAAAGCCGATCCACAGCCTGCCGCCGTCCTTTACGTTTCTGTCGCTGTCGTATTTCCGGACGGTATCCGTGACATCGGTCATGACCTCTTCCACCGCGGCGTCGCCAAGGAGGTAGTCGTTGAGCCACTTTTCCGGCTCGCTCTCAAAATAGGTGTAGAGGCTTGGAGCATAGACGTCGAGGTCAAGGAGCGCCACCCTGGAGCCTTTTTTTGTCAAAAGAGCCGCGCAGTTTGCCGCAATCGTCGTCTTGCCAGTGCCTCCCTTGTAGGAATGAAAGGCGACGCACTTGGTCATGGCGTCTATGCGTCAGGCTATCATATAGCAATTTCCCGTTTTCAAGTTTAAATCCTCTTGCCTTGTACGCCAAGGTGGTGCATATGGCCGACCCGGACGCCCGGCGCCTCTTGTGGTTCCTCTTTGCCGGCTCCCGGGGCGGCGAGAACCGGATAAGGATAATCAGCCTCCTCAAAGAAAGGCCATATAACACGAACCAGCTTGCGGAGGCGATGGGCCTCGACTACAAGGCCATCCAGCACCACATCCACGTGCTTGAAAAGAACAACATGGTGACAAAGGCGGGCGAAAAGTACGGTGTGCTGTACTTCATATCGCCGTACCTGGAACACAACATCGCCGCGTTTGACGAGGTAATGGCCGCGATTGAAAAAAGATCTGGAAAAAAGTAAATAAGATGAATCAACTGCGCTTCATTGTAGTACCTTGGTGATGCTGATGGACGTCAGCGCGGCCGTGAGCCTGGTAAACATTGGGATACTGGCCGTGCTGCTTGCACTGTACGGGCGCATATACCTCAACACGAGGGCGGTGTTCACGCTCGGCCTCCTGTTCTTTGCAGGTATGCTAGTCCTCCACAACGCCATAGCCGTCTACGCGTACTTTGCCATGGCCCCTCTCTACGCTGAGCCTCTGTTGCCGTATTTTGCAGGCGTGCACATTGCAGAGCTTGCAGGCGTCGCCACCCTGCTAAAGGTCACAGTCAGGCCGTTCTGACTAGAATAATCTGGTGGAGATCTGGAAAAAAGTATATCAGCAAAAACTGCCAAGCACCGCATAGATGGTAGAGACAGGAGTCTTGGTGTCCGCGCTTGCCGGCGCGGGGTCATTCTTTTCGCCGTGCATACTGCCCATACTGCCGGCGTTCATCTCGTACCTGTCCGGCTCGACGCTCTCGGAAGTGCAGAACCAGAACCAGAACCAAGGACAACAGTCAGCAGCCGGCGCGGGATCGTCAATCACGCTCAAGCGCTCGACGCGCCTCAACATTTTCCTCAACACCGTGTATTTCGTGTTGGGCTTTTCGCTCGTGTTTGCTGTGCTCGGCGTGATATTCAACTCTGTGCTGGCAGGAGTCGGCACCGGCTTTCAGGGCACGCTGCAGACCGTCGGCGGCATAGTCATCATGGCCTTTGGAGCCTACCTGATACTCTCCACGAGATTTGCGAGGCTCAACTTTGAAAAGCGCATGACAAACCTTCCAAGATTCAAGACGAGCTACATCACGTCGTTCGTCTTTGGCGCCGCGTTTGCGTCTGGCTGGACGCCGTGCGTCGGGCCTATCCTCGGAAGCACGCTTGCCCTTGCCGCGACTTCGCCGGGAGCCGCGTACAACTCGCTCATTGCATACTCTCTCGGCCTTGGCGTGCCGTTTCTGATAACGGGCGCGTTCTTTTCGCAGGCGACAGGCATAATCCGCAGGATGGTCAAGCACCTAAAGTATTTCAACCCTATAATGGGGGGCATCCTCATCCTGCTGGGCATACTCGTGTTCACTAACCAGCTGGCGACTCTTGCCAACTTTCCACTTGCAGACCAGATAATCAACATGGAAAGGGGAATAGGTTGAGAATAATAATATGAACAGGGACAACGCAAGCGCCCTTGCCGTCGGAGTCGCAGTAGTGGTACTCATCGCCGGCTTTGGGTTTTACTTCAACAACCCCGCGCTGAACAACAAGGCGCCGGCAGGCCAGAGCGGAACAATAATCCCGGCGGCTGCCAACAGCACTACTCTCACTGCAAAACCGCATATTGACAAATCACAATTCAAGCAGGCGCCAGAGTTCGTCGGCATCTCCAACTACATCAACTCGCCGCAGCCGTTCAAGCTTGCCGACCTGAAGGGCAAGGTGGTGCTAGTCGATTTCTGGACGTACAGCTGCATCAACTGCATCCGCACGATCCCGTACCTGAACGCGTGGTACGAAAAGTACGCCGACCAGGGTCTGGTCATCGTAGGCGTCAGCACGCCCGAGTTTGACTTTGAAAAGAGCCCGCAAAACGTCCAGGCCGCGGTTGAAAAGTTTGGGATAAAGTACCCTGTGATGCAGGACAACGACCACGGCACTTGGAACGCCTACCAGAACCGCTACTGGCCGCACAAGTACCTCGTGGACGACGAGGGGTTCATCCGCTACGACCACATCGGCGAGGGCAACTACGCCGAGACCGAGAAGGTTATCCAATCATTGCTGCAGGAGCGAGCGGCGGACCTTGGCCAGAACGCGACCATAGACACGTCATCGACGGCCAAGCCGGAGAACGCGCAGAGCGTCGACTTTGGCCGGATAAACACGCCCGAGCTCTACTTTGGCTACCAGTACGCCCGGGAGAACCTTGGAAACCCAGAGGGCTTTGATCCCGGCAAGATCGTGAAATACGCGCTGCCCGGAGACATCAGGCCAAACGCCATCTACCTTTCCGGCGACTGGCTCAACAACGCGGACAGCATGGAGCTGAAAAGCCACACGGGCAAGATAGTGCTAGACTATTCCGCAAAATCAGTCAACATCGTCGCCGGCGGGACCGGCAAGGTGCACATATCGGAAGACGGCCACGAAGTGGGAGCCGACCGGGGCGCCGACGTAAACAAAGACGGCACGGCTGACATCAACGGCCAGCGCCTCTACAGCCTTGCGACGCACGGGGGATACGCCGACCGAACCCTTACAATAGACGTGACGGGAGAGGGGTTCAAGATCTACACCTTTACCTTCGGGTAAGAGGAAAAGGAGGAAAGCTTGTTCCGCCCACAAGAAAACTCTTCGTTTTATGTAAAATTGGTACTATGACATTCGATACCGTCAAATGGCATCAAATGGTCATGCCTGCCAAAGACAAGCGCGCTCCTTAATTCCAGCTTTGCCTGCTAGACAGCAAAAGGGGAGAGAATGGAAGCTTTCCCGAGCATCCCGTTCTCCCTCCGCGGCGTCGAAAACCATGTATGTGTGTTGCCGACGCCGCGACTCTCCCCTTTGAAAAATTAATGCCGTTCTGTAACGCTTTGGCAACCTTTTTGTGAACTACTCTTGCTGCTTGTTAAAGCCAAAGTAGCAGGCGTGGCACAACTCCTTGCCGTATATCACGCCCGAGTTGCCGCACTTTACGCAGACCTTCTCGTGGTCGACGGTCGAGTCCAGAGACTTGGCCTTTTGCAAGCACTTGCCGCATATCGGTGCGTCTAGGTTGTAGCTGGAGAGAAAGCCTGCACCACATTGCGTGCATTTCAGGCTGTACATCTTGCCTTTTGGCTTCCAGCGGTTGAACAATCCCACAGGAACTTTTCTATACAATTCCGAATAATCAATCTTGCTGTTCAATGTTATCCATGTCCCGGCATGGACTAGAATGGCATTTCGCCACCTGTCTGCGCATACACGAGATGCGGCATATATGCTGTGGAAAAGCCGTATCCGTATCTCGTTAATATCATGTCGTCCTAATTTTGCCATGTATGTCCCAAATAACATGATGATGCGTCTTGCCTTTGTATTTCTCGTCGCTGTCAGCATGGTTGCCATAGCAGCCGAGTCCCGGTATGCGTGGGGGCAGCAAGATCCCTCAAGGCCAAAGGAGCCTCTGCCGGCCAGCGCCGTAGAGAACATGGTCGTAATATCAAAAGGAGCAGCGGACAAGACGGCAAAGCACCCTATCGTTCCAGATCCGATAACCGTCAAGAGTGGTTCAAAAATAACCTTCGTCAACAACGATAACGCTACCCACACCGCGGTGCAGGGCTCTCCCGAGGAGGGGCCAACGGGGTTTGATTCCGGCGTCATTGCCGCCGGAAAGAACGCCACCGTCACGGTGAAGGGGCAACCAAACCAGGCCATCCCGTACTTTTGCAAAATCCATCCGTGGTTGATAGGAACGATCCAGATAGCCTCAAACAATAGCGGTGGCGGCGGCAGCGGCAGCGCTACCAGCAATGCGACTGGAAATGGTTCCCAGACGACAACGTTCACAATAGGAGGGACAATCGCGTCATGGGCGGCTGGATCTAACATCACCAGCAACACGGTCTCGCCGGAGCTCCTCTCGGGAAGGTGGAGCCTCCAAGTCATAAACGGCACTGCCAAGTCGTTTGACGCGAACATCACTATGGTCAACGCTAACGGCTCTGATTTTCACACCCACCGATTGTCCAATTTCAAAGTTACACAGCCGTCCCTTCCGACAACTTTGACCCATAACCAGACGGGATCAAAAGTGGCTCCTACGCTGGAGATAACAAGCGCCAACTCCTCTCTTTCAATTCCGGGAAGGATGGACATCTCAATAGACGGCAACAAGACCTGGACGAATGTCTCTGTCAGCGTGATGGTAAACCAGCTGCATTCCCTATACATCGCCACCAATGAAGGCACGACGGGCAACCACTTTACCGAAGGGCATTTCCCGCCTGGCATCTACGGCGTAGTGGATTCGCTCAAGGACAAGGACGGCAAAGAGCTCTTCCAGAATGGCAAGGTCAACCTGCCGGCAGGCTAGCCTGCCGGAGGTCCGCCCACTCTTCTTCTTTTTTTACTGGCCTGCATATACACGCATTTGCGCAAAGAAAAAACAAAACACCTGTCATGAAAAAATTTTGTCGCCAAAATATAGCTGCTAGCTGGCGCACTGTGCCCTTTCACCTTCAACAACCCATTAGGAAAAACATGAAAGTCTAGTCGAGAACTATTGTTAGTTTTTTTGCCGCCACAAAAATATGTATCATCATACATAACTACAGGGCAGTGACGGGACCGGAGCGAAAAGCGGAGGTCAGGGAGCCGGCACTATGCCATGAAAAGCACCGGCTGCCTGATCCGTTATTCTGGGGCACGAAGGCATATGTGCGTGTGTGGAACTAACAAAGCCTTCTGCATCGTCTTCGGCTGCATAAAATAAAAGAGTCAGGAGTACATTGCAATAATATGATTATCTAGCACGAACAGCAAAAGTTTGCAGATTCGTGCTAGCCAATCAAAATGCAATCGTTGCAGAGCTAGATTATGCCGAACAGAAACTTTAGGAGAAGCACGATAAGGATTATCGCGACAAGCGCGGACACGATTTGCCAAAGCATTGAACTATCTTGCACCCTAAATTACTAATGAGTTGCGTTATGTCGCGCTATAACTGCACGAAAAACGTATTACTGTGCATCTTTTGTCCTAATTCGGAAAAGCTGGCGTCGATTTCCGACGCCCTTATGACGGCATTTCGTACCCTGCATCTGGCAAACACTCGTCGCAGTACTTTTGGACCAGCAGGCAGTTTTCAAGCTGGAAGAACGCCTCTGTTGTCGCTTTTCTGTCGCAAAATGAGCATTTTGTGGGAAGCCTGTACTTGTCGGGCTGAGCCGGCCTTGTTTCAAATGGTCTGATCATGTTTTATGTTAAGGTTGTATTGATAAAAAGGAACGTGAGTACAATGCACTTTTCCGGTGAGAGCTGCTACAAATAATTGCAAAGTAGTACGCCGGGGCCTTTTGTACGATAATGCAAAACGTTGGAGAAGAAGGAGCACTCTTCCCTCGCCCATCCGAACGATCAATCGAGCAGACTATTGCCACTATACACACATGTTATGTGCTATTGCGCTTATTTTTCATTGGGTATGAATATTACGATCGAGCTGTCTGTAGCCTCCACCTTTAGAGGGTAGCCTATCGAGTTGATGACCCTTTCGTAATAGGCTTTAGAATAAATCGACCAGTTTGCGCCCATGTCGTGCTGGAGTACGATTTTCTTTCCTTCGGGTTCCTCAAATTCGCGGAAATTGAACCCTGCCCTCTTTGACCTGTCTTTCACCACGCTTATGAACGAGTCCAGATCAAGAGACCCTTTCATGAGAAGCAGCATGTCCTTGTACGCGTCCGCAGTTTTTGTTGCTATTCTGTCGAGCGTCTGCTCGTCAAGAGCGTCGATGGCTTCTCTGACGACCTCTTTCTGGAACACTCCAAAACCTGCCTTCACTGCTATGCTTTCCCAATCGACGTAGCTTCTCAGCACATTGTTGACAAGCGTATTAAGACTCGTGCCCTCCTCCTGGGATAACTGCCGCAGGGCAAGCAAAATATCTCCTGATATCCGAAAAGTGATGCTTTCGTTTTCGAGTTTGGCCGACATTTATTATGTTAGTAGTCTGGTTTCCGACTATTAATCAGTTTCACTCTATGCACGAATATTAGTTCAGTGAAAGAATTCTATAACATTCTAGACTGAAATTAGGTTACAATCTGCTGATAGGTACTTCTATACGAACATACATACGCATCACGTACGGTTTGTTTTTAACAAAATCCGGCCTTGAGCCTCTAGAATGCGTGTGTAAGCAATCCGGCCAAAAAGACTCTCCCTCTGCAACCGTGGCATGAATGTGCTGTGTCTCTATCTCTCTATGTGTGTGCGTTTTACGGCACCTGCACGGTCGTATTGTGGTTGGCAGCTATCCAGCACTGTTCGTTATAGTCCAGCATCGGGCGCAGGTGCGGACAAATGACCGCAATTTTTAGATCGTTTTCCGCCCATTTGTCACAAGTATCGTTCCACCATTTCTCCACGTCGCCGCACTCTTCAAACTTTTCATTCTTGGATAGTTTATCTGCACAGTCCGCTACTACCAACGTCTCTTCGTTTCTTCCACCGGCGAGCCTTTTCCTTACCGACTGTTCTATGAGACCCTTGATGTCTTCAAACGGACTCAAGTTGCCTGCCAGCGCATTTTCATAGCATTGCTTCAAGCTAACTATCAGGAGGTTGCCTTGGCCAATGTTTTCTTCGTACTCAGGAACTGCCAAGGCCAGCTTGGCCAGATGCACCGGATCCTCCGCTTCAACGGAGGCATAGATGACAAGCTGACCCTTGTCTATTCCTTCATTAATGTAATGTGTTGCCATCTCGTCACGAGCTTGGTCGTTATCATAGAGTAGCATAACATGCGCGCCGGGATCCAGTTTAGTCAGGCGTAACACACGGAAAATTACCCAAGCAAACTAATGAATCTGCCGATGACACTAGCAACGAAGTTCTATTCGCCGCGTACCGGATCTGATAAGCAGAGTAGTACACGCTCAAAATGCACTGTTAGAGAAACCTAGAAAAAAATCATGCCTCTTTTATATCATAACTCCGCATAAAACGCGTTGACCACAACAAAAAACAACACGACAAATTCCGCTGAAGGATTTGACTCTGAAAAAACTGCAGAAGCCGTAAAGGAGGTCGCAAAGAAGATAAAAGATGTCTCTAGGGCCGTCAGTGACACAGTGGGCACTTTTACTGAAAGCGGTGCTATTACCGAAATCGCAGAAGCATCAAGGGATGCCGCAGTAGCGGCGAGAGATACGACGCGCAATGTAGCCAGCGCTGCAGAAGAGATACAGAAAAGTGGCGTGATAGGCGAGACTGCAAAGGCCATGGACGAAACGGTGAGCGAAGCTGCCAAGGCTGCCAGCGCAGCGAAAAAGACTCCCGGACAGTTTAAAAGGTCCGCGCCGAAAACGACAAGGGTGGCAAAGAAGGGGGCAAAGGCAGTAGCAAAGACAAGCAAAAAGGCCCAGATCACGGCAAGAAAAATGGCAAAGAAAGAGATCCCAAAATTAAAGAAAAATGTTCAGAAAATGACAAAACAGGCAAAGTCCGCTTCGAGAAAGGTGGGGGTCAAGCTAAAGCATACCGCAAGGAAAAAGAAAGCCCAGTGAACCAGTAATCAATAATTGATGGTCCCTCAGGCTCGCAATCTACATACGCCAAGCTGCCGCCATCCTCCTTGGCTGCAATTGACCTCCCATACACACGCGTGCGCATATCGATACGCTGATATATTATCCGCAGCCAGTGCTTCTCCATACACATGTCCGAGGCAAGCCAGCTCCTCGTCCGCAGGATAAAGGACGGGACAGTCATCGACCACATCGAGGGCGGCAAGGCGCTCCTCGTCCTTAGCGCCCTTGCGATAACGGGCAGGGAAGGAAACGTTGTGACCGTGGCTCTCAACGTGCCTTCAAGCAAGCACGGCAAGAAGGACATAATCAAGGTCGAGAACCGCTACCTTGAGACTAGCGAGACCAACAAGCTGGCCCTCATCGCGCCGAGGGCTACCATCAACATAATCAAGGACTACAAACTGGTGGAAAAGCGCAAGATACAGCTTCCAGATTCCATCTCTGGCATTTTCCGGTGCCCTAACCTGAAGTGCATAACAAACTCGGGCGAGGAGATAAAATCCAAGATAGACGTCATCGACAAGGAAAAGCTGGTGCTGAAATGCCGCTACTGTGCCCGCATAATCTCTGTCGATGAACTGGTGTTTTGAGAGGCCGCGGGCTTTTTTCCTGAAAGGAACCCCTCTGCTATACGCGGTCATCTCTAGCATACCCTCCACCCCCCCCTCTCCCCGCGGTGTTCCATTGCTTTTATTGCACGCTAGGCTCTTTGCAATCAACACACATGCACGAATACCTGCCTGTCCAGAACCTTTCGTACAGGTCCTGTACCAACTGCAGCAAGAGGACTCCGCACACCTGCATAAGGTGCGGCAGCTGCTATTCTTGCCACCCAATGAGCAGGTCGGCTGGGACCCAGATGCTTCTTGTGGCCTAATGTTTACTCTCAAACAGAGGATAACTTTGCTGACCTGAAAGCGACCTTATCTTTACTATCCTGTTCTCCTTCTTCCACCCGTTGCCTTCTTTGCCCGGCTTTATCCTGTCGATTGCAAAATGAAAGCCGATGAGCGGGCCAAACGCCGCGACCGTGACTGCGGCAAGCGCATAGTTCTGCATGTACAGGAGGTACAGCGTTATGCCTGCACCTGTCATTATCTCTATCCACGTGCATGTGCACAGCTGCATCGCGACGCGTTTCAGGCTGATAGTGGCCACGGCGAAACTTCGGCCTTCGGCTATATGACCATTTTTCCAGATCTCTAAAAGTTCTCCCGGATGTACCTTGACAGCTTTTTTGCGTCGCGCTCGCTCACTCGTATATCGCCGGCAAACAGCGGCTTTTTGCCCTTTATGATGCTCGTCTTCACTGTTGTACCGGACAGCACCAGATCAAGCTCGGGCCCCTTCATCATCATGCTCTTTATCCCGTCGGCATGCAGCGAGTTGCCGTCGCTATTCATGCGTTTCGGGTTGACAAACTCGTTTTCCTGCCTGCTTATGCTGTCTTCAAGCATGAACATCAGCTTGTTGCCCGGCATCTTCTCGATGCCAAACACGTATTTCTCCAAGGCCTCGATCTCGATCTTGCTTCCCACCGGCTCCTTGTCCTCCCCGGCGCTTTCGGCAGTAGCGGCCGGCCTCCACACCATGCCCTGCCGGGCGACTTTGATGCTGGTCCTGTTCTCCAGTCCGGAGATTTGCAAATAATCGTCTATCGCCTTTTGCAGCTCCTCCGGGGGCAGCGGCCCTGCCGGCCCGCGGTGCCACTGGTTCTTGGCGTCTTCGAGGTCTTTTTCGCCGCTGTAATGCAGGATGTAGCAGTCCTTGGCATTCCACGCCTTGACCAAGTGGTACGCCTGCGTGACTGAAATCATGCCCGTAGAGGGGTGGTCGTTGTACGTCTCTGTGCCGAGCACCACGAGGTCAGAGCCCCACATCAGTTCTGCGTCGGCGTTCTGCAATTTGATAAAGTCCCATCCTGCCACGACCTTCCTGTCGCCTGCCCTGATGACGTAGATGAGCGAGCCGGGAAAACCCGGGCTGTCGCCGGCGTTGTCTGCCGCAAGCGGCACTATGGAAAACGGGCCTGCCTCAAACGGCTGGCCGGCAGCTACGGTCGCAAAGCGCGACCTGTCAATCTGGAGTTCTTTTGCAACTTGGTCCGCGCACTCGCTCGTGCAGAATATTTTTTTGCCGGGAAAAGAAGCAAGGTCGCTTACGTGCTCGCGCCTGCTATGCGTCAGCAGTATTGCGTCCGGCTCTTGCTTGTAGCCAAGGTCCGACGCACCCTTTTTCACGCTGTCGGCCACCCCGCCGCCGGCGTCGACCAGCAGGTGAAAACCTCCTGAAAAAACCGAGATCGAGGTGTGCGCCCCTCCTCCTTGTCCTCCTTCCCTGCTGCCGCTGTCAGGCAGCACCCCATTTATCCGCACGAAAAACGTGTCATTTCCACTATTCATGAGACAAATTACGCAACATCGTAAATAAGTTTAGCCGTCTCACGCGCCACTGCCGCTTTTTTGGGGCGCCCTTGCAAAGCGCTTGGCGAGCCTGATGCCAAAACCCATCGACACGAAAAGCGCGATCAGCGAAGCCGCAAGCGTGACTACGATCTCTGCCTGGAACACAAAGTGCGTTATCACCGCGACTGCAACCGCCGGCACCGCGATTATCACGGCAAGGAGCGTGCTCACCGCATACACCCTGCCGATTATGTTTGCCGGGTTCTTGCTGCTGTCGTCGTCGCCACTGCCGCCTGACACAGAGGAGAGCCACGTCCCGAATTAATTTAAGCCTTGCTTGCGGCAGAGAGCGCACCCGAGGACTAATATTGTCGCCTTCTCACTAATACCGAGCATGGAGCTTTCCGGAGTGGAATTGCGCTACCTCGTGAACGAGATAGGCGCCAGGGTGGCCTCCGGGCACTATATTTCGGCGGTAAACGCCGTGACAAAGGACTCGCTCCTCTTGCGCCTGCACCACCCGACACAGGAGGACATCATGTTAGTTTTGTCGGCAAGGGGCATCTGGGTTACGAAACTAAAGTTCAAGCCGGTGGAGGACAATTCGCTAGAGCGCGCCGCAATAGCAGAGCTGGAAAGGGCACGCGTAGAGTCGGTGGAGCAGGCCGGAAGCGAGCGCATCGCCACGCTGCGGCTGCGCCGGCTGGACGGGCAGGCGCGGATTGTGGTTTGCGAGTTCTTTGGCGACGGCAACATCATCATCTGCGACTCTGAAATGCAGATTCTTGCCATATTGCGGCCGATAGAGGTGCGCCACCGCACGCTCAAGGTTGGCCTCCGGTACGCTTTTCCTCCGCAGAGAGGAGTTGACGTCTTTGCGCTGTCGCTTGAACAGATGCTTGCGCTGCGAAACGAGGCGAAAAACCTTGACGTGCTGCGCTGGATAGGCAGGGGGCTTTCTATGCCCAAGAAATTCGTGGAGGAGGTTGCCAAGAGGGCAGGCATCGAGCCGCAAAGGCAGGCAGGGCAGCTGGCAGACGAGGAGGTGGGCAGGATATTTTCCACGATAAAGTCGCTCGTAGACGATGTCAGCGCCGGCAGGAACCACGAGCCGGTGGTCATCATGCAGGACGGAAAACCTGTAGACGCGCTGCCGATAATCACGGAGGAAGCCAAAAAGCTGGAAGCAAAAAAGGTGCCCACCTACATGGAGGCGCTTGACGAAGTGCTCAGCAACGAGATACTGGACATCGGCAAAAGCTCAAGGACGGTGGAAATCGACAGGCAGATTGCGGTCCTAGAGCATGACCTTGCGGAGCAGAACAAGGCCAAGGAGGAGGTGCTGCAAAAAGCGGCGGCTATACGCAAGCTCGCCGGCGAATTGATGGCGGTTTCATATTCTAATCCGGGCGACGACGCGATAAAGGGCGTGCTTGCGGCAAACTCGGCCGCAGTCGTCATAGAAAAGGGAATAAAGTACGTGCAGGTGGCCGGCGAAAACATCGAGGTCCAGCAGAACCTTGCAAAACTGAGTTCCATGCTCTTTGCCCGCGCAAAAGAGATGGAGCGGGGCAACGCCTCGATAGAGGAAGCCCGCGCAAAACTCCTTGCGCAGATTGAAAAGCTGCGCGGCCAGACCGCTGCCATCCACAAGAAAATGGTCGTGCAAAAGCAGGCCGCAAAGGAATGGTACGAGCGCTACCGATGGTTCGTGACTGGGGACGGCCTGCTTGCGATCGGAGGGCGCGACGCGTCGTCCAACTCGGCCCTCGTGCGCAAGCATCTGACGGAGGACGACATTGTCTTTCACGCCGAGGTGCACGGCTCGCCGTTTTTCATCGTGAAAAACGCCGCGGCGCCGGCAAGGGAGGGAAAGCTGGAGCAGTCGCTTGCGCAAGTCGCGCAGGCGACCGTGTCGTTTAGCAGGGCCTGGAAGGACGGCCTCTCTAGCGCCGACGCCTACTGGGTCTTTCCCGAGCAGATAAAGAAAGGGGCGCCCACGGGCCAGTTCCTGCCCAAGGGCTCGTTCGTTATAGAGGGCAAGAGAAGCTATGTCAAGGGAGTGGAGGTCCGCTTGGCAATCGGAATAGAGCTGGTGAGCGAAAGGCAGGCGCTCGTGTGCGGGCCGGAAGAAGCGGTGAAAAAGAGATCGCTGGTGTACGCCGTCCTCTTGCAGGGCGGGCTTGACCCGATGAGCGCTGCAAAAAAAGCCAAGGCGGCGCTCGTGTCTGCTGCCGCAGCGGACGATGGGAAGGAGGAAGAGCTTGCAGAGACGGTAAAGCGCATCAGCCTGGACGACTTTGTGCGCGCACTTCCCACGGGCCAGTCAAAAATCTCGTTTGCAGCCAAGGGCGGCGGCAGTGCTGCTGGCGGCACCAGCAGCAAAAGTAATTAAAATGCCGCCGCACAACAGTTCACGTGGTAAAAAAGCCAGTCAGGGAGCACGCCGACGCAAACATGACTACGCGCGTGATTGTACGCGACATCATGAACAGTCCCGTCATCAGCGCATCCCCTCAAGACACCGTGCACGAAGTCGCGAAAAAGATGAAGTCCGAAAACATCGGCAGCATCATCATAATGGACAAAGACGACAAGCCGGTGGGGCTGGTAACCGACTATGATATCGTGACGCAGGCAGTCGCAAAAGACGTCAAGCCGAGCGCGATAAAGGTAGGTGACGTGATGCGGGACCTGCACACCATCGAAAGCCAGGAGGGCATCACCGAGGCCGCGCGCCTTCTGCGCAAGCACGGGATAAAGCGCCTGGGCGTGGTGTACAAGAACCGGCTGGTTGGGATAATTTCCGCTTCTGACGTTATCGCCGTTACCCCTGACCTGGTCGACGTCGTGTCGGAAAAGGCCGGGATTATAAGAGGCGAGCTTGGGAGGCCGGCGGGCAAGGTGTCCGGCTATTGCGACGAGTGCGGCGAGTGGTCCGACCTCTTGCAGTTCGACGAGGGCACTTTTGTCTGCGAAGTGTGCCGCGGCGAGGCTACGCCCCCCGAGTCTGCATGAAGTTCCTTGCGGACGCGATGCTTGGTAGCGTCGCCCGCAAGATGCGCATTTTCGGCTTTGACACGCTATACGTGCCGGACACAAGCGACAACGAGATACTGCGCCTTGCAGCCGAGCAGGGCAGGGTAATCCTCACGGCAGACAAGGAGCTTTTCAAGCGCATGATGAAGCAGGGCAGGCAGGGCGTGCTCGTGGAAGGTACAAGTGACCTTGAAGACATGGCGCACATTTTCGAAAAACTGGGCATCTCTGCGGACCTTTCCCGGATGGGCTCTAGGTGCACCTCATGCAACGGCGCTCTAGCCCAGAAAAGGCCGGAGGAGGTGGACGGGCTGGTGCCGGCGACCGTCCTTGCCCGGCACGAGGGGTTCTGGCAGTGCGCGGACTGCCGAAAGGTGTACTGGGACGGGGGCCACCTCGGGCGGATAAGGGCCTTTGCCAAGACCCTTGAGGACCGCCTGGCCGCAGCATCAAAAGGTTAAAATCACGAGGAACGGGCAGAGTCCTCAGTATGAGTTCGAATTCTGCCCTAGAGCGAACCATAAACAAAGTTTTATCTCAAAAAGAAACAGAGTTGATCTCGCAAGTTGATTCGGCTTACCAGGAATCGCTAAAGAACCTTGAAGCGTCAAGGAGCAAGCTTGACGCCGAGCGCGCAAGGATAATCGAGTCTGCCAAAAAGCAGGCCGAGAACCTAAAGCGCCAGATAGTGGGTTCTAGCAGGTTGTCGGCGCGCAACAAGGAGCTTCTCATGATAGAGACCGACGTCAACGAGGCATTTGAGCGCGCCAAGTCGTGGCTTGCGTCGTCTAGCAAGGACGAAAGCTACCGGTCACTTCTGGCCAAGTTAGTCGAGGAAAGCGTTCCCTCTGTTGGCTCTGATGAAGTAATAGTCGAATGCAACAAGAATGACGCCGAGCAGGTGAAAAAAATAGTCGCGGACCTATCGAAAAAGAACCCCAAGTTCAAGGTAAAGGTCTCAGACCAGCCGATAAGCGCAATAGGAGGCGTCCGGGTGAAATCGGCAGACGGCACGATGTCGTTTGACAACACGCTTGATTCGAGGATCGAGCGACTCAAACCTTTAATAAGGAAAAATATTGCACGAATGTTGAGAGGAGAGGCAGGAGAGGAATAATAGTATGGTAGCCAAAGGACGCATTGTGTGGGTTAGCGGTCCTGCAGTCAAGGCAGACGGCATGTCCGCGGCAAAGATGTACGAAACGGTCGAAGTAGGAGATTCAAAGCTCATCGGCGAAGTCATCAGGCTGACGGGCGACGTGGCATTCATCCAGGTATACGAGTCAACATCGGGGTTAAAGCCAGGCGAGCCGGTGGTCGGCACCGGGCAACCATTGTCCGTGCTCCTGGGCCCGGGCGTAATAGGCAAGATATACGACGGCATCCAGAGACCGCTTGACGAAATTGCAGCCAAATCGGGCGCGTTCATCGGCAGGGGAATACAGACAACTCCTGTCGACATGAAAAAGAAATATCATTTCAAGCCGGTGATGAAAAAGGGCGACGAAGTAGGCCCTGGCTTTATCCTTGGCACAGTCGAGGAGACGCCGCTTCTGGTAAACAAGATTCTGGTCCCGCCAGACCACGCCAAGGGCGCCAAGCTCACTGACATTGCTCAGGAAGGCGACTATGACATAGAGCACATCATCGCTACCACTGAAAAGGACGGCAAGACGGCGCAATTGAAAATGTACCACAAGTGGCCGGTACGCAAGCCAAGGCCTTATGCCGAGCGCTATGACCCGACCGTCCCGCTCGTGACAGGCCAGCGCATCATTGACACTTACTTTCCGATTGCAAAGGGCGGAACAGGCGCAATCCCGGGAGGCTTTGGCACGGGCAAGACCGTGACCCTGCACCAGATTGCCAAGTGGGCCGACTCTAAAGTCGTAGTCTACATCGGCTGCGGCGAGCGCGGAAACGAGATGACCGAAGTGCTCGTCGAGTTCCCGCACCTCATCGACCCGAGGTCAGGCAGGTCGCTCATGGAAAGGACCGTGCTTGTTGCCAATACCAGTAACATGCCTGTGGCGGCAAGAGAGGCGTCCATCTACACCGGCGTAACCATGGCAGAATACTATCGCGACATGGGCTATGATGTCGTGCTCGTGGCCGATTCTACGAGCAGGTGGGCAGAGGCGCTCCGTGAAATGTCGGGCCGCCTCGAAGAGATGCCGGCAGAGGAAGGCTATCCTTCATACTTGGCGTCAAGGCTTGCCGAGTTCTATGAAAGAGCAGGACGCGTGCGCGCCCTTGGCTCTCCCGACAGGGCAGGCTCTGTGACACTGGTAGGCGCAGTGTCGCCTTCAGGCGCAGACTTTACCGAGCCGGTGACGACACACACTATCAGGTTCATCAAGACCTTCTGGGCGCTTGACACGAGGCTTGCGTATTCAAGGCACTACCCATCCATCAACTGGATGCAGTCGTACTCTGGATACCTTGAGGACGTTGCAAAGTGGTGGAAGGAAAACGTGTCCGGCGACTGGTACGAGCTCCGTGGCGAGTCGTATCACATCCTGCAGAGGGAAGACACGCTGAAGGAAATCGTCAGGCTACTTGGGCCTGAAGCATTGCCGGACGAGGAAAAGCTGGTGCTCGAAGTGGCAAGGATGATAAAAATCGGCATCCTCCAGCAGAACTCGTTTGACAAGATAGACACCTACTGCAGTCCAGAGAAACAAGTCAAATTGGTAAAATTGATGGTCAAGTTCTTCAAGGAAGCACAAAAGGCGTTGAAAGCAGAAGTCTCACTTGCAGACATTCGTGCAATGCCGATAATCCCGCAGCTCTTGAAAGCCAAGTTCGACATACCCGAAGACCAGCTGTCAAAGCTGGCGGACCTAGACAAGGCCCTTGAGGAGGGCTTCCGCAAACTGGGAGGCGCAGCGACCAAGACAGAGGAGGTTAAAGTAGTTGCCTGAAACAGCATCTGGAATTGAATATACAAAGGTAGCAGAAATCAAGGGCCCGCTTATGGTCATCGACGGCATCACCAAGGCGTCCTTTGACGAGCTGGTTGAAATCGAGACGGCGGAAGGCGAGCGCAGGCTTGGCAAGGTCCTCGAAGTGGGCTTTGGCAAGGCTGTGGTCCAGGTCTTTGAGGGGACGACCGGCCTTACAGTATCAGGAACCAAGGCCAAGTTCCTCGGCAAGACCATGGAGATGCCCGTGTCGCAGGAGCTCCTAGGCAGGGTGTTTGACGGGCTAGGAAGGCCAAACGACGGCCTCCCGGAGCCAATCGCCGACAAGTTCCTCGACGTCAACGGCGAGCCAATGAACCCTGAACGCAGAGAATACCCAACGTCGTTCATCCAGACCGGCGTGTCGGTTATCGACGGTATGCTCACGCTCGTACGCGGACAAAAGCTGCCGATATTCTCAGGCTCTGGAATGCCACACAACATCCTTGCAGCGCAGATTGCGCGTCAGGCGTCAGTCGTAGGCACCAAGGAAGACTTTGCGGTCGTTTTCGCTGCAATCGGCGTGCAGTACTCGGAGGCACAATACTTTAAGCGCAGCCTCGAAGAGTCGGGCGCACTAAGACGTTCCGTATTGTTCCTGAACCTCGCAGACGATCCGGCAATCGAGCGCATCATCACGCCAAGAGTCGCGCTGACGGTAGCAGAGTACCTCGCGTTTGACCTTGGGATGCACGTGCTTGCGATACTGACGGACATGACCAACTATGCAGAGGCGCTGCGCGAAATTTCCGCGGCAAGGGAAGAAGTGCCCGGCAGAAAGGGCTACCCTGGCTACCTGTACACAGACCTTGCAAACAACTACGAGCGCGCAGGCAGGATAAAGGGCAAGAACGGTTCTGTCACACAGGTGCCGATCCTCTCGATGCCGGCAGACGACATCACGCACCCCATTCCCGACCTTACGGGATACATCACCGAGGGCCAGATAGTGCTTGGACGCGACCTTTTCAGAAAGGGCATCTACCCGCCGGTGAACGTGCTGTCGTCGCTTTCGAGGCTCATGAAGGACGGGGTTGGCGAGGGCAAGACGCGCGCCGACCACCCGGAGGTGGGAAACCAGATGTACGACCTCTACTCTAGGGCTCAGGAAGTGCGTGCGCTGGCAGAAATCGTCGGCCGCGCCGGCCTCACAGGCACTGACCTGAAATATCTAGATGCAGGCGACATGTTCGAGAACCACTTCTTAAAGCAGGCTGCAGACGAGAACAGGAACCTCGACGAGACGCTTGCCAGAGCATGGGAAGTGCTGTCGACGCTCCCAGAGGCAGAGCTGACCAAGATAAAGGAAAAGCACATCAAGGCGTACTACAAGGGCGGCAGCAAGTGACAACATGTCGTCAAGAAGGGTGACTGCAACAAAAATCGAGCTCATCAAGATAAGGCGCTCGATGCAGGTAGCCAAGATGGTGCACAAGATCCTCGACGACAAGCGCGAAGTGCTCCTGAAAAAGATAGACGAGATGATAGAGGAGGCCAACAAGGCCAGAGAAGACATCTGGTCGCCCCTCGGCGAGATTTATTCTGCAGTCTACAACGCGTACATGACGCTTGGCACCACCACACTGGAATCGATTTCAGACTCGACTCCGAGCGTGATGGAGACCGACGTCAACGTGCGCAGAATAGTCGACGTCAAGATACCGACCCTTACCGTGAAAACGCGCGAGGGAAGCCAGCACCTCTCTTACGGCTTTATTGAAACGAACGCGTCGGTCGACAAGGCGTCCAAACTGATAAAGAACGTGCTCCCGTCCGTGTGCAAGGCCGCAGAATACGAGAACGCGATATTCAGCCTTGCAAAGGAGCTAGAGCGCACGCAAAAGCTCATCAACGCGCTGGAATACATCATCATCCCGCAGTACCAGGAAGCAGTCTACTTCATCAAGGCGACGCTCGAAGAGCGCGAGCGGGAAGAGTTTGTCAGGATCAAGAAGGTTAAAGTAGTCCTTGACAGGAAAAAGCTGGCAGAGGCAGGGGCGACAACAAGCACATGAGCAATAATAATAACGACATTTCAAGCCACTTTGAAAAGGCCAAGGCGCAGCTAAAGTCCGAGCGCGATTCTCTGGAGCAAAAGATAAAGGAAGACATTGCCCAGAGCAAACGCAAGGCGCTGTCAAAGGTCTAGCAAAACCTCTTTCTTTTCCTACTTGTGTTTTCTTGTACCGTTTTTTGCATGTAAATTTTACATTATTGTTTATAGCACTCACACGTTAGTTATCATTAAATAGGGCTTTTCATGCCAAAGCCCTAATGATGCAACTGAAGGTAAGAGGCGCACTTTCACTTTTGACAATTCTCGCGGCAGTTGTGTTTGCAGGCATTGCGTTTGCAAGCCCGGCTGCCTATGCGCAGGAAGCAGGTGGAGCCGCTGCAGCCACGAGTGGCAACGCGTTCAAGTTCCTCGCTGCGGGTATAGCATTCGGTCTGGCAGCACTTGGTGCTGGCTTTGGTCTTGGCTTTGTGGGCGCGGCAGGTCTTGCGGCCATCAGCGAGAACCCAAAGATGCAGTCCAGCGTGTTCATTATCGTAGGTATGGTCGAGTCAATCGCCATCTACGGTATAGTCATGATGTTCATCATCCTCGGCCAGTAAGAGGAAGAACATCATCAGCTGCAGCCGACACACAAAAGTCGGACACGCGCACGCTCTCTCTTTTTCCTTTCCTTTTTCATTTTCAAACTCCAAACTCATATTTTCTACTATAACATCTGTTGTGTGTATTGCTTGCATCTCAGGGAAAGGATTTTAAAGAGATCGTCTTTTCTTCATGCTGAACTGTATCATGGGGCTAGCCAAGCTGAAAAAGGCAACAATAATCTTGCCGAGGATGGAAACGCAAGCTGCCGTCAGCAAGTTGGCCGAGCTTGAATGGTTCCACCCAATACAGGCTCCTTCTGCTTCCGAGCACATCAACCCGTACTACGACGACCTCCTCCTAAAGGCGCAAAAGCTCTACCAGGACATTGACGAAGTCATCAAGGCGCTCGGCATCCCCGCAGAGACGGGCGTGCTTGCGACAATGTTCAAGGGTGCGCCAAAGGGCAAGACCGACTACCAGGTCGACAACATCCAGGGTTTTATCGCCGACCTTGAGGACAGGGCCGCAAAAGAGCTGGAGGGCGCGCGCAAGATAATCGGCGAGCGCAGCATAGCGCAAAAGTCGCTTGAAGAATATTCAAACCTGAAGGCGCTCACCGAGAACGCGGCAAGCCTCAGCATGGACCTGGCGCGCCTTGGCACCCTTTCAAAATTCTACGCCGGCATCTATGTCATCGATTCTACCGACGAGGCCGAGATAAGAAAGAGCCTTGAAGACCTTGCAGTATACTCTACGAACTTGGGAGAGAAAAAGACGGCGCTCACCATAGTCGGCTCTGCAGAGGACTCGGAAAGGATTGCAAAGGTGATGCGCAGCTTTGGCATCAACCCGCTCCAGATACCGGCAAACATGCCCCAGAATCCCAACGTGGCTTTTTCTGAAGCCAGCGCCAAGGTCAAGGAGCTCGAAACCAAGGTAGAGCAGCTGGACAAAGAGATTGTAAAATTAAAAGCATCCATAGTCACAAAGGCACTTTCGCTGCGCGAGGCCGCCGGCGTGGCAAAGGATGTTCTTGAAACGACGAGAAAGCCGGGCGGGACGAAAAACTTTGCTATAATAGAGGGCTACATCCCGGCAGATATGGAAAGCAAGTTCAAGAAACTTGCCGGAAGCGACTATGTCTCTGTCGTCGAGGACACGGGCGTGACCATCGACCTCCAAGATGCCGGCAAGCCCACGATGCCGACCCTCCTTTACAACAAGGGATATTCCAAGAACTTTGAAGTAGTCACCGAGACGCAGGGCCTGCCGAGGTACGGCGAGACCGATCCTACAAAAATAATCTCCTTTGTCTGGCCGGTGTTTTACGGCCTGATGTTTGCGGACTTTGGGCACGGCATCCTGCTCTTTGGCCTCGGCATGTTGTTCCGGATACGCGGAAACGGCCGGCTAAAGATGTGGGGCACGCTGGTGGCGGCAAGCGGCCTTGCGGCGGCCGTCGGCGGCCTTGGTACGGGCGAGATGTTTGGGTTCCATTTCGCCAAGCTTGCAGTGCTTTCCGGCCTTGCCAACGCACTCCCGTTCATCGGCCTGCTGTCCGTGGCAGAACTGACGTTTGAACAAGTGGTAAAGATACTTTCCATATCAATAGCCATCGGCATAGCGCACCTGCTGATGGCGTTCATCCTCCGCCTCAGGGCGGACTGGCGCCTCGGCCACAAGCTGATGGTATACACGCACGACATACCTGCCATAATCCAGTACCTTGCGGTGGTCTCGCTCATACTGACTGCCATCGGCGCCCAGTACGACATCATCGGCATGTTCCTGTCAAACAAGACGTACGGGCCGATCCCCTGGATAAGCGATGTCTTTCCGTGGGTGACGGTAGGCATGGTGGCAAGGGCAGCGCCCCCAATCATCTTTGCCTGCATCGCAATCACAATCATAGGCGGCATGAAGGAGGAAAAGCACCTGAAGGCGGAGGGCAAAGAGTCGCCGCACGGTGGCATGGTCGGCATCGTAGTCGAGACCGTGATGGTAAGGACTATAGAGATGCTCGCCAACACAATCTCGTACTCCCGGCTTGGCATCATGCTCCTCGTGCACTCGGCGCTCCTTGTCACCGTGAACAACTCGTTTGAGCACGGAGGCGGGCTTGCGATCCTTATCGGTGGCAACATCGGCATCATGATGATTGAGGGTCTGATAGTCTACATCCAGACCATCAGGCTTCACCTGTACGAATGGTTCCCGAAATGGTACAAGTCGGACGGAGTCACCTTCAAGAAACTCGTGCCGAACATGCTCTACACCAACCTGGTGTGGAAGGAAGAAGACGGCAAGAAGAAGCAATAAGCATTTCTTCTTTGCCTTTTTCGCCTGTGCATGTTAGAGCCTTATTTTTTCTTCAAACGGGTGCCAGAGCTGCAGAGCGTGTATGCCGCTTGGCGACGGGTTTTACCGGACAGACGAGCAGGGAATCAAGATAACTCCCTACAGCTAATGATGATGACATGATGATTTTACGAATATGCCGCGGTCTTTGCTGCGCAAAAAGCAAAAGAGATGTGTGTGTGCGCCCCGCGCTATTATACCGGGACTGAAAAGATGGAAATGACTACTACTATACTATTTACTGCAAGGTAGTCTTGGCCAAGCTGGCCATTATCTTGTCGACGGGTATCTTTTGCTCGACGCCTGCTGCGATTGCCGCAAGGTTGCGTATCTCTAGCATCATCAGCTTCAATGTAGCAAGCATGTTGCCGAGCGTGAATACCGTCCTGTACGACGCCGCTATTCTCCTGACAGAGACTCGCTCAAACCCTTCCTCAAGCTGCATAATCGCGTCAATGTCGTTTTCGGCGCTCTTGGGTATCAGGTCGCGGTACGAGGTGTTTGACAGCTCGCCGATTGCCTCCTGCACCTTTTCCACGTTTATCATCTTCTGGAGCGTTTCTCTGCCCATCTTTGTCGTGGTGGTAGCAATGAGGTCGCTTGTCTCTTGTGCCGGCAGGCCCCAGTACTTGGCCCTCAGGACCGCAAGCACGTTGTAGGCGTCGATATCTATTGACACTAGCTTTTGCACGTCCTGCAACGGCGACTCGCCAAACATGGACTTGTCAAGCGACTTGTAGAACGCGTGGTCGAGAAAAGTGTCAAACGCCCTGACATCGCCCTTCTCCTTGTAGACTGCCGCTGCTTTTCTTGCATCCTCGCCAAACTCGCTTCCCTGCAATGACGCGACGGCCTCGTCAAAGTCTTTTGCGACAAGCGCCTTGACCACGAGGTCGCGCCTGCCGACGAGCTCTTCTGCCCTCAAGTTGATTTTAGGAAGCAACTCTTCGTACGTCCTGCCAAGGGCCTTGCCCTTTAGGATAATCTTCAGGTTCCAAGTGATGTATTTAACGAAATACGCGTTGAGCACTCCTGCGCCGCCCGACAGCGTGACCATCTTGGCGTGCGTGTTTACAAGGTGCTCGCGCAGCGCGCCTTCCACCTTTTCCGCGGTGTACGGCTTGGTCAGTTTTGCAAGCGCATCGAGGTAGATAGTGTTCTTCATCCTCGTCACGAGCTCCTCGATGTCCCTCGATTCTGCAAGGGTCTGGAGCTCAGTCCTTGAAAGCATCTTGCCCCTCATGCTGTGGGCAAGAACGGTGCCAAAGATCTTGCTTGGAATGCTGACCTTGTTAGCCATGCGCAGCCCTCAATGCTTCCAGCGCTTTATAAAAATCATTAGGTTGCGGCCGGCGCGGGAATTTGCACATGATGTCTCTGTGGAAATAACGACCGGTCAAAGATCAAGGTTGTTTCGTATGGCGTCCCTCAGCTCGTCATCGGACAACTTTTCAGGATTTTCGACTCCGATCTTTTTTGCAGCATTCTGGAGCTTTACCCTGTCAATATCGGCGGCTGCTGCAGTGACAACCAGAGATGAATTATTGTTGGATTCCGACACTTTGGTGGTGGCAGCAGTGACGTTATCTGCCTCCATACCTGCGCCTTTGTTTGCAGGCGCGCCGGGACTTTGGCCTGCTGCAGCATTTGTATTGTCATCCTCATTATTATAGCTGCGAATCTCTCTTTGGGCTTCTATTCTGGCCTTCTCGAATTCCGTTTGCGCCCGTCCAAGCGATCTGGCCAGTTCAGGCAGCTTTTTTGCGCCAAAAAACACCGTTCCCATCAATATTACAACAAGAATCACGTTTTCATAGGCCATTCTATGATATCAGCAGCAAGAACGCGTCCGAAACGCCGGCTAATAACGTTGACTAATCCATGTTAATCTAAGCCTCTGATAGGAGAATAAAAACACCAAAAGATCATCAAACAATTAAATTAACTGAGCAGAGAAGCGAATTAATCTCATATGCTACTAAACGTAGCAGCTTTTGCGCGCTGCTCTCACGATATTGTTGTTCTAGTTGCTGCAAACATTTTCAAGAAAGGGAGAGAGCGGCAGAGTGCTGACGATTGATTCAATCGTAGAGACTTGGTCATATGCCGGAATCCTTTTGCTGGTGTTTGGCATCAACGTCGTCCCGGTGATGATGCCTCCAAGCTGGATTGTTCTGGCATCGATATACTCGGCTTTTCCTTCTTTCAACCCGTTGTACCTGGCGCTGGTCGGCGCCACCGCGTCTGCGGCAGGACGCTTTGCGCTAATGCTCGCAAGTTCCAAGATGCGAAGGTTCATGGGGCAAAAGAGGAAAAACAGCCTGGACGCAATCGAAAAATACCTCGCCGGCAAAAAATATGCGTATTTCATCCTGTCACTGATTTTCGCGCTGGGGCCCCTCCCGAGCAACATGCTCTTCATAGGGTACGGGATGATGAAGGCAAGGACGTTCAGCATATTCCTTGGGTTCTGGATAGGGAGGGTTGTATCCTACGCCGTCCTGATTTCCGTAACCGCGATGGCCTTCAAGCCGTTTCTGGGCTTGTTTTCTGACCACCTGGTCGGGATCCTGGCTCTTGATTCTCTGGGGTTGCTGTCTGTCGTTGCATTTGCCGCAGTCGATTGGGAAAAGATGATAATCGAAAGAAAACTCGTCTTTATCAGGCCGAGTTTCAGGAATCCTTGATGAGAGCATAATGTACGGAAACAGACGGGATGAGAAGCTGCAGAAATTAAGCGACAACGATGGTCATATCGCAGGGGAAGAAATCTGCACCTGCTCGCTTGCCGCCGCCTGCTGTTGCTTCTCCTTCTTTTTCGCCGTCCGCTCGCCCGTCTTTTTGTTCATGCCGTCAACAGTGCCAAGCGCAAACACGTACCTGATGCCTTCCGTCCGCATCTCCGGCGACAAAAGCGAGTTCATCTTTTCCACGTCCGCCTTCACATAGTCTTCAGAATGCTTGTTGGTCCTTGCCACGACGTACTGGAACTCGTCGCTCCTGTACCTGTGGATCTCGTATATCCTGCTCAATTGTGATTTCTTCCCTTATGAAATTTCGTCCGGCAAGTAAACCGTGGGTGTCAAAAATTCTAGCGCTGTTGCTCAGTCGAACAGCTTGGACAGGCCAGCAGCTATTTTTCTGGAGAAAGCAAGCGTCGCAAAGTGGACTCCAAAGCCGATCCCTGCCGCGATGCCAATGTGCATTTCAGCCTCATACAAGCCGATAAACAAGCCGAGAGGTGGAAGCGAAAATATCATTGCCATGCCGGTGCTCATCCACATTGATTTTGCCAGAAGCTCGGGCGTCATATTGTCCAGCCTCTGTGCAGAGAATTTCAGCGTCTGTTTCGAGCGGCGACGGCTCTCTTCCATAGATAGTTGAAAAAAATGTACGAAATATTAATATTCACACGATAAATTGTGCAATTCGATATTATCATAAAATCAAATAATTATATCACAGCCAGCTTGAGGCGCGCAAGCACTTGCAATTAAAAGCAAAAAGTTTGTAATTTGCGAGATGTTTTGCTGCAGTACTCAGATTGCGATGATCAAGTAATTACATAATAATGATATTTTTCTTGCAAAATGCATTTCTGAAAAAATTCCTCGCTGAAAAATAACGTGGAAATCCTCTCTAAAACAAACTTAATTAGCGAGTTTGCAGCACAGAAATCAAATGGAGATTTCAGCGGCACTTTCCACAGAGGAAGAGAAGGCCAAGCTAGACGAAAAATACGAAAAGCTGATCGACCAGTTCGAGCAAGAGACTGCCCAGTACGACAGGATGTCGAGGGTCTCTGCGGTCGCCACCTTTGGCGGCGTGCTTGCGTCTATTCTGGGGCCACTTCTGTATTTCCAGTCCGCCGGCGTCAACCCGTACCACGCCTTTGCGACCGGTCCAGCGCTTTATGTCGCAATCGGCGGCATAGTCGCAAGCAAGCTCGTGCCAAAACTGGCGATAATGTATGCCAGCCACAAAAAGCACGAGGTGTCTAGGGTAAAGTACAAGCCGGTGACCGGCGTGTGCATGTGCGACCTCTACCAGTTCCGCACACACCTGCGCAAGATGGACAAGGCCGAGAACTCTGGCGAGCGCATGAAGCACGCCAAGCTTGCCAGCTACTACAAGCACAAGATGGGCTGGGGTTAGACCCGCCAGCCCGCCGCAAGGCATTTTACCGGCCGCAGTCAACCAATCCCGAACGTGGCGTTAGAGAAGGTATACTATATGCGCATCGTGCTGGGCATAATCGGCGGCGCGATAGCCGGATTTGCAATAGCACCTGGCACGGACCAAAGCACGGCGATTGGAATGGCGCTTGGCATCGCAATCGCGTTTTTCCTCATCTCGTTAGTAATCAGCAGGACGCTTTCAAAGGGCTTTCCAAAGGAATTGCAGAAAAAGGCCGGCTACGACGGCATCGTGCCTTTTATCTTCATGAACATACTGGCCATGGTCATCGTCTACACGGCACTGCACCAGTCCACCCTCCTCAAATAAATAGCGGGTTTCCGTAACGCCGTCCGTATTGTTGTGGGACTATAGCACGCCCGGCATCCCTGACGAGCTTTTCGAGCGCACGGAGGACGTCCCGATAACAAAGGAGGATGTGCGTGCCCTTGCGATAAGCAAGCTCAGATTGAAAGAAGGGTATTCCGCCATCGACGTGGGGTGCGGCAGCGGCAGCATCACCGTGGAATTGTGCCTGCAGACAGGGGGGCAGGTGTATGCGATTGATTTCGATAATAACGCTGTCGAGCTGACAAAAAAGAACCTTGTAAAATTTGGGACTGCAGCGCAGGTGATCCTCGGAAAGGCGCAGGACGTGCTCCCGACGCTCCCGCAGGTTGACGCCGTCATAGTGGGGGGCACCTGGGGCGACGCAAAGCAGGTGATACAGCTGTCAGTGGACAGGCTGAAAAAGGGAGGCAGAATAGTTATTGACACGATATTGATAGAGACGATGTACCAGGCCCTTGCCGCAGTCGGCGAGCTGGGGTTGAAGGATGTCGACGTGACGCAGGTGACGATTGCAAAGGCGCGCAAGGTTACGACAGGAACGATGATGCTTGCGCGAAACCCCGTGATGATGATCTCGGCTACGAAAGCAACCTAGCTATCGCCTCGTCGAGGTAGCTCCTGTCTATCTCAAAGCCGATAAACGAAATGCCGAGCTTTTTTGCGGCTAGCGCCGTCGAGCCGATGCCTGTAAAGGGGTCTGCCACGAGCCCGGCGCGGCCGTGCAGCATGATGCACATTTCCGGCAGCTTTACCGGAAACGTGGCAGGATGCGGCCTATCCTTTCTACTCTGTATCGTCTCGTACGGGATGAACCACGTGTTTCCCCGGTCTCGCCTGTCCTGCTTGGCTTTTTTCCACCTGCCGATGTTGCTCTTGTCCTGGTACGGTATCCCTACTGCCAGCTTGTCCAGTTTTGTCTCGCCGGTCTTTGTGAAATGGAAAATGTACTCGTAGCAGTCGTTGAGAAAGCGCTCGCTTGCGACGGGCTTGAAGTGGCCTACCGCAATGTCGCCGGTAATCCCGGGATAGTCGCCTGCGTCTGCCTTGCCTATCGCAATCGACTTGACCCATGTTATCACGTTCTGCAGGGCAAAGTGCCTGCGCATGACAGAGGCGACGTCCCACGCTATCCACTGGTCCTTCGGCCTGTTGCCGATATTGAGAAAGAACGAGCCGTCGTCGGCAAGCGCCCTCTTGACTGCGATTCCGACCTGCTCCATCCAAGCGAGGTACTTTTCGCGGGGCAAGGTATCGCGGTACGAGTTGTAGCCGACCCCGATGTTGTACGGAGGCGACGTGACTACGACGTCGACCGACCCCTCTCTGACGTCGTCGTTGAAGCCCGCGATGCAGTCCTTGAGGTACAGGGTGGCAGAACTGCTGTTGCCATAGTGCAGCACCCTGTACGGGCCGTTGCCGTGCATACAACCTGCAAGGTTCCTGCCATGCATTTAAGCGATGCCCAGAATCGGCAAAGGACGTAAGCCTTAAGTAAAGCGTAGAGCTACCAAATCCATGCCAGCGCCTGTTTTTGTCAATCCGGCATTCATACAGTCGCTTTTTGACACATCGCAGAGCTCCGCCTTGTTAAGCCAGATCCAGATGGACGACATGTCGCTCATCGCAGTCGGGCTCGTCATCGGGCTGATAATCATAGTCGTCGTGGTGTTGATGTCGATGGTCGGCGGCCTGCACGTGTTTGATTAGTACAAAAAACAACAATAAGTCAGGGCGCGCCCGATTCGGAATGGTAACTCTCTATCTGGATTGTGGCGTGGGTTATCCGAAAGCGCTTTTCAAGCAGCGAGTTTATCTCTTGCAGTATCGCGCTTGACCTGCCAATGTCTATCACGACTACGTGAGCAGATAGGGCATTGATGCCCGACGTTATTGTCCATATGTGCATGTCAAATATCCCCGTCACTCCTCTCACTTGGAGTATCGCGCTCTTTACTTCCTCGTACGATATGTTGCTCGGCACTCCTTCCATCAGGATGTGGACCGACTTTTTGAGAAGCGACCACGTCCTTGGGAGTATGAACACGGCAAGGCCGATGCTTACTATCGGGTCTGCAAGGCGGAACCCCGTCGCCATTATTACCGCGCCAGCGGCAATCACGCCAATCGACCCCAGCGTGTCAGAAAGGAGCTCCAGGCGCGCCCCTTCGATGTTCAGGCTTTTTTCTTCTTCCTTCTCTTCTTCCTCGTGGTCGTGCTCATGCTCGTGAGCGCCGTGATTGTGGCGACCACCAATCAGCCGCATCCCTGCCAGGTTGACTGCAAGGCCGATAGCGGCCACTATGGTCATCGATAAACTCTGGACTTCTGGAGGCTCGAATATGCGCCTGTAAGCTTCGTACAGGATGTACACCGACAAGAGCACCAGCACTACGCCGTTTGCAAGCGAGGCAAGTATCTCCATCCTGTAAAAGCCGTACGTCCTCTGCGGGGTGGCCGGCCTGCGGGCGTAGCTGATGGCAAAGAGCGCAAGGGTCAGACCGCCGACGTCGGTGAGCATATGGCCTGCGTCTGCTAGCAGCGCTAGGCTGTTGGTGAGAAGGCCCCCGACAACTTCGGCAGCGAGGTAGCCAGAAGTCAGCACAAGCACTATCTTGAGCTTTTTCATCCGCTCCAGCGCCAGCTTGTTCCTCCTTTCCTCCTGTGTCATTGCAGATTTTTCACTGTTTTTTTTGCCTGCAGGTGTGTATGTATGTGTACCGCGGCTCGGAGAAATAGGGAGTACTGTCTATTATTATTTCAAGAGCGCAAGCTCTGCCCTTGTAGCCATCCTCTGCCCTATTATCGCTCCAAAGACACCCATTGCCGCGGCCGGGACTGCCACCAGCGGGAACACCGCCGGCACCATGTCAAAGTATATGAGCCCTGTGAGGCTTGCCCACACGGCCCTTTCCGGCATTACTATCTTGTTAAAGGTGTGCGTTATCAGCGGATAATAGAGCACGAAAAACGCAAGGCCCGCGATCATCCCTGCCGCAAATATCGCGCCTTTTGACTTCCAGTGCGACAGCATGGCGTCCGCCGCGACGAGTGGGATCATTATGGATATGTAGAACGGGATGGTGGGCCAGAGAGCCTCGTTGGGGACTATGGACGTCAGCGCGCAGACAAACACGAACGCGCCGGCAAGCGCGGAAACGACGCCAAACCTCCTGTTCGCAAGGCTGGACGTTGCGACGATGATTGCGGCAGTTATCAGCGGAAAGCCGAGCATGGCTACCAGCGCGCCTGCCCACGGCTGCGGGTTGAAATGGAAAAAGCCAGTGTCGGAGAACGGGAGTGAGAACATGTCGATAGAGCCGGCAGCTGCAAGCCAGACGGGCAGCATGCCGAGCACCAGAAGGGCCCTTGGAAGCGATTTGCTCTCCACCTTTGGCCACGCATAGATGATGCCTATCATGGCGCCGATTCCGCTTGTCACCATGCCACTTACAAGGACGGCGTGGGGCGGGCTGAGCAGACCGTCAAGGCCAAAGAGCGAGTGCCACCAGAAATCCACCGGGCCGGCGACCAGCAAGAGCGTGACCCCCGCGATTGCAAGCCTGGCTGGCCAGTCTGTTTTTTTGGCGGCGCGGGAAGCCGATAGCACCAGCACGGCACCAAATACAGCCGTCCCCGCGCCCGAGTAGAGAACCGCATGGGGAGGAGAGAAGAACGTCTCGGGCTTGTTCAGCAGGTGGTTAGTGACGTCCCACGTGCCTCCGGATATCGCCATGAGGACTCCGAGCGTGAGGATGATGTATCCAGCAGAGAGCCTCTGCGTCGGCTCGGAGATGAGCGTCCCGCGCTGGAAATAGTTCAATGCCTGTAATATTCATGCATGTACAATTTTAAGCCTTTGTCACCACGTTGACGGAGTAGACGCCTACGTACTCGTTCTGCTGGTCAAGCGTCCCGCTAGAAGGCCAGTGCGCTTGGTCGCCGTTGTGCGGAAAGCCGACTGCCTTTACGAAAAACACGAACCTGCCCTCCTGCGCAGGCTTGACTGACAGCACCATGTTAAACGACTCGCCCTTTTGCCACGGGCTGCTGTATATTTCGACAGACGGGTACTGCGCATTTACCTTCTGGGCTGTGCCTGCATACCCTGAACCTACGGGAGTTCCTACCGCGATAAAAGCGGCTGACTGCTTGAAGTTTTCCTCCTGCATGGTCACGACGCCATTAGTGCTTGTTGCGTTTGGAAACGCGACGGACACTATCTGCCTGTCGGCGTGGTCGCCTTGGTTCGTGGCGTTGACCCGCAGCGCAAAACTCTGGCCAAGCTCTATCGTGCTATTGGAAACAGAGACGTCAGTTACTACCGGCTCTGGCTTCGGAGGCGTCAGCGCCGGGACGTACGCGCCGGGCAGGACGAGCACCGTTACAGCAAAGTAGGCGACTGCCGCTCCAATGGCAACGCCTGCGATGACTGTGCCCTTGTTGTTCAAGACAGCGTGCATTAGCGGATGCACCGTTTAAATTTCTTGTCAGGGATTGCTCATGCATGGATGACGCCTGCGACTCTCGCACACACGCCTACCGCAACGGCAAGACGTTTGAGCAGTGCCGGCAGGAGGCAAGGGGCGTCGCCGGCATCCTTGAAGGCGAGATAGCGCAGTCAGGCGCGGTGCAGTGGTCGCGCGTGCTTGAAGCGGCGGGCCACGACGAAATAGTCTACAAGCTGGCGCTGAAATACCTGCGCGAAAAAGGTTTTGACATAGGCGACTTTCGCGCGCCGCGAGTGAAGCAAAAGGAATGAAGGTCCGTGTCTATTTCTGCAGGGAAGCCGTAGGCGTCGAGCTTCTCGACGCAAGGATAAGTCAGCAGGCTCTTTCGACCATCTACGACCTCGTGTGGGAGCACGAGCTGAAAAACATCATTACCACCGGCAGGATTTGGCTGCGCTTCCGGGAGAGCGAAAAACCGTTTGGCCACCCGCTGAAGGAAAAGAGGCCGCACGCAACGATAGCGGCAGGCGACATCATCGAGGCAGCCGGGAAATTCTATATGGTCATGGACGTTGGCGTGAAAGAGATAGAACTGAAAGAGGGATGATGAGGCGCTTGGCGATCCTGCATCAACGACCTTTGTTACAGCCCATGCCGTCAAAGTCGCGGTTTTTGTACCTTCCGATGCAGTTTTGTTTTTTTTCTTTTCATGTGCCGCCAAGCGCCATCGTCAAGCAATGGTTGTCGGCACGACTTTTGTCATCATCAGTAATATGGAATTTTTAGTATTAAAATCTTCTGTTTGTATAGAAGTTATAATTTTCTAGTTCTCTTATAAAGATCAGTAATTAAAATTTATGATAACATCGAATTTCTGTAAATCGTGTTATAGGTCTGCTATACGTCATCAGCCGAACCCAAAATAGTGGACCCGCTGGTGCAGGTTGCGCTCTGTCTCTGACCCAAAGACCATCGCGCAAAAACTGCAAAAGTAGAGGCTGAGCTGCTCAAGGTCGCCCTTTTTCAGGACCGCAAGCTCTTTGGGGTCCTCCGTGTTCTCGGCAACCACATAGTCTTCCGGCAGCTTTTTCTCCAAAACCTGCTTGACCTTCCCTATGTCGTCCTCGTGAACGATTACAACATCGCCGTCGTCGGCCGAAAGCGCGCCGAGGATTGCCGGCTTTAGATCTGCGCACAGGCGCGAAATGTCCACCCTTATCATCAATTATGCTCCTTCTGGCGCTATCGATATCGCAACGAGCTCGCCCCTGCCGGACGAGAAAAACCCTGCTATCTTGGCCTTAAAGCCGTACTTCTTGCTCCTCTGCTTTAGCGCCGTCTCTGTTTCTTCCGGCGTTGCAAAACGCGCCTTTGCGCCCACCCACTCGCCCTTTGGCTCGCCGCGCATCCCACACGGCATCACCCTGACCGCCTCGTTGTTGCGCAGGCGCTTGACCTTGCCTGTATCGCTCTTTGTCACGACAAACAGCCTGTTGCCGTCTATAGTGAACCACACAGGGGTCGCCACCGGCTGGCCGGTTTTCCTGTAGGTCTCTAGGTTGATGCACTGCTTGCCTTCGAACTGCGATAGGTCTGCTGCTCCCACGATTCCGGTTGGACTTTGCGGGAATTAACCTTTTCAGTCGCCCTTTTCTATACAGAAGCCATATGCCGGCGGCAGGACCCGACAGGATGATGCAGGCAAGGATAGTGTACATGATCCTGAACAAGAGGACCGAGGAGGCCCTGAAACTACTGGGCGAATTCTACAGGGTCAAGCCTCCCGAGATCGCAGTCGGGACCATCAAGGGAAAGAGGAGGACCGTGTACGCGGTATACGTCCCGAAAGAGAGAAAGATCTATGCTATGAACTCGGACATATTTTACAACCCGTTCGTTATCTTGCACGAATTCTACCATCACCTCAGGTCGCAGGGAGGGCCCCACCGGGGCACCGAGAGACACGCTAACCTGTACGCGCAGGGGTTCCTAGACTCTTTTGCGGCGGTAGTGGCGGCGCAGGGAAAAAACTAGTGGTGGTGGCCGCCGCAGCCGCATCCGCCCATGCTGCCGTGATCGTGGCTACCGCCGCCCATGCCGTGGCTGGAGCACTCTGGACACGTCTTGGCGTTGTTTTCAGACATGAACATGATTCCGCATGAAGCGCATTTTGCTTTCTGGATTCCTTGCATATACTACTTGGCGTGGATGATTGTTGTCATATTAAGGCTTGCTAGAGATAGTCATCGTCGGACTCGGCCTCCTCCCGCCTGTCGTCGATCTCGTCGAGCCATTCCTTGCCGCTCTTTGCTTCCCATTTCGTCTCTATCTTGGTCGGCGGCACAAGCACGTCTCGGACGCGAAACACTGCAACTGGCAGCTTTATCCTGCCCATTGCGTCGAGCTGGCCGTCCGTAAACTCCTTGCCGCCCCTAGTCTTTACCCAGCAAAGCGCAAGCGGGCTTGCGACCACCATGCCCTCTTGCTTGCCGACCTTGCACGCAAGGTAGTCAAAGACAGGTGCCGTCTTTTCTATCTCCTGCACCAGCTGCTCGTGCACCTTGACCTGGACCTTGCGCTGACCCTTGCTGAATGCAAGGGTGTTTTTTTCTCTGAACGAGACGTCCTTGGGCGCAGCAATGTACGCCCAGCCCTGCTGATCGCAGGTCTCCCGGAAATACAGGTCCAAAAGCGCGTCCCTCAGCGAAGGAGTAACAGACAGGCTGATGCTACTGTTGCCCATGCAAGAGGGTCAGCGCCACTCTTGCTAAAACCTTGTCGTTTCAAAACCCTTTTGTTTCATGATGCGGTTCATTTCATGAAAAGAGATATGGCTTCTAGAAAAGATGAAAAAGAAGAGCCAGAAAAAAGAGGAGGGGGAACTGCCGCAGAGAGCAGCAGGAGCGGCGGCGGTGGTAGTAGTAGCCCGCAGCAGCAGGAACTGCAAGAGCAGCAAGAGGCAGTGGCCCGGTCCATCGACGAGACCAAGCAGAATATCCGTGAGGCTATTGACGAGGCAAGGAAAGAGATTCCAAGATACAACCAAGTTGTGAACGATTACCAGAATCAATCGATAGACGCGACGAGGGATATTGCCGAAAGCTACCTCGATTCCCAGAGGCAGGCGATCAGTTCCATCCAGTCAAACTGGATGCAGAACGTGCGTCAGTCGTCATGGTGGTGGGGTATGCCGGCGTCGCCCCAGGCGATGGCAGACCTGTACACGAGGATGGCAGGCAGCTTTGCAGACGTCACTTTGGCCACCACGAGGATGGCGAATAACATGATGTTTGCAAACATTGAAGCCGCAAGGACTACTATGAACCACGCAAGAGACAACGCGAGAGAGATGGCTAGAATAGCCGCAGGCTTTGCTGAGACGTTCGGCCAGGCGTCATCGTCATTGTCTAGGGAAGCAAGGCAAAGGACCGAAGACGAAAGGCGCAGGCGTAGCTGATCCAGCTACTATTTTTTTGTCAAATGCTGGTAAAATCTCTCTGCATCTCGTTAAGAGAAGAATCTATGCAAATCGACGCGGAGAGCGCAAATATATCGCCTGCAAAGCAGGTTGCGACAAGCTGCATCAATAGATAAGCATCTCGCAAGCTTTTCTCTTGCGCCCGAGCAAAGCGGCAAAATCAGGATTAAAAGCCTGCGCAAAAGGCTTGGCAAAAAAGCCTGCCTCGCGACATCAAAAGAAAAGCCTGGGATTTGCAAAAAACCTGAAAGAATCAGAACAATATATCCCCTACCGGGCAAAAATAATTTCCTGACATTTTTCATATGAATATTACAAATAATTTGATCCTCTGTTTCTTCTCCTCAAGTCTTAAGAATCATGGCTGTCGCAATTCAACGATGACAAGTCTAACAGGAAAGCAGTTGCTAGTTCCTGTCCTGCTGATTGCAGTCATGGCGGTCGCATCGATGGCAGTAGTGCCATTCGTTGCTTTCGCACAGACTACACCCGGC
>NZ_CAMLDP010000008.1 GCF_946478925.1 uncultured Nitrososphaera sp. | reverse complement strand
GAGATGAGGCGCGCGTCGGACATTGGCGACTACGAGCGCGCAAAAGAGATCCGCGACACCCTGTACCGCCTGAGCGACCTGCGCATAAGGCAAAAGATGGAAAAGGCGGCAAAGAGGCCGCATGAGGAGTACGTCGGCATAATCCGTGACGAGAAAAAGGGCGTGGCGCACGTCATGGCGCTCAAGCGCACCCACGGCGTCATAAGCGACAGGAAAAAATTCGAGTTTGACATCGTGGCGGACAACTCGTTTTCGTCGTTTCTCCTGCAGTACTATTCGTCGGTTCCTGCGATCCCGCAGATGATATTCACAAGCGAAGAACCGGAGGAAAAAGGCGTGCTTTTGATGTCGCTTGAAAAGCTTGCGGGACACCCGGTAAAGATAAGGACTGCCGGAAGTTCGGGCGAGAGGCGCCGGCTGGTCGACCTGATAATGAAGAACCTTGCGATGTACGTCGAGCGGGGCTATGCGCCGGCGGTAGTCGAGCTGAAACAGGCACTTGCGCTTTCAGTCATGCCAGAGACAGTCGACTGCTTTGACGTTTCTAACCTGGGGACGGACATTGCGGTGGGCTCTAGCGTGCGCTTTGTAAACGGCAGGCCGCACAAGGAGGGCTACCGCAAGTTCAGGATACAGACCGTAAAGGGCCAGAACGACTTTGCGATGATTGGAGAGCTTGTACGGCGCAGATACAAAGACGCAAAGGACCTGCCCGACCTCGTGGTGATAGACGGCGGCAAGGGCCAGCTAGGAGCAGCGACTGCGGCGCTTGCGTCGACGGGCCTCATAGTGCAGTGCGTCGGCCTTGCCAAGGAAAACGAGGAGATCTATATGCAGGATGCAAAAGAGCCAATAGTCCTGCCAAGGAGGAGCGCGGCATTAAGGATGCTGCAATACGCCCGCGACGAGGCGCACAGGTTCGGCCTTGCATACAACAAGAGCCTGCGAAGGCTCACTCGACCTTGACGCTTTCCCTGCGCTGGGCCCTCTTCATCTCCTGCTCCGCAAGCTCGATGTACTTGTCAAGGGCAGTGTTTGTAGACTGGGCCGCTATCTGGACCATCCTCGCAAACGAGACCGACGCCGTCAGGGCCATCTCGGTCGCCATCTTGCCTGCCACAAAGGGCCACACGAACAGGTCGGTGCTCGGGCCGGGGCTCTTTTCTACCATATATATGCAGTAAAGTGTGTGTGCATCCTGCGTCTTAAACTTTATATCGAGACAGCAAGAGGCGCAATATGCAAAATTAAAATGCATGGTAGGCGCATATACTAGCGGTGGAGAGGCACGTCAGCTTTTGACGATAACCCATATTCGGTGCATTTTGCCCATTTTGCAAGCAAGCTGGAGCAGCACTTGAGAAAGAACGGGATCTCGTGCCGCGACGCAGACATGATAATCGAGGAGAGCTCGGCCATCTATTTTGAAAAGCTGGGCTCCTCTGCGCGCAAGCTCCTGAAGGCTTTCAAGAAGCAGGACCCGGCGATGGTGTTTGTCGACTCGGCCCACAAGGCCATCGAAAGGCACATCCCGGAGGCAAAAGACACCTTTGGCTCGACTGCGGAAATATCCAAGGTCATACACTAGGGAAAAATAATAATAGGAAATTTTGGCTATAGCCTGCGTTGACAATAGGCGTCCCGAAGGAGATAAAAGACTATGAAAACAGGGTCGCGCTCACCCCGCGCTCTATCGCGTCGCTGGTCGCGTCAGGAATAAAGGTGGCAGTCGAGCGGGATGCAGGCGCAAAGAGTGGCTTTTCAGACGCCGAATACGTCTCTGCGGGCGCGCAGATTGCAAAAGACATGGCGGAACTATATTCAAAGGCAGACCTGGTGGTCAAGGTAAAGGAGCTGCAGGTAGGCAAGGGCGAGCACGCGCACGTCTTGCCGAGGCACGTGATTTTCGGCTACAACCATTTCGAGTCAAGCAGGGAACTGACTGATGCCGCGATAAACTCGGGCGCCACATTCATCTCGTTTGAAAAGGTGGTGGACGGAAACGGCCTTACGCCCCTTTTGATGCCCATGAGCAGGATTGCCGGAACCCTTGCCGGCGTATGGGCAGGGTTCTTCCACAACTATGCTTTCCGGCACGACAGGTCACTCCGGATGAAGGCAGGGGCAGACCAGATAAAGACAAGGTTCGTCGAGGATTTTGAGCGAATAACAGAGGGCAAGGTGGACGCCGCGCTGGCAAGCAGCCTGTCTCTGCAGGACAAGCAGGCGGTGATATTTGGGGGCGGTACCGCGGGCGAGATGGCCGCAAAGACGTGCCACGCGCTCGGGGCAAAACTCACGATAATAGAAAAGAGGGACAGCCGCAGGAAATACCTGCAGGAGCTTGGCCTTGGCAGGTGCTCGATCGTGGCAAGCGCCGACTATGACACAATAAGGGGTGCAAGCGCGATAATCGGCGCCACGTACGACAAGGAAAAGGCGGACAGGGTTATTGACGAAAAGACGCTAAAGGACGCGTCTGAGATGCGCAAGAAGGTGATAGTCGATATTTCTATCGACCAGGGAGGAAATTTCCCGTTTGTCGACTCGACTGGCAAATACGCGCCGCAGAGCATGGGCACGATAATGTCGCCGGCGCAGATAGACTATTTCGGAAACGTCTTTGTGCGTGTCCCGAACATGCCGTCCATTGTCCCCCGCTATGCGTCAATGGCGCTTTCAAACGCGATAACCGACTATGTCAGGGCCATCGCTACCGGCCAGGCAAGGCCGGAGCTTGTACGCGCGACCAGCATCTCAGGCGGCAAAATTCTTGATGAGGCAGTTGCAAGAGCGCACAACATGCCCCATGCAAAGGTCTTTTAGCCGCGCTTTTGTTCGAAGAGAACGTTGGAAGCTGCTGCCAGAGACTCGCACGCGCTCTGCCCGGCGTGCCAGCACGAGTACGGCTACCACGACAAGGAAGGCCACTGCCACAAAGGATGCTGCGGCTGCGGGTCCAGTGACGGCCATTGCTCCACCTAGGAGAAGTTCTCTACAACGTGGACCACGCCCTGCATGAAAGGATGCGGGACGCAATGATAGTGATAGTCTCCGGCTTTTGTGAACGTGAATGACCACGAGCTGCCAGGGGCGATAAAGCCGTTTGTGGTATCGTCAAGGTGCGCCTGCGAATCGAACTTGCCGTTTATGGCGTCGACATAGTTTTCGCCGTCATCAGTCGTCACGGTATGAAAATTGGAATCCTGGTTTGTCCAAGTCACCTTGTTTGACAGCCCCAGGACGGCGCGCACGTCATTTGGGACAAAGTTCTTGGGGTTTGATTCCAAGCCTGCGTCCTTTACTATGGTTATCTGCGTGGTTTGCTCGGGGTTTCGTACCTCTTTTGGAACGTAGGGGGTCATGTTGGCCTCTGGCACGTATACGTACTGGTAGTACGCCAGGCTGACTGTGACTGCGACTATGAACGCAACCATGCTTATTCCCGCAGTGTGGTTTCTTGCGGCTTGCACGCCGCGTATATAGCAGAGTTTTATTTGGAAATTAGTCCAAACGTTCGGACAAAAGTTGATAATGTTGTTGTGGAAAAGACGTACGGCCGCCGGACATGTACTGGCGCGGCTTGCGGCCAAAGCAGCGCCTAAAGCTTACCGAAAATTACTTCTTTTTCGGTTTTGCCTTGGACTTCTTTGCCTTTTTAGCTGCCATTGTTCTAGTAGAGTGACAGCTTATTGATATTATTTTGGGTAGCCGGAAATTTTCCGGGCTGCGTGCAAGTGGAAAAAAAGTCGGCAGTGATGTTGCAGCTAACCTTACCGGCACTGCGCGGTGTCCATTTTCCTCCGGCTGTAGCTGCCACTGTCAGATTTTGACAGCAATAACAAGCAAGCCAGAAGAAGTAATGACGACATCGTCCGGCTTGAAAGAATACAAAAGTGGGGCCGAAGGGATTTGTCCTGACGCGGGGCTAACCGCAATCATTTGAACCCTTGACCCACGGGTTTCTTTTCTAACTAGCCCATTTTTGTTAGATCTGGAGCCCGTTGCGATGCCTGGCTTCGCTACGACCCCACCAAGTGGCATCGTGTGTTTTTGATAGCGCGAACATGTCTGTATAAGTCTTATCTTTCTTTACTGGCTCGGCTTGTTCTTGGCATCCTTGTAGCGGAACTTGTCCAGCTTCACCAGCTGCTGGTACGAGCCAAATTGAGCAGGGTCTGCGCTGTCAAGCGCGGATTCTGTCTCGTCGTTTTCGTCGCGGTAGGTCTTTAGCAGTTTGTACGTGGTAGAGCGCTGTGCCGGAACCCTGCCTGACGAGCGTATCAGCTGCCTTATCTCCTTTGGCCTCATCAGCTGGCCGTGCTGCGCGCCTGCCGCAGTAGAGATACTCTCGTTTATCAGCGTGCCCCCAAAGTCGTTTGCGCCGGCAGCAAGAAGGAGCTGCGACATCCTCGCCCCTTCCTTGACCCACGACACTTGGATGTTCGGTATGTGGTTGTTCAGCATTATCCGCGCCACCGCGTGCATCTTGACCACTTCGTTGCCGTCCGCGCCGGCGCGTATCCCCGAAACCGTGTGGTGGCTGTACATCGGCGCTTCCGTATGGACGAAACTCAGTGGGACAAACTCGGTAAAGCCGTGTGTTTCCTTTTGGATTTCGCGCAAGAGCGCGACGTGCTCTGCCTTGTGGCGCGAAGTCTCGATGTGGCCGTACATTATAGTCGACGTTGTCGCGATGCCAAGCGAGTGTGCTTGCTTGATTATCGAGACCCAGTCGTTGACGTTTATCCTGCCCGGAGATATCACGTCGCGTAATGGCTGGTCGAGGATTTCAGCCGCGGTGCCCGGGAGGCTGCCGACCCCGGCCTCCTTTAACATCTTTAAATAATCATAAGTTTGCGTATTGGACCTCACCGCGCCGTACAGCACCTCCTCCGGCGAAAAGGCGTGTATGTGCATGTCCGGCAGGTCTTTTTTCACAGCCTTGCAGATGTCGACGTAGAGGTTGCCGTCCATCTTGGGCGGGAGCCCCGCCTGTATGCAGACTTCTGTCGCGCCAAGCGACGCTGCTTCCTTGGCGCGCCTTACTATCTCTTCATTTGGTAAAAAGTAGCCTTCCTCCTCGCGAAAATCGCGTGAAAAGGCGCAAAAGCCGCACTGCTTTATGCAGACATTTGTAAAGTTGATGTTGCGGTTGACGACATACGTGACAATGTCGCCCACTGTCCGGCGCCGGAGCACGTCTGCCACGGTGACAAGCAGGTTCATCTCCAGGCCCGTGCAGTCAAAGAGCGCGATTGCCTCGTCAACGGTAATGTCTTTGCCGGCAAGGGCGCGGTCAAGCGCAGACGCCACCACAGGGTCGGCGTTTTTCAGCATCGATTCAAGAGCCATTATTTAGATAATCCTCCTTCACAAGGCCCGAGCCATCAGCAAACAAGCGCACATACTCTTCAAGGCGTTCCGATATAAATCCTCCATCCTTTTTGAGGTATTCAGGGTAAACAGGCAGCCGGGCGCGCAGGCTCTTGCCCTTTTCCTCCGTGACCTTTTGCACAGAATCTATGGTGGGCCAGGGGAACTCGGGGTTGACATGGTCTATAGTGACTGGCGATATTCCGCCCCAGTCGTTGATGCCGGCGTCAAGGTAGCGGCCGTATATTGCAGGGTTTAGGTTTGGGGGCACCTGTATGTTCATCGCAGGCATCACGAGGCGCGACAGCGCGACTGCGCGCAGGAAATATTCTTTTGGAGTTGACGCAAAGTTTGCCATTCCTGTGTCCGGCTTGGGCTCAAAGTTTTGCAGTATCACTTCCTGGATGTGTCCGTGTTTTTCGTGTAGTTCCTTTATCACAAACAGCGAGTCGATTAGCTCTTCCGGAGTCTCGCCTATTCCGACAAGCACGCCGGTTGTCATCGGTATCTTTAGCTCGCCGGCGCCCTCTAGCGTCTTTATCCTCACCTTTGGGTTCTTGCTCGGCGCTCCCTCGTGGGCCATCCCCTTCCCCATCAACCGCTCACTCGACGTTTCAAGCATCACTCCCATGCTGACGTTGGTGTCGCGCAGCTGCGCCATCTCTTTTTTCGTCATGCTGCCGGCGTTTGTATGTGGAAGCAACCCTGTTTTTTCAAGGACGAGCTCGCTCATTTCTTGGATATAATCAACAGTGGACGAGTGGCCAAGCGACGACAGCCACGATCTTGCCTCGCTGTATTTCTGCTCGGGGCGCTCGCCCGTGACAAACAGCGCTTCCGTGCACCGGGCGCGCCTTCCCGCCTCGGCTATCGCAAGTACGCCGTCCGGGCGGAGCATCGAGAGCATCGGGTCGCCTGGCTCTTTTTTGTACGTGCAGTACGAGCACGTGTCCCGGCATAAATTGACTAGATTGATGAACACCTTTCGGGAATAGGTCACAACTCCTGGCCTGGTCAGATCGCGCACCTTGCCTGCCGCCGCCACGAGATCCTCTGTCGGGCACTCGGCCATCAGCCGTGCCGCGTCGTGACGGGTGATGGCGCTGGGCCTTTCAATAGCCCTAGAGAGCGTCTCTGTGTCGGCAAGCATCTGTGTGATTTTATCGCGAGGTCGTCTAATAAACACAATGTCCTGCCGCTAGGGTGCTACTGCGATTCCTGCGTCGTAGACGGCCTTGCGTCAAGGTGCAGGTTGATGTGCTGCAGTTGCCCGTCGCGCAGGACGGTGACGTCCATCGTGTCTCCCACCGATTTTTCCCTCTGAAGGTACACGAGTATGTCGTCGACCTTCCTCACTTGGTGGCCGTCAAGCTCTAGCACGATGTCGCCTCCAAGAGGCACCTGCCGGCCGTCCACACGGACAGTGTTGGTGCCGGCCTTGATGCCGGCCTTTTCCGCGGGGCTTCCGCCGATGACTTCGACCACGAGGACGCCGCGGGGCTCCTTCAGGTTGAGCGCCTTTGCCAGGGCGGGCGTCATGTCGGCTCCAGATATGCCGACCCACGGGTGCTGGAACTTGCCGCTCTTTATCAGGGACGGCACTACCTTGCTTATGGTGTTTGACGGGACCGCAAAGCCTATGCCGGCAAACTCGCCGGTGGTCGAGCGGATGGCCGTGTTGATACCTATCACTTCGCCCCGCGTGTCAAGGAGCGGGCCTCCCGAGTTGCCAGGGTTTATCGGCGCATCGGTCTGTACGATATCCGGAATGAAAAACGGCAATGGGCCAGAGTCCTGCGACGGGATAAGGCGACCGACGCCGCTTACTATGCCGGCAGTCATCGAGCTTGAGAGCCCAAATGGGTTTCCTATCGCCGCGACCTGCTCACCCACGCGGATCTTTGTCGAGTCTGCAAGTGGCAGGGGCACGAGCTTGTCCTTTGGCGCGTCCTTTAGGTAAAGCACGGCAAGGTCCGTGAATGGGTCAGAGCCGATGACAGTTGCGCTGTACACCGTCCCGTCGGCAAACGTGACGTCAAGCTGGTTAGAGCCCGACGCGACGTGCAGGTTTGTCACGATGTGGCCGTTGTCGTCGTACACAAAGCCCGAGCCGAGCTTGCCCTGCTCCGAGGTGTCGCTGGTTGCAGACACCTGCACCACTGACGGCTCGGCCTTGTCAAACAGGTCTGGAAGAGTCAGTTCCGAATCTGCGGCCGCAACAGTGCTGACGCGCCCCACTTCAAAGGCGCTGTTCTGGAGCCCCTGGCGCGGGTTGTCGGTGTTGTTGGTGTCGGTTATCAGCTTTGAAACGTCCGGCAGCGATCCTCTGGGCGCAAAGTCCAGGGGATTGAACTGCGAATAAGCGAAAAAGATGGCGACTGCAGCGACGACTATTGCCGCTGCAAGTAATCCCTTGTGCAACCTGAAGGAAAAAACCCCGTTAATGCTAATAATCTTTTTCCCCGGTTACCTGCTCAGGTACGGCATTTCAAGGCCAGTCTGCTGCGGGATTTCGAGAAAGTCCACTAGCTTTGCGTAAAAGTAGATGTACTCCCTGCCGCGCTCTGTAGTCCTGTACACCACTCCCTCGTCCGTTGCGTGCTGTTCAAGCAATCCACGCTCGATGAGCTCCGACAGGTACTGGTGCACTTGCTCGTAGCTCAGGTTGGCCCGGTACATGATATGGGTCTTGCGTATCCCCGACGTGGCGAGTCCGAGCACGTCGCCCATTATCTGTATCCTTCCCCTGTTGTTCTTGCGTTCTGGTATTGACATTTCTGCCGTACGTATCATCTGGTCAATAAATTAGGGGAAGGGCGGAATTTGCAGCTGGAACGGCCGTTTCAAGCCTGTTTCAGTGCAAAAAGTCCTGCTTTTCGCTCACCGTGTACTGCCTGCCGCGCCAGCTAACCGCATCCTTTTTGCGTGCATCGACTATTGCAGAGGCAAACCCCAGGTAGATGAGAGCGCCAGAGAGGGGCGAGCCCAGCGCGTAGGCAGGGCTCTGCATGACCCCGTGCTTGCTCTGGATGGCGGTGGTCATGAGCAGCATCAGGATCGTGGCGGCGTGGACGCCGGCAAGGACTGTCGCCGACAGCCCGGCAAGGCCGCCGCTGGGGACAAAGGCAAACGCCGGGACCGTGTAGGCGAGGAACAGGAACGGGGCGAGCATTATGAAAAACACCGCGGCCGCTATCAGGTGGGCGCCCGTGTGGTCCTGGTGGTACAGCGGGATTGCAAGTCTGCGCAGGCCGTGCCACAGGGTCGAAAGGTCCCGCGCCCACACTGCCTCGACGTGCTGTTCTCCCCTCACCATCTTCATGCGAAAGCCGGCGGCCTTGACCTTGCTTCCAAGCGCGCCGTCCTCCACGAGCTCCTGCCTGACTCCCTCGTGCGTGCCGACGGCCTCGTACGTCTTTTTGGTTATCACAAAAAAGCTGCCGAAAAAGTAGCCGGTCTTTTGCTTTGGGTCGTTCACGCGCAGAGGTGAAAACCGGGTGTGCAGGAAAGTGGAAAGCCCCGGGAGCGTAACCTTTGTCCAAAAGTCGTTGCAGAGAAGCCGCGGTATCGCAGTCAGCGCGTCGAGGCTTTCCGAGAGCATGTGCCCCACGGCAAGCGACATGACGTTTGGCGCGTGCTCGGTGTCTGCGTCCGTGAAAAACAGGTACTCGCCTGACGCCTTTTTGTAGCCCTGGTGGCAGGCCCAGTTCTTGCCGGCCCACCCCTCCGGCTTGGCAGGCGTGCTCACGTACACAATGCGGCTGTCCCGGGCTGCATAAGACTGGATTATCTCGCCCGTCCCGTCAGTCGAGTTGTCGTTTATCGCAATTACCTCAAAGTTTGAATAGTCCTGCGCAAGGAGCGTGTCGAGGCAGCGCGCAATGTATTTCTCTTCGTTTCTCGCCGGCAGTATTACGCTCACCTTCGGCCTGCCGGCAGCAGGTGCAAGAAGAAAATCCTCCATCCTTGGCGCAAGGCTGAACGATTTTGCCATGTACGCAAGAAAGTAGGCCCAGACTCCAAATACCCCGGCAAGTATGGCTGCAAGCGCGAAATTGACAGCCGCTATCGCCACATCCAGAGCAGCAGGCTCCATGCAGCTTTTGTGTAAAGAGAGACGTTATTTATTCGGCTGCTTTGGCCGCTATCCTTTCCAGGGCCTGCTCGGTCCCTTCGGCGATGTGTTTTTTCACCATCCCGCCAAAGACTGACAGCAGACCTGCAAGCTTGAAATCCCATGCCACATCGACTCTAGTCTTGCTGCCGCCTTCTGCAGGACTCAGGGTCACTATCCTGCTCCCGGTTATCGGCCCTTCGGTTATCCTTGTGTCGACAGACGTCATCGGGTTCAGGGTGACTGTCTGCATCGTCTTGGCATCCTTGAATGCGATAACCACTTCACGCTGGATGACGCTGCCTTCCTTGCGGATGTTGCGGACCGACTTGGTGCCGTGCCAGTACTGCGCCTCGTTGTCGACGTCTGAGATTATGTTCCAGACCTTGTCGACCGGCGCCCCGATTTCACGGCTGACGTTTATTGTTGGCATTTTATCGAGATCGGTATCAGGTTGCCGGGTATATCTCTTATTTGTCTAGAGCGCCTTTACAGTCGCAGTCTCGTGTGGCTTTGTCCTGTCCCACAGCACGCCGAGGACCGCCCCGAGGACCAGCCAAAACATCGCCATTGTGGAGGCGCTTGCAATCCTAAAGCCGTTGACGAGGTCCATGGGCGCAGTGACCGGGTCGGGGTTTGCCGGAAGCGCAAAGACAGCCGCGATTACCACCGCGACGTACACTGCGGGAGCGACTGCCTTTCTTGCCGCGCTTTTTGATCCCATCTTTTTGTAAATGAACGCAGAGCCAAGCGCCGCGGCGCCAGAAATCCCCAGCATGGCGACATAGAGTGTCATGCGCAGGTTGATTGTGTCCGGGTTGCCGACTGCTGGCGGGTTTGCAGGGTATTTTACTGCGACTGCAAGATATATCACGACCCACATTATCCCGGCAAGCACTACCGCTTTTGCGACGTGGTTCTTGCCCGGGAGGCTCTTTCGGGAATATGCAAACACCACGCCCAAAAGGGCGCCGTACGAAAGCCCAAGGAGCGCGCCTGCGGCAACGCTTCCTTCCTTCTGCCACAGCCTGTATGCGTCCATGGCGACGGGGTCTATCATCTCGCCCTGCGCTATTGCCTTCTGGTTTTCAATGCCTATCGCCCTTTCGATGAACGGCCCTACAACTACTTGGTTGACAAGCGCCAGAACGGTTCCAGCGATAATTCCAGATAAAAGAGAAATGGCAATAAAAGTGAGGGTCTTCATCTAGTTTCTCAGACCTTAGTGACATGCGAATCCTGCAGCGTGCCTAGTGTCGTGCGTAAATTCGTGCATCAGCCCGGGGCTGGATGGGTCGGCAGAACCGCCCTGCGCCAGCGCGAACAGCTGGCCCTGGTCAAAGCCCACCACAAAGATGCCGAATACAAGGATGCCAAGCAGAATGCCGACGGCCACCTTGGGAACGCCTTCCGTTGCTCGTGCGATCTGGTTAATAAATGACATTCTATTTCGCTTGCAGGTGGGCGCTATATAAAGAATGAGATAGTTTGTCCAACTGGACGGTTTATCCAACTCCTGCGCGGCGCATAAATGCCCGTCTTGGCATTCAAAGAGGGTGCACACCTATGTACGGGCGCTTGAAAAAGTGGCGAGCAGGTACGCCCCTAGCAGGCTCCTCTCCTTTGGCGAGGTGCACGTCTTTGTGGCAATGCAGCTGATGAGCAGGCGCGGACACGTGAGCAGGGACGCGCTTGCAAGAGAGCTTGCCCTCGGCGGTGGCGCGGTAAAGACGCTTGTCAAGCACATGAAGATGGGCGGCCTGATAGAGACTTCAAACGGCGGCACGAAAATGACCGCCAAGGGCACGGGAATCTTTGAGGGCCTTGCGTCAGCAATTCCGGCGGAGATGGACCTACCGCGGCTGCAGGTAGCACTTGGCAGATACAATTATGCAGTCCTTTTGCGCGAGTTTGGCTTTGCAGTCAGGTCTGGGATTGAGCAGCGCGATGCGGCAATAAAGATGGGCGCCACTGGCGCGACCACCCTTTTGTACCGGGACGGCAGGTTTGCCATGCCCGACAGTGGGCAGGACCCGCTGAAAAAGGAGCAGATGCTCAAAAAAGAGCTTGCCGAGACGCTAAAGCCGCAGGAAGGCGACGCGGTGATAATCGGGAGCGCAGAAAAGGGCAAGGTGGCCGAGCTTGCCGCAAAAAGCGCGGCCCTTGCCACCATAATGGCTCACGAAAAGCACGATAGATAATATCACAAGATTTTGTCATGTGCTTTACATACACACGCACCAAGTGTAGTTTGGATAATCCTTAGAGCAATTTACGGCATGTTGGCACACACACTATAGAACCAACTTCGGTCAATTTAATATAGAAGGTTCGTAGAACGGCCTGCATATGGGGCTTCTCAAAAAACTAAAGGACGCTGCAGAGCAGAGCGTTGAAAAAGGCGCGGAGCTTGGCAAGAAGGGAATTGAGAAAGGCGCGGAGGTGAGCACGAGAGCGTACGACGGCGCCAAAGAAGCTGCGCAGAAAGGCCACGAAAAGGCGCGGCAAGACAAGAAAAAATAAGAAGAAAAGAAAGAGGAGTGTAGGTTAGATCAGTTACCTTCCGCTGGCGTCCTTACCATGCCGACCAGACCGTAGAGCGGAGTCTCCCCAAAGTGGTTCAGGACGCTCGTGTCGAGGGTTATCACTATAACCTGCTTTTGCAGTATCTTTATAGTGAGTGGCACTTCCACCGGCCCGTCTTTCGTGGTTATCGTGGCCTTGCCCTGAAGGGTTATCGACGAGTCGTCTGAAGTCCAATTGCCCACCTTGAAATTGCTTATCATGTGCTTGTGCATCGCGCTGCCGTCCGTCATGACCATCCTCACCGACGCGTTGAACGCCACGTTCGGGTTCGAGCCCTCGCCTCCGCTGTTTGGCTGGGTGACTATCATCCTCCACGGGCCGTAGACCAGCCAGTGTGCGCCGTCTGTCCCGGTCTGCATCGTCGAAATCACGCCGCTTGCGACTATCTTTTTACCGTCCTTCATCGCCGCCATAATGCGGTCAGACATTTTCATTTTCTCACCTTGAGATTTGTCGCTCTGAGCCTGCGCAGTGCTGCCGGACAGGAAGGCTGAAAACACCACTCCCACCACAAGGATTGCGCTCAGGCCGAGTATTGCTGCCTGTTGTTTGGCGCTTGCCATTGCGTGTACGCCCTATGCTGCTTGCAGATATATCTTATGTAACATGGGTTCATGAGCGTTCGGGCAAATCTTTTTACCCTAGAAAGGGGACGGTAGGATCAAGCGCCTTGCTCTCACCCACCATCGACCTCAAGCAGATACAGGCAAGGGCCGAGCGCACCATAGAAAAGGGCGTGCAGATAGACCTGTCTACTGCACTGTGCAAGCGCTACCTGCGCCGGCACGCAAACCAGAAGACGAATGTCGTCGTCCTTTACGTCGACATCGACGGCTCGACCAGACTTACCCAGAGCGTGCCCTCGACCCAGCTTGCACTCATACTGCAGCTGTTCTCGCAGGAGATGAGCCTCCTTGTGTCAAACTATGGCGGGTACGTGCTGAAATACGTGGGCGATGCAGTCATTGCCCTTTTCCCGGCAGAGCACGACGTCGAGCAGGCGTGCAAGAATGCCCTTGAATGTGGGCGGACAATGCTTGAGGCCATCAGCGGCGGCATCAACCCCGCGCTAAAGTCGCACGACCTGCCAGAGCTTGGAGTAAAGGTGTCGATGGACTATGGCGAGGTCTTGGTTGTGCTGTACGGAAAGAGCATTGAAAACTCGCATATCGACATCATTGGCTCAAACATCAGCATGGCGGCAAAGATGCTCGCATTCGCCCCATCTGGAAGCGTAATGGTTGGCATGAAGGCGTACGACAACCTCGGCGACACGGGGAAAAAGGAGATGCAGGAAATCCACGACCTAGACTGGTCGTACACCGACGAAAAGACAAGCGGGCGCTACAGACTATACTACCATTCTTCCTAGTATGTGTGTGCATATTAGCGACGCCGTGCAAAGAATATACTGCCATGAGCGCAGTAAGCGAGATAATGTCAAGAGGCGTCGCCAGCATCGACCTGAGTCCCGGCACTTCCGCGCTCGACGTCGCATCTGCAATGGTCAGAGGCAGGACGGGCGCAATAATCACCTTCAAAGCCGGCAGGCCGGCAGGCATAATCACCGAGCGAGACTTGCTCAAAAAAGTCGCGGCAAGAAACACCAAGCCAGCTGAAGTGAAGGCGGAGGAGATAATGTCAACGCCGCTTGTGACGGTCAAGGCGTACGACTCGGTCGACACGGCCGTCGGCCTCATGTCCAGAAACAGGATAAAGAGGCTGCCGGTGACGGAGGACGACGGATCGCTTGCAGGCATGATTTCTGCCGCGGACATTGCAAAAAAGCTGGCCAAGATACTGGCCGACGACCAGAGCAGGTATCGCCCGCTCAGGCAGGTGCTAGAGCTGTAAAGGTCTGTCTCAAGGACAGGTTTAATGTTATAAAGGCGACCAGCGAATATTACGCATGGGTTCAGAAAACCCGGTGTCGTCAAGCGACGCCCGGCCGGAGCTTGTCCTCGCAAAATGGAGTGACCGCTTTTTCGCGTGGCTGATAGACTTTATCATAGTGCAGGTGGCGCTTGGGGTAGTGTTTGTAGCGGCGGCATTTACGTTCTGGTTTGGCGACTTTAACGCAGACAGGTTCTGGGGCGACAGCCCGCTAAAGTACGTCATCACGAGCGCAGTGTTCTTTGCGTACTGGACGTTCTTTGAATCGACCAAGGGTCAATCGATAGGCAAGATGGTGCTAAAGATAAGGACCGTCGACCTCGCAGGCAGGCCGGTCGACATGAAAAGCGCTGCGATACAGAGCTTTGGCAAGGCGTTTCTGCTTCCCATAGACGTCGTCCTTGGCTGGATATTCACAAACGACAAGAGGCAGCGCCTGTTCAACAGGGCAAGCGACACGCTCGTGGTAAAGGAGGCGGCCACGGCGCAACCAGGTGTAAGCTATAGAAAAGACTGACCAGTAGCAGACCGTCTGGTCGGCGCGCATCAGAGCCGTAAACGCGAGGAGTACTGCAACTACAACCAGTGAAAACTCACAGGTGGATAAAGGACAGGCTTGTCTTGCTTCAGAAACGACCTTGCCCAACGTTGCAGTACAAGTTTGTTACTAGAGTTTTGAGACCAGACTGTCTGCTTCCATCTCGCCTTTTTTCGTGAGTGAAAACAGGTCCTCGCCTGTGTCGCTTGCGCCGTCCTTTTTCACCAGGCCGGCCTTGACGAGCCTGCCAGAAAAGTTGCCACCTTCGAACCAGCTTCCAAAAGCCTTGCCCCAGTCGCTCAGCACCTGGCGGATCTGGGTCTTGCTCTGCTTTGGCGCCAACATCAGCGCGACCAGAATAAGGTCCTGCGTGCCAATGTCGTCGACTTTTTCCACGATGCGCTGTTCTAGGCCGCGCCCTGCCGGCTTTGAGCCGCTGCCGTATACCGCCTGCTCTAGGCTCGTCACCCTCTTTTGCAGATCCAGGACGACCTTTTCAAGATTGGAGCTGTCCAACAGAGTATGTCAAAATGCAGAGGGGTACTTATTACTTTCTTGGCAGATCCTTCTGCAGCTTGACAAACAGGTCCTTGGCCTTTTTCCGGGCGTCTTCGGTGAGGTCTTCGTTAAAGATTGTGTTGCTCAGCGCATCGAGCACCACCTGCCACTCGTCCATTGAAAGCGCAAAAGCCTGCTTGTCGCTCATGTAGAATCATGGCTTGCAGCAAGCCAATATATGCCTTAAAGAAAAAGAGAGAGAAGACGCTGTAGCACCTTTTTATTGCGGCTTGTACAAAAGTGCAGGCGTACACATACACATGTTCGAGGCTTCGCCGTTCGTAGTGATATTCCAGTACGCGTTCATTGCAGCATTTCCACTCGTTGGCCTTGTCGTGGTCACAAAATGGGTCGTTGACGACTGGAAAAAGTCCAGACGGGCGCAAAAAAAAGCCTAGACACGTACGGCATATACACACGCAGATGTACGCGTGCTACATCTCTGTTTCTTCTTCCATAATTGATATGAATCATGAACGAACATTAACTGACATAGCAGTTGCTGCAAATTGAGCGATCCCAAAGAGGAAAAAGACGCAAGCACGATTGATGGCAAGAAGGCCGAAAAACCGGAAAGCAAAGCCAAGTCCCTTGCCAAGATAATCGGCCCGGGCGTAATAACAGGGGCCTCTGACGATGACCCTTCTGGAATCGCGACCTATTCGCAGGCAGGGGCCAAGTTCGGCGCGGGCTTTCTCTGGATGGCCGTCTTTCAGTACCCGCTAATGTCTGCGATACAAGAGATGTGCGCCAGAATCGGCCTCGTTACTGGAAACGGGCTTGCGGCGGTCATGGCCAGCAAGTACTCCAAAAAGGTCATCCTGCCGATTTCGGTGCTGCTTCTTGCGGCAAACGCCATCAACATAGGCGCGGACATCGCTGCAATGGCGGCGTCTGTGCGCCTGATATTTCCGCAAGTTCCGTATACCGCCGCAAGCGTCGCCTTTGCTGCGCTGGTGATTCTGGCGTTGATAGCAATCCCGTACAGAAAGTACGTCAGGGTGCTAAAGTACCTGACGCTGTTCTTGTTTGCGTACGTCATCACGGCGGCCATAGTTGGAGGCAAGTGGGACGAGATCTTGGTCGCAAGCGTGGTGCCACACGTGGAATTCAACGCCGAGTTTGCGATGCTGTTTGTGGCCATTTTCGGCACGACGATATCGCCGTACCTGTTCTTCTGGCAGGCGTCGGAGGAAGCGGAGGAGGATGTCGACAAGGGAAAGAAAAAAGAGATCGACGGCCCGGAAAAGCCCAGAATATCCAGAAAAGAAATCAGGATCATGAAAGCCGACGTGCTGATAGGCATGGGCTTTTCGCAATTGATAATGTGGTCAATCGTAGTCACCACGGCAGGCAGCCTGCACGCCAACGGGATAACAGACATTACGACAGTTGAACAGGCCGCAAAGGCCCTAGAGCCTTTGGTAAACTCGTTTCCGTACTCTGGCACCGTTTCAAAAAGCATATTTGCGCTAGGAGTCATCGGGACAGGGCTCTTGTCAATCCCCGTCCTGGCAGGGGCAAGCGGGTACGCGCTGGCCGACGTTTTTGGGTGGAAGCAGGGGCTGGACAAAAAGTTTGGTCAGGCCAAGTCATTTTACACGGTAATCGCCGCGTCCGTCATCATAGGGCTGTCGATTAACTTTCTGAACGTCGATCCGGTCCAGGCGCTGGTTTATTCTGCGGTTATAAACGCCACCGTTTCCGTGCCCATCCTGTTTGTCCTGCTCAAGATAGCCAACGACAAAAAGATTCTTGGGAACAAGGTAAACGGAAGGACCTCCAATATTCTTGGGTGGCTGACGTTTGCCATAATGGCCGCATCCGTCTGCGTCATGTTTGCAGCGTGGGCGAAGTAGCGCAGAAAAAGGGGCACCACATTGCGCGTTGCCAGAATACTGCGACATATATTGCTGATATTAACGACGGGGATTACCGAAATACCAATAAGGAAGAGAATCTATGTCATTTTCATGTTTAATTGCAAAAGAATAAGACGATCTTACGTTGTAATTTCAAAATAATCACGTTATCTAGCATTTATTCTCAAGACTTTAAAATTAGCTCCACAAGATTACAGTGATGTCAAGTCTAACAGGTAACAGAACAGTAGTGATGCTGTCCCTGCTGGTGACAGGAGCGGCACTTGTGTCGTACGCCGTCTTGCCCATAGCCGCCTTTGCGCAGAACGACGGAAGCCAGCCCAAATGGAACGACAAGCACTTTGAAAAACACCACTGGGACAAAGACAGCAAGTCGTACAAGGACGATTCTGGCAAGGAATACAAATGCGAGACCCACCACGACGACTCCTGGTACTACTTCTACAACGGCGAATTCTACAAGTGCGACGACTACAAGCCAGCAAGTCCCTCAGAGACACCTTACTAACTTCTCCCCTCCCCTTCCTTTTTCTTTTTTCAAGCAGCAGCTTTAGAGCAGGATTGCGCTTAATAGCGCGTAATGGCATATTGATTGCTGGTGGGGTAGAGATGGCTGCAGACATCATAAAGCGCGTTTCTTCAGAAAAGAAGGAAATAGTGAAAAACCTGTATGTTTCTGGGATTCCTGAAGAGTTTATTGCGATGCAGCTTGACATAGAGATCCCGGTCGTCATCGCCATCCTCAAAGAACAGGGAATCTACAGACATGCAAACGAGCCATAAGCTGGTTTTTGACACGTCAAGTGCGGAGATTTTGATTCTTTAGCTGGACATTTGTAATACCAACATATCCGCCTGCCTTGGCTCGTTGGTTCGCAGTATTTCGATATAGCATTCTTGGCAAAACAGCTTGCCGTTGTACTGAAATGCCCTCTTGCCGCCGCTCTCGTACTCCATCAAGTTCGTAGCAGTCTTGCAGGCGCATTTTTCGCAGGTGGACATTTGTTGTTAATCACCACAATTATTTGGCTCTATAATGTTCTTAACTCTGTCCTTCTTTAGGCTATCGGTTTAGTGAGGTAAATACTCATTTAATTCTCTAAAGATGTTCTATTCTCTGATATAGTACAGAGCTTATAGTATCAATAACGACGGGGTCAGGCTAAGCAAGGTCGTCTGATAATGGGGAGACAATCCCCCAAGGAATAGACAAAATCTGCTTCCCTGATCACCCGAGTCACAAGCCAAGACCGATGTGTGTGTTCATTACACTTCCCGCGCTCGCGCTGTGCCATTATCGGGCGCGGGGATTGTCTTTTCTTCATATTCTGACTTGAGCGTCTCATTGGCTTTGTTTGGCATGTTCTACTTTGACAGTTTTTTCATGCCAGCAGTCTGTGCAGCAGCCAAGAACCTAGAAGCGAGAGAGGAAAAACCTGTCTCAGGCTTCTGCTATGCGTATGCGTGTTTCAATGTCTTCTGGCAGGCCAGCTACTCTGTAGCGGGCGTATTCTTCGTACGTGGGTGCGGCTTCACGCTTGAAGTCATTTTTTTGGCCTTCTGTGACATTAAAGTACAGAGTGTGTCCGTCGTACCTTTCTGCCAGGTATTTTGGAATATAGAATTTTTCCAATTCCACATGCCCTTTCTGGGTTAGAATGTAATGCCTGCCTATTTCCTGGACTTCTCCAAGGTCAATATTCTTGCTAACACCGCGAGCCTCCTTGCCTTTTAGCTCGTTCCAATCCACAAAGTTGGTTATATCTGTCATGAGTACATTCCGTCTCTATCATATTAATGAGATACGCTGAAGCGAGACAGAGGCAATGTCGTGCAGGAAAATAGATTCCGATACCCAATGCTAGATGCCTAAACAGTCGCCATCTCTGCCCGGTCATAGCCCAGACAACAACAATACATACGTACATACGGTCCGGGTCCGTTTAACATGCAAATTTAAGGTGGGCCCAAAGGGATTCGAACCCTTGGCCGACCGGTTATGAGCCGGTCGCTCTAACCAGGCTGAGCTATGGGCCCGCGTACGTCTGTGCAGAATCAAAAATCTGACGAGTATGTATAAAGGTTTGGAGGCGTCGTCGTCAGCAGTACATGCCGCCGACGTACTTTTCCTGCACCGAGTCAAGGAGCAGGTTCTGCGCCTTTAGCGACTCTACTGCTGCCGCAAACGCCTTTTCACGCCTTTCAGCGGGAATCGCAGACAGGATGTCGCGCCACACCTGCGCGTGCCTCACGTCAGCTTCTTCATGTATCTCGAAATAGTTGAGGGCATCCTTGTTGCCCGTCATGTTGTAGAATTTCACAAGGCCGTCTATCTTGCTCCTGCTTATCTTTGGAAGCTCTGCCTCAAACGCGTACATCGCCGCGACTGCCTCCTCAAAAGACAGCGAAGTGAGTGATATCATCTTGGCCACCGCCTCGTTCGTCTTTGCCGCGCCCAAATATCCGGCAAGCTCTGGCTGCGAAACGCCCATCGCGCCGGCAAACCTTGCCCACGGCTCGACGTGCTCCGACTCTTCCTTCAGGTTCCCCTCAATCTCTGGGACCTTTGCTGGGTCGGCGGTGGCAGCAGAGGCTATGTTTTGCACGAACGCCGGCACTGCCTTTACAAGTTGAAAGTATTCCCTGGAATAACCCTGCAGGTGGTCGACTGTCAGCCTGCCCTCCGACCACATTTGGTAGAACGGGTGCTTCAAAAGGCTGCGCTTCTCTATTTCCGAGTCGATCCTCTCTACAAGGTCGTAATTTTCCATGAGGTACTTCACTTCAAAAGCCATAGAAAAACCTTATGACAGCAAGGATTTTATGTGAATCTCCCATCGATTGTGCTCAAGTGCTCCGGTGGTGTAGTGGCTATCCTGCCGGCTATGCCCGGCAAGAGGTCGCACAGTCCGGTCAAGCATTGTGGCCTTTCGAGTCGCAGATCCCGGGTTCAAATCCCGGCCGGAGCACTTTCTTACCAAATGCGCCGGCTAGCGCCGGCATACACACTATAAAAGCGCTTTCATCTCTTGCAAAATTCGCGGGTGTTACGGTTCTTGGCATATATTTTGAATCAAGACAAGCTCGATCCTTCCTTTCCTAGGTCAAGGAGCTGAAAATTCGTTCCAGCTGTCATTTCCCACAAAAAGCCGTTGCGTGGTCGTACAAAAGTCCGCCCACGCCCCCAGTACACAGCCACAAGACGGGGACGGACCAACCGGTTGGCTCTCATACCCACCGGTAACTAGTTTCTACCCAGAGATCATAATAATGGATTGCGGCGGGGCAACTAGGGTTAACTGTCTATCCCTACGATAGCGACTCTGACCCGCGTAAAATAGCCTTTATTTCCAGCGCACAAGACAGTAGCCGCGCCACTTTTTGGGAAAGTCATTTTTACGATAAAAACCGGAATTACATATGAAAAGAACAAACGAATTTGAAAAGCTGAACGACAGGAAAGCGACTTACCTCACAGTCGACGACGACACTATGGTTAATTTGAAAAATTATTACAGGCTGGAAGATCACGGCGAATTGTTGCAGTTCATCAAAGACGTGGTTATTGTAGGCGATGAAGAATAATAGTAGCAGTAGTCGTGTCAAAATGTGAAAGAAATTGGGGCCAATTGGCCCTTATAGAAGACGTGTCTTAATGGATGTTCGCGCGGATCTTGTTCTTCAGCTCTTCCGTAATGTCTTCAGGCTTCATGTTATGGTCCCTTTGCGCGTGTGCCGCGGCGTTTTGCATTATTTCCTGTTCCGTATTACCTCTTACCACATAGTCACAGTTGTATCCTACGTCCTTACATTTCATTTCCATGATTATAGGATGCCATGCGTCCGCTTTAAGCGCGAACTAGAAATCTTACCTTCGTGGACTATATGACAAGCCCTTGGATGTCGTTTCTTGTACAAGATACCAAGCCTTACCATCATTCATCGCGTCCATTTGTCCAGACGCACCCTCAGCGAAAACATTCCTGCGGGAATGAAAGCACACAGGGAAGATTATTGTTTGAAGGCATTGCGTGAAATAGTAGAGTTGGTCTTTCGCTTCGCAGAGCCCACGGTTGCCAATAGATGAAAACGTTCAAAAGCTCTTCACAGAAAATTCTCAAAGAATGGCGTGAATCACCTGCATGTACACGATGATACTACGTTAGGATTTCAAAATAATCGATTTATGTGCGCTTATTGCTCAGATATTTAAGAACATGTGATTTGAGAGATTACATTGATGTCAACCCAGATCAGGAACAAAGCGACGTTGCTCTTCCTGTCGGTCCTTGGCGTCGCAATCGCAGCAATGGCAATGGCACCAACAGCAACGCATGCCTCCAAAGGCAGCGAGTACTCGTACAAAAACTGCGGGTACTGGAAAGAAACCGAAAAAAGCTACGACTACGAGTACAAGCTAAAGAAGTCGCAGGATTCTAGAGAATCTGAGAAGGGCGGTGGCGAAGGCAAGTCCTATGAGTATGACTATGCCAATGATGACAAAAACGGCAAGAATGGCGATGATGATAAAGACTACAGCAAAGACGACAACAATAACAACGATGACGGCAAAGACAAGTCATCGTACGACTATGGAAGTGGCAGCGGCTCAAAGGACTCTAGCGACTATGAAAAGTACAAGGGCGAGCACAAAGACTCGTACGAGTTTGAAAAGAAGAATACCATGGAAAGGCACGATGGCGACGAATGGTGCGACACTGATGGCAATGGCGACGGCGACTCTGACAATGGCGATCATTACTACTACAATGGCGACAAACACGACGACAGCGATGACGAAGACGATAATGATGATGACGGCGGCTATTAAAAAGTGATAACCAAAAATAGAGAGTTATCACTCCCTCCTCCTTTTTTTGTCCCGGACTTTCCAAGATAAGGGACACACATGCTTGCAAGATGTTAGGACTATCAGGCGCAGATTTGCTTTTCAAGAACCTGCCAGTTACAATCGTTATATCCACAGGAGAATATCACTATGCACATGTTCTCAGCCATCCTGTCCATATGGGGCTGCATACCAGAGATTACAAAGAACTGCGAAGACATGACAAACGCCTCCAGCACGTATCTTGGAATCATAGCCGGGGTGGCGATAGGAGCCATCATCAGCTGGTGGATTTACAACAGGCAGAAAAAGACTTCGGACGTGCAGGACCTTGTATTGAACAGGGTCAAGGAGCTTGAAGAAAGCCATGACAGGCTCTTGAAAAAGATAGAGAAAATCGACCAGAGGCATGAGACGACTCTGAACAGGATACTGGAACTGGACAAAGCGCTCAGGGACGCAATCAGCAGCAGCAACAAAAGAAAAGACAATGAAAACCAAGAGCCTGGCGGCGCGCAAGGTAGGCGATAGCCCTTTTGCCAAGGGAACGCCTTTTCAGTGTTCAAGAAATGCTTGCAGCAGCATCAGGCTGGGCGCGTGTGTGCGCGCCGACGGCCTATGCAGCCAACCGCGGATCTTTGAACCCATTAACAACACGTAGACGAGGGCCGCTCCAATATGCCTGCTATTGCAGCATACAGGGCAGGATAGGTGTACGCTGAAGGTCCACCATTATTTGTGGTCAGTATTCCTTGCCCGTTCGCGCTTTTTAGGCAGACTCTACTTGGTTATCCTGGCGTAGCGCCTTTTACCAGCATATTTGTGGAGAGCAGTAAATTAATATGGTCAACAAATCGAAACACCCTCAGGGAAAGAGCTGGTTCTTGGGCAGGAGAAACATAGAGGCCAACCCACTGACAGACCTTTGTGGCGACTACCTCGTGCGAATTGAAGACGCGCTCAAGCACGAGCTCGATTCTTATTCATGGTCAGAATTCCACGCGCCCTTGCGCTACGCCTGCGACGGTGGCAAGCGCATCAGGCCGCTCATCCTCGTCCTGTCGGCAGAGGCCATAAAGTGCAACAAGGCAAACGGCGACGCGTACCTTGCCGCTTCTGCCATAGAGCTCTTGCACACCGAGTCGATAATCCACGACGACATCATCGACGAGGAGCACACCCGCAGGGGCAAGCCGTCGTTCCACGTGAAATACGGCTACAACAGTAGCATCCTTACCGCGGACTTCGTACTCGGAGTGATACTTTCCATCGGCTCCAAACTAAAGAATCCCCGTGTGCTCAACGAGCTTTCAAACGCCGCTACACGCATGAGCGAGGGCGAGATGATGGAGATAAGGTTGAACAAGGCGCCGGCGATAACCGAGGACGATTACATCAAAGTCCTTGATTACAAGACGGCGTCGCTGTTCGAGACGTCGGCCAAGATAGGCGCGATACTGGGCGAGGGGACCGAGGAGCAGATACATGCCATGACGACATTTGGCCACCTGCTCGGGATAGCGTACCAGATCCACGACGACCTCATCGACTGGAACGACGAGGACAAGCTTTTCAACATGCTTGTCAAGCAGAACGACAGGTCCAAGGACTTTATCGACAGGATGGAGAAATTGTATCAATCATATGCCGCAAAGGCCAAGGACGAGCTGCTAAAGGTGGCGCCGGCAAACAATGAAGTCATCAGGCACTTGGAACTGATGACAGACCTGGCGTCGGTGCAGATCTAGCCAGGTACACATATACACACAGTTTTTTTCTCTCTCACGGCTCCGCCAAAAGCCCTGCAATCGCAAAAAAGTTCTTTTGGGCGCCTGTACAACGGTTTTTTCTCTGTTCTCTGCATCAATGCAGCAGCGGGCCGGGGTGGCCGCCAGAAATAAAGCTGAGGTCGGGCACCGCCTTTGACGCAAAGTCAAGCAGGGGCGCGTGCCAGATGCCAAAGCCTACCATGAACACCACGGCGAACACGAGGACGGCTATCATGGCCCTTGGCTCCTTTACCCGCTTCATGTCCGGCGCCTCCTCCATGTACATCTTTCTCATTATCCAAGCATAATAGCCGAGCGAGAGCGCGCTGTTGAGGACGCCTGCGATTGCAAGCCACGGGCCCCATTCGACTGATGAGCCCGAGTTTATCGCCGCGCCAAAGAGCACCAGCTTGCTCCAGAACCCGTTGAGGGGTGGGACGCCGGCAAGAGCCAGAAGCGCTATTGAAAGCGTCGCAGCGGTGATTGGCATACGCCTTCCAAGGCCGCGGTACTTTTCGAGGCTGTAGCTGGCAAGCGTCACCGCTACTGCAGCGACTGCAACGAAACCTGCAGATTTCATGACAGCGTGGTTGATGATGTGGAAGAGCGAGCCGGAAAGTGCCTGATCAGAGTACGGCGCAAGGGCTATGCCTATCATGATGTAGCCAGCCTGGGCTATTGACGAATAGGCAAGCATCCTCGGCACGCTCCTCTGCATAATGGCGCCGAGGTTCCCAATAGTCATGGTAAAGACTGCGAGTATCGCAAGGGTGAGCGTCCAGTCGGCGTTGAGCGCAAACATGCCGAGGACGACCACGCGGAGCGCGGCTGCAAAGCCTGCCTTCTTGGTTCCTGCCGCTAGCAGGCCGCCGATGGTGGAAGGTGAGCCCTCGTATGCGTCTGGAAGCCACATGTGGAACGGCACGAGGCCCATCTTGAACCCAAAGCCGGCGATAAAGAGCGCGATCGCAAGCAGGCCGACGGGCAGCATCGACGGGTCGAGGTGGGTCAGAGCCTTGACAGAGTCGCCAATGTTCGTAGTCCCGGTCATGCCGTAGACGAGGCCGATTGCAAAGACGATGAGGGCCGACGACAGGGCGCCGAACATAAAGTATTTTATCGCTGCCTCGTTTGACACTGGGTCGCGTTTCTGGAAGCCTGCAAGGGCGTACGTCGGCAATGACATCAGTTCCCATGCGACCAGCAGCATCACCAGGTCCGTCGAGTAGGCGATTAGCACCATGCCTATGCTTGAAAGCAGTATGAGCGAATAGTACGCCGCCGGGTTTGACCTGCCCTTCCAATAGTTCCACGACGACGCCGTCATCATGAGCGACACAAGGAGCAGCGCGACTGCAAAGAACGAGCCGAACATGTCGTCCGTGAGCACGCCCTGCCCGAACGCCACCGCGGGGAGCACTTCGCCGGAAAATACTCGGAATATCACGATGCCCATGGCGACGGCAAGAGCGCCAAACGCGATTGCGCTGTAAACCTTGTTCCGGTCCAGCCCCTTTTCGCGCCTTCCGGCGTCGATTGCGGGTATGGCCAAGCCTACCACGCCCAGTATTACCGTCACCAATATTGGTGTCGAAGTCAGGTCTACCATTTTTTCTCCATCTCCTTTTTTTTACATCAGCAGTAGCATCACTACTATCATGATGCCCACTGCGAACACGAACAGGTACGTCTGCGTGATGCCCGTCTGGCCGCTCTTGACGACTTTGGACATGCCGGCCATCGCGCCCTGGAACGCAGGGTTGATGCCGTCTATCACCGTGCTTTCAAAGTAGCGCCAGATAAAGCGGTATATTGCAAGCGGCCCGATGACTCCTCCCCAGTACAGCGCGGTGTTGAGGTACCACCTGTTGTAGAGGAACTTCCAGATGCCCCTTGTCACGATGTTGCGACCGATTGCCTCCGGGTCGGCCTTTCTTGCGATGTAGAACAGGAACCCAAGCCCTCCGCCCACCGCAAACGCGCCAACCGACGCGATTGCCGCCGTCGGGTTGAGGTTGAGGAACGTTCTGCCGGCCGCCTCGGGTGCAGTCGCGATTCCAAACGAGTCCTTCAGGTACTCGCTGAATAGCTCGTGCAACTGGCCTTCAAACACAAAGCCAATTACACCGACCGCTATAGTCGCAACGGCAAGTATCGCGAAGGGCACCCACATCACAGGTCCCACTTCGTGCACGTGGTGGCCCTTGTGTTCCATCTCTTCGAGGTGCTTGCTCTTGTTGCCAAAGAACGACATGCCTATCATCCTCATGGTATAGAAGGCAGTCATGACGGCGACTATTACCGCCATTGCAAACAGCGGCCATGAATATGCATATCCTGATTCCAGTATGGCTGCAAATATCGCGTCCTTGCTCCAAAAGCCGGACGTAAACAGTGGGGCTCCGGCTAGCGAAAGTGCAGCAAGCATCATAAAGATGTAGGTTTTCCTCATGTCCTTTCGCAGGCCGCCCATGTCGGTCATAAAGCGCGACCCGACGCTGTGCAAGAGCGCGCCTGCCCCCATAAAGAGCGACGCCTTGAACATGGCGTGGCTCATCAGGTGGAAGAACCCTGCGGTGTAGCCGTCCGTGAAATTAAGCGAGATGCCGGCGATGCCAAGGGCCATCATCATGTAGCCTATCTGAGAGCCGGTCGAATATGCAAGCACCTTCTTGATCTCGGGGCTGACCAATGCCTGAGTGGCAAGCAGGAACGCCGTGATGGCGCCGGTCCACGCGACCACTTCAAAGAACTGGCTTGTGTGTAGCGCAGAGAGCGCAAAGAACAGCGGCCCGATTCTTGCGACCAAGAACACACCGGCCTTGACCATGGTCGCGGCGTGGATGAGCGCAGAGACGGAAGTCGGGCCTGTCATGGCCTCAAGCAGCCACTCGTTGAGCGGGAATTGCGCAGACTTGCCCACCGCGCCTCCGAACAAGAGCACGGCGGCAGGAACGAGCAGGTTCTGCTGCGACATGGTCGCAGCCCACGACTGGTCGGCGACGAGCTCTTTGAACCCGAACGTGCCGGCGTAGGCAAATATCAGGAACATGCCAGCAAGCATCATCACGTCTCCGGCCTTGGTCATGAGGAACGCCTTCATGCCGGCGTGCGTGGGTGCGGTCCACATCGGGATTCCTCCCGCCAGGTGACCTTCCTTTCCGACATAGTCCTTCTTTCTGTCGTGGTACCAGAACCCGATGAGCGCGTACGACGCAAGGCCGACTCCCTCCCAACCAAAGAAGACCATGAGCAGGTTGTCAGATATCACAATAAGCTGCATCGAGCCTATGAAGAACAGCATAAAGAACCAGTACCTGGTGAGGTCCTTGTCGCCGTGCATGTAGCCCAATGAATATACGAATATCAGAAACGCTATCCATGCCACGATGTTGGTCATGACTATGGCAAGCGGATCAGCAAGGACGCCTGCCTTCAGGCCGAGTGCCGAGATCCAGGTGACCTGGCTGTGCACTTCATGGCCGGCAAGCGCTAGAGGTATCAGGGTCGCGGCGGATATCGCGCTTGCAAGCGCGAACCCGACGGCGATATAGTTGCGGGCATTTTTGCTCCCCTTGGCGATTGCAGGGATGATGGCAGCTCCTGCAAACGGGAGCATCCAGATCAGCCAGACGTTGATTGAATCAGCAAACGTTTCCACCATTATCAGGTCCCGCCTCCATTACTACTAGCCTGCGCAGAGACTCCTTCATGCACAGAGACGCCGTCAGCCTCGTGCCCTAGTGAGACCGGTGCAATGGCGGCATGCTGGGGCAACGGGAGCACGTTTTCGTGCCCGGCAAACATGCCCTGCACATAGCCGGTTATCGGGTTGAGGAACAGGTCAGGCAGTATGCCTATCGTGAGCGAAAGTGCTGCAAAGACCAGCATCGTGACTGTAATGTATGGGCTTGCCTCCTTGACGTGCGCCAACTCCTCCGGTATCTTGCCAAAGAAGACGCGCTTTAGCATCCACAGGATGTATGCAGAGGTCAGTATCGTCGCCATGATGCCAAAGCCGAACATCGCCGCGCGGAACCAGTCGCCGTTGTGGGCCGCAGTCTGCAGCGCGCCGTTGAACATGGTCCACTCGGCCATAAAGCCGCTTGTCGGCGGGACGCCCATGATTGTGAGCGCGCCAATGAACGCAATGACTGCCGTGTACGGCATCTTGCCTGCAAGGCCGCCGAGCTTTGACATGCTCCTGGTTCCCGTCTGCAGGATGATAGAGCCGGCCATCATGAAGAGCACGGCTTTGCCGAGGCCGTGTGTCACATAGAGCATGGTCGCGCCAGAGATGCCCAGTATGCTCTCTGATCCGAGGCCGAACAGTATGTAGCCCATCTGGCTGATCGACGAATAAGCGAGAACCTTCTTGATGTCGTCCTGCATCAGCGCCATGGCGCCTCCGTATATCATGGTGGCAAGGCCCCACATGTTGATGTAGAGGCTGTATTGCTCGTAACTGCCGGTGAGCAGCTCCAACCACAGCCTGAGAAGGCCGTAGGCCCCTATGCCGATCATCGCCGGAGAAAGCAGCGCGGACACTGGAGTGGGCGCTTCGGCGTGGGCATACGGGAGCCAGATGTGGAGCAGGAACGCGGCTAGCTTTACACCAAGACCGGCCACGAGCCCAAACACGATTAGCGCAAGCCACTGCTGCGGAATGTGCACGGCGTTTGCCTTTATCGTGGCATAGTCGTATCCGCCTGCGAAAAAGCCCATCGCAAGCAGACTCAACAGCAGGACCACTGCACCCACGTGGGTCCAGAAGAAGAACATCAGGGCTATTCTGCGCCTTGCGCCATAGCCGTAAAAGGCGACCAAGAAGAACGACGGGACGAGCATCAGTTCAAAGAACACATAGAACTCTATCACGTTGGTCGCAAGGACCGTGCCGAGCATCCCCATGGAGAATGCGAGATAGAGCCCAAAGTAGAGGCCCATCTGGCTGTTCACGTAATGCTTTTGCTCCGGGCTGAGGAGTGCGAGTGTCCCGCTGTGGCCGTGGCTTTCGTGTGACGAAGGAGAAGAAGAAGAGGAAGAGGAGCCTTCCGTCTTGCCGTGGCCGGGCATGTCTTCCATTATCTTGTGGATCATGTACGGCTTTGAATAGAGCGCAAGAACGGTGCACAGCACATAGATTATCAGTGCAAATGGCAATGCAAGCCCATCAAGCTTTAGGCCAAAGTCGCCAAACTGCCCCCACTTGTACGTCTCAGAATACGAGGTCATGCCGCCGTGCAAGAGCATCGTCGGTATGAAGAGCAGGCCAGTAGACACTGCAAGCGCGCCAAACGAGAACCACGTGACGGCCGTGGACCCCGCGCGCCTGCCGATGACGTACGCGACTGGCGCCAGTAGGAGGGGTATGAAGGTCGCTGCCAACAGGAAATATGACTCTGCCATGCCCCTTCTCTATCCTCGCATACTCCTGAATTCTGCGACGTCTATTTCCTTGTAGAGGCGGTACGCGACAATCACAAGGCCAAGACCGATTGCGACTTCGGCCGCCGCGATTGCGATTGAAAACAACGCAAAGACCTGCCCCTGGACGTTGCCCGTCGACCTTGAAAACGCGACCAGCACAAGGTTTGCCGCATTGGCGATTATCTCTATCGAAATCAGCATCCTTATCGCGTTGCGCTTGACCACGATGCCGTATATGCCCACGGCCACGAGCGCGACGGACACTATCAGGAAATCAATCAATTCGCTCATTTTGTTGCTCCTCTTCTTTCTTTTCCACGTCTTCTCTGCGCGCAAGCGCAAGCGCCGCTATTACAGAACCTGCAAGCACGAGCCCGAGGACTATTAGGACCGGCGAATAGTACGTAAGCATCTGCTCGCCAATCTGTACAAAGTCGACCGCTGGCGCGGTAAAGCTGTTGGTGCTGTTCAGGCCGGAGACCAAGAGCAGCGTGCCAAGGCCGGCCATTATGAACAGCATCAGCACAATGCCGCCTGCCTTTCGCCCCTTGTCCTCCTTTGTGGTAAACAACGCCTGCGTCCTGACGAGCATGACTGTGAATATCAAGAGCACCGCGACAGCGCCGACATATACGGCGATCTGGAACATGGCCACGAACGGCGCGTCTAACAGCAGGAAAAAGCCGGCGATGCCGAGCATGGAAATCGCAAGGCCAATTGCGCCATAGATGAGCTCGCGAGTCTCTAGCGCGATTATGGCAGAGCCGACGGTGAGCACCGCCACTCCTACGAATACAGGGTCAACCATGCGAGGCACCCCTGTCAGTTATCCTAATCTCGACGTCGCCTTGGTATTTCGGCTTGACTTCAAGCTGCTGCGGCGTGTATATCAAATGCTCTTTGGTAAAGCCGGAAAGCTCGTAGTCGTTTGTCATGAATAGAGCGTAAAACGGGCACGCGTCGACGCATAGCCCGCAGAACACGCACTTGCCATAGTCAATCTGCGGCATGATGGACTTCTTGTTTTGTTTCCAGTTCTCGTCAACCTTGACCATGCCGATTGCCTCGGCGATGCCCTCGCACGCAATGGCGCACAGCTGGCAGCCGGTGCACTTGTCATGGAGCAGGATGTGCCGGCCTCTGTATCCCGCAATGCCGACGCCGCGCTTTGGATCAAACTGGTAGCCGTCGCCCACAAAGCGGAGCTTTTGCTCGGGATAGCGGAACGTAAAGCGCCTTATCACAAGGTGCTTGGACCCAGACTCGATTGCCTTGATAAACCCGGATGCAGTTCCACTCATCTTACCAGGAGCCCTCCCGGACCAAGTATGCCGCCATATATTAGTGCAAGGGCGACGAACATGTTGATGAACGAAAGCACGATCAGCTTGTACCAGCCGGTGTGAAGCAAGATGTCTATCCTGATTCTGGGGCTGATGCCTCTAGGGAGCAGCATTAGCATTATCATGCCAAAGGTCTTTAGCGTGAACCAGACGATGGCCGAAAGCGTCTGCGGGTTGTATATCTTGTCGCCGGTGTAGCCTGGGATTATCTCTTGCGGGAATATCACAGGGCCTGCCCATCCTCCAAGGAACAATACTACAAACAGCGCAGCCAGCGCGTACGTCTTTACGTACGAGCCTAGCTGGATGAGGCCGTATATCATGCCCGAAGTCTCTGTGATCCAGCCTGCGACGATTTCAGACTCTGCCTCCGGCAGGTCGAAGGGAATCCGCTCAAGCTCTGCCAGCGACGACAGGTAGAACACGAATGCGCTTATGGGCAGGAAAAAGACGTACCAGTACGACGAGATCTGGGCGTTGACTATTCCTGTCAGGTTGAGCGTGCCGGCCAGTATGACCACCGACAGCGCGGATATTATGAACGGGATTTCAAACGCGATTATCTGGTGGAGCGCGCGCAGGCCGCCGATGAATGGGTACTTGCTGTTTGACGCCCACGAGAACAGAAGCGCTATGAGCGGGAAGAACCCGAGTATCGCAAAGACTGCAAGCAGGCCCACGTCGATGTTTGCCACTACCCAGCCGGGCGCCACGGGGATGAGCGCGGTGACTGCCGCCGCAGTCGAGACAAACGCTATTGGCGCGGCCCAGAATATCGGCTTGTCGGCGCCGGAGGGTACAATGATCTCCTTTGAAATCAGTTTTAGGCCGTCGGCCAGCAACTGCAGGATGCCCTCTATCTTGCCCACGTAGAGCGGTCCGTACCTTAGCTGCATCTTTGCCAGGAACTTGCGCTCCACAAAGATGGTCACCGCAGCAAAGAGCGCCGCGTAGCTAAAGCCTGGGAACGCCGCCACGCGGAACAGGTCCGTGTGGATCATGTACTTTACTATCGGGATGGTGCGCGTCGGGTCAACGACCATAGTCAGGAACAGGTACGGGGTCAGAGGCGCGTTGTTGACCGGCGGCAGGGGCACGTAGAATAGTACCACGAAGAGGAGCGGGAGCCCCACGAGCGAGAATATGATGAGTACCCAGAATACCAGCCACAGGACGCTCCCGATGAACTCGCCAAAGCGGAACGACTCGGTGTACGACATCTTTTATCTGTCAGCCTCCACAGGCCAGTAGTTCAGCGACCAGTATATCGATGGCATGTCTGCAAGCTTGTTGCCCACTAGCAGGAACGGCAGTGCAAGCATGTTGCGGAACGAGCCCACCGATATTTTTACGCGGTAAGGCTTGGGCGTACCATCGCTAACAATGTAATAGCCTAATGCTCCCCTTCCTGACTCGACGCGCCTGTAGGCTTCACCCGGCGGCCCTTTCGGGTTGGGCTGGAGTTTCGTGCGCACGTCGCCGGAAGCCGGCATCTTGTCGAGCAGCTGTCTCATGATGTTGCACGACTCTTTCATGTCGAGGAACGGCACGTACGAGCGGGCAAACGAGTCGCCCGTCTTCATGTACTGCACCTTAAAGTCTATCTCGTTGTAAATGTCATAGGGCTCTACCTTGCGAATGTCATAGGGAACGCCTGACGCCCGAAGCACCGAGCCGGTGACCCCGAGCTTTATCGCGTCTTCCTTTGACAGCACGCCGACGCCCTCGGTCCTCTGCCTGAAAAGGGGCATGTTGTAGAAAATGTCCTCGTATTCCTTCAGGCGCTTTTCAAAGTAGTTGATGTGCTCAAGGCACTTTTCCTTGAAATTGTCAGGCATGTCGTTTCTCACGCCTCCGGGTATATTGTAAGCATGAGTCACGCGGGCCCCCGTCAGCCTCTCCAGCAGGTCGATAAAGAGCTCGCGGTCGCCTGCCGGCCACATGAACATGGTCGAGTGGCCGAGGAATATACCATAGATTGCAAGCCAATACAATGTATACACTTGCCGGTTCATCTCTGACGCAAGGGCGCGGATGAACTGGCCCCTGCGCGGGACCTCGATTCCCATCAGCTCCTCGACTGCGAGGCTGTACGAGTAGGTGATGTTGGTCGAATCATGAATAACGGGTCTTTCAAGGTGCGGGATATTCTGGATGACGTTGCGGTACTCGCACATCTTTTCCTCCCCGCGGTGGACGTAGCCGGGGTCTGGGTCGCAGTAGACGATATAGTCGCCGTCAACCTTTACCACAAAACGAAAGTGGCCGGAGCCGGGGTGCTGAGGGCCGATTGAAAGCGTCATCAGTCGGTCTTCTTCGGTCTCCTTGACCACCTGCAGTCCCAGCTTTCTTGTCTCCTCTATCTTTTCTTCAAGGCTTGTCATTTTATCTACCCTTTATCCTGAATTCCTTGCGCAGCGGCGGGATGTCGGCCCAGTCCTCTGGCAGGAGGAACCTCTCGTTCCTCGGGTGGCCGTCAAAGTAGACGCCCAGCATCTCGAACGTCTCCCGCTCGTGGTACTCCACGGACTTGAAGACGTTAATTAAGCTTGGGATGTGAGCGTCGTCGCGGTTAGTTCGAGTAGCGAGAACAAGGACGTGCGCAAGAAGGTCGTCGCGCGTGTACGAGCCGAGGTGGTAGTCGACCTCTATCTGTTGGTCCTTCGGATAATCGGTGCCTGAAGCGCTCTCGGCGTGGTCAAAGCCCATGTTGTCGCGGATGTACGACGCGACTTCGACAATGTTGCCGGGCTCTATCTGGACCTTGATGCGCAATGGTCTAATGTAAAGGATTTTGACTGCGTCGCCAAAGCGCGTGACGAGCTGCTGCGCGATACCTTTTTCAAATGCTGGAGGCTCGGGCTCTTTTTTGGCAGGAGGAGCTGCAGCTGTCGCCGGTTTTGGAGCTGCCGGTGCTGGCGGGGCCGTTGCCTTGGCCGGCGCAGGTGGCGCCGCCTTTGGTACGGGTTTAGTATTAGCAGTATAATCAGCGGGTTTTGCAGCTGCCGGTGCTGGCTTGGCTGGCTTTTTCTGCTCTTCGTTGTCGCTCATGTTACTTGATCTTTTGTCTCTTGATCTTTTCTTGGAGCAACATACAGCCCTGGATAAGGGTCTCAGGTCTCGGAGGGCATCCCGGCACATAGACATCGACTGGGATTATGCCGTCGCACCCTGGGAGCACGTTGTACGAGTCGATGTATAGTCCGCCAGTGATTGCGCAGGCGCCCATTGCTATTACGTACTTGGGTTCTGGCATCTGGTCATAGACCATTCTCAGCCTCGGGGCCATCTTTCTCGTCACCGTGCCCTGCACCACGATAAGGTCGCACATGCGCAGCGAGCCGAACGCCTCGATGATGCCAAACCTCTCGACATCGTACCTCGGGCTTGAGGCAGCTCCGAACTCGACACTGCAGCACGCCGTTTCAAGGTGCACCGGCCACAGGGACCAGATCCTACCCCAGTTGATTGCGTATCCAAGGGGCCTGTCAAGCGCCCTGACCAGGACGTCGGACAGCTTGGTCACAAGCACGTTAAAGTTGTTCGGGCTTGGGGTTACCAGTTCCTTGTTCATTTACGCAAATCTTCCTCCACCTGTACTTCGCCGTGACTGTATTTAAAACCTGCTAGCATAATGATGTTTACCAAATTCCCTTCCTCCCCGCAAGATACAGAGCATAGCCCATCGCTGCAAACATTATTCCAAGGAAAGCTATTATCGGAAGCGTGGCGGTCCTCGGGATGTGAAAGAGAGCCGTGCCCCAAGCGTACAGGAATATCGACATTACGTCAAAGACCACGAACATGAGGATGTAAGCATAATACTGCATCATGAAGTGGGAGCGGCCTTCGCCTGTTGGCATCTGCCCGCACTCCATCGGCAAGAACTTTACCGGGTTGTAGCGGCGCCTTGGCGACACCAGCCTCGACAAGATGAGGGCGGGCACCGAGGCTACAAGACCAAAGCCAAGCATGTAAAGAATTGGCGTAAAGTCTGCAGCGGTCTCTCCAGCCAAGTCACCCATGCTGGTCTAATGAAGATATAAAAACTTAACGAGAATTATGTGCGGCAATCGTCAATCGGTTAATCTGTCAACCTTTCAGGACCATGTTGAACAGCTGGCGCGCAGCGAGTTTTGGGTGGTGCAGCGCAAGCTTCATCATCTTGCCGGCGGTAAACTCGGCCTTGACAAAGTCAATGAACTCGTCTGCTGACATGTCTCGCAGTATCTCTATCTCTCTGTCCCATTCCTCGTCCGACAGCCCTATCCAGCGCGACTGCACCTTCAGAGCAGACGCGATTTTTGACGCCACCTTGGCCTTCCACGCCTTTTCATAACCTAAAAGAGACTCGCGGGTGGCGCCCCTCTCTAGCGACTGCGCGCCCACCTCGCCGGCGAGCCTGCCAAACTCGATTGCATAGCGTATGCCCTCAAGCACAAGCGGGTTTGCCTGGCCGGCCGAGTCACCCACCATGAGAAGGCCGTCTGCTACCGTGCTTGCACGCGTGCCCTCGTTTGGGATAGAGCCGTAGTGCAGCTCTACCGGCTGTATCTTGCCCAGCTTGTCAAGCGGCTTTAGCCTCTTTTCCAGAATAGCATGTAATTTGTCAAGCGGGTCAGCCGGCGACTCGGGCCTGCCTATTCCGACTCCAATCCTCACCCTGTTTTTTGAAAGCGGAAAGACCCAGGCGTAGCCGGCCTCCGAATACTGCTGTCCGACCATCAGCGTCCAAAGTTCGCTGTCCGCGTGGTCGCAGTAGCACTCGTATTCCGCGCCTACTCCGTAGCGCTTCCACTCGCCGGCCATGCCGGCCCTGCGCGCAGCCGATGTGCCAAAGCCGCTTGCATCTATAACAAGAGGACAGGAAACCTCAAGGTCGCCTGCCGGCGTGCTTGCCTTGACGCCTGCGACCCTGCCGTTCTCTCCTTTTTTTACAACGTTGATGACGTTACTCCTGACCATTATCTTGGCGCCGGCTTCTGCCGCCATGAATGCAAGGTGCTGGTACGTCGCCCTCACGTCAAGCACGCATGAGCGGGGATTGTTGCCGCTGCCGGTTATCATGACCTCGTTTGAGGGCGAGATGAACTGGTAGCTGGAGATAGGGTTGTACAAATGAGAAGGAATGCCGAGCGCGTCCATCGAATCTATCCAGCTTACGCCGGACGTCCTCACGCTGTGCGCGATTGCCTCGTCCTTCTCAAAGAGGATGACATTTGTACCTGCCTTTGCGGCCGCCCAGGCCGCAGAGAGTCCCGCAGGACCTCCCCCCACGACGGCAATGTCGTATTTTTCCATCGTCACTACCATTATCACATCTCACCCTGCCGTGAAAGAGACCTTTCCAAAGCGCATGTACGGCAGTACCGAGGCGCCTATAACCTTGCGCTCCTTCGACATCCCCGTCATGTTCTTTATGCAGTCAAAGACGTTCCCGGCGACCATCACCTCCTTGACAGGGTGTACAAGCTCGCCGTTTCTCACCAGCCAGCCGCCCTTTACCACGCCGGAAAAGTCGCCGTTTACAGAGTTGACGTTTCCGGAAAACCTGCTTATCATCACTCCCTGCTTCATCTCTGACACGAGGCCGTCGAGGGACGACCTGCCGGGCCGGACCACAAAGTTGGTGGTCGCAACCGACGGGGGCGAGCTTGTCGAGCCGTAGGCGTTTCCCGTGCTCGTTTCGCCGGCCTTTTTTGCGGTGTAGGTGTTGTAGAGGAATTGTTTTAGCACGCCGTTTTCGATGACGGCGTTTTTCCTGTGCGGCACGCCCTCGCGGTCAAAGCTTGCAGCCGCCAGACCGTCAGCGTTTGTCGCGTCGTCCTCCACGGACAGCATGTCAGACGCTACGCGCTTGCCGAGCTTGCCCGCAAACATGCTCGACTTTTTCTGGACGGCATCAGAGTTTATGGAATGCGCTATGACCTCCTCCACCATCTCCATCGCTGCCGCAGGCGTGAGGAGCATCTCGCCCTTGAAGCTCTCTATCTTTTTTGCGCCAAGCGAGCCGGCGACAGTGCGCGCAAATTCCGTCGCGGCAGCATTGACATCGATTTCCTTTACGCGGTGCGTGCCTCCAGACTGGACGTCAAAGCTTGACACGTCGCCGCCGTCTATTGCCATTCCCATTATCGACCACGAAAACACGCTCAGTTTTTCCGACAGCAAGACGCCATTAGAGTTGGCAAGCCAGTGCGTCATGCCGGTGGCAGAAAAGTTGCCACTGTCGACGCTCACCCTCTTGTCGTGCGATTTTGCTGTTTTGAGCATCTCGGCGGCAAGCCTCGCCGCGTCCTTGGCTTCAAACGATTCAGAATTTCTGTCATAAATCCCGCCTAGGCGGCTAATCTTTCTCGGCTTTGCGGGAAGCGAGTTGAGCTTGTCCCGGGGGCTTGCGCGCGCCATCTTGACTGCAGAATACACTGCGCCTCTGATTTTTTCCGGGTCGATGCTGTTGACCGCGTAGAACCCGAGCGCGCCGTGGAGAAAGATGCGTATCCCGACCGCGCTTGCCTTTTGCGTCTTGGCCTGCTTCAGGTCGTTGTTCTCGATGAACACTTCGGACTCTTTGGTAACTGCAGCATAGACCTCGGCGTCGCCTGCGCCGTGGGCCTCAGCCTCCCGGAGGGCGAGGCGCAGCAGGCTTTCCATCGTCATCACTGCATACCCCCTATTATCGCGGTGCACCGTACGTGCGGGCCCCCGCCGTCGACCTTGGCCGGCTGGTACTTGCCGCAATAGCCGGTGCCGATGTCGTACTCGAACTTGCTTCCGACCATGTCTATCGACTGCAGCACGTCAAATGCGTTGCCGGAGATGCTTGCGCCCCTCATCAGCTCCTTTATCTCGCCGTTTTCGATGAGATACGCCTCCTGCGCGCCGAACATGAACTCGCCGTTTGCGTCGGCCTGGCCGTTTCTAGCGCCCTTGACGAGGTATCCGTGTTTCGTCTCTTTAACCATCTCTGCAAGCGTGTCAGAGCGTGGCTCGATGTACGTGTTTCTCATCCTTATCAGGGGCTCGTCGCTGTAGGTGAACGCGCGTGCGTTGCCGGTCGATGCTGTCCCAAACTCAAAGGCAGACTCGCGGTTGTGCAGAAACGATTTCAGCACGCCGTTTTCGATTATTGCAGTCCTGCCGGCCTCAACTCCCTCGTCGTCGACTCCGATTGTGCCGGCAGCGTTATCAGAAATGTCAGACCTGCCGCTGTCAACAAGGGTGACAAGGTCGCTTGCCACCTTTTGGCCCAGCCTATCCTTGACGACAGAGCCAGAGAGCACGAAATCTGCCTCGACCGTGTGTCCGACTGCCTCGTGGCACAAGAGCCCTACCATGCCGGGGTCCAGTATTATCACGGTCTTTTCACCTGTCGCGTATTTTGCTCTGAGGAGTTTTGCAGCCTTTTCCGCCGCCAGCTGCGCGTACTCTAGGTGGCCTTTCTTGAACAGGTCATCCCAGCCTCCGGTTATGCCGATGCCCTCGCTTGCGGTGACGCTCTGGGCGCCGTCCCTTGCCACCGCGGTGACGTTGAACTCGGGCTTGGAATCAAATATCTCTACTTCTGCGCCGTCGCTGTTTGCAATCGCCTTGTGGTCAAGGATGTCCCGGTAGGTGGCCGAAGCAGTTTTTATCACTTTGGCGTGCTTGCGCGCGGCCGCCTCTGCCTCCCTTGCTACCCTTATCTTTTGCTCGATGTCTATCCCGGCAAGGTCGCCCTTTGCCTTTGCCACGAATGTCCCCCTCGCCATTTTTGACTCGGCAAGGCCCTTTACCTTGTTCTTCTTCGACCTGCCAAGGACACGGGCCATAGACACCGCGTGCGCAAGCGACTCTTTCAAATCATCTTTTGACATGCTTGCGGTGCTTGAAAAGCCCCAGCAGCCGTCCACCAGCACCCTGATGCCGCAGCCGGCGCTTTCGACCATGCGCACCCTCTCCAGCCGGCCGTTTGCGAAATTGACCTCGGAGAACGACCGGGCCTGGTAGCGCGCCTCGACATAGCTTGCGCCCCTCGACGACGACGAGACGAGCGACCGCAGTGCGTCGAGCATCGCTTGTGGATGTTGCAACAAAGACACACAACCGTGACGTGTTTCTGTAAATTATGTCTTGTGACTGCTATGTATTCTTCCTCCGTACCCCATTTATTTGATAATTGTAGATAATCGGCGGTGAAAAAGAGGACAATTGTGATGCTGTCAGCAGTAGCAGCTGTTGCAGGCATTACAATCATCAGCGCCATTGCGTTTTTACCCGACGTGGACCTCCCCTTCAGGACAAGTGGCACCACAGAGGTTGAAAGCAGCAGCGGGCCGACTCTGCTTGATAGCTCGCTTGTTCTAGAGCAGGTTGTAGAGGGGCTGCAGTTTCCTACCAGCATGGCATTTCTGGACGTAGGCAACATACTGGTGCTTCAGAAAAATGACGGCCAGGTGCGGCTCGTTTC
>NZ_CAMLDP010000007.1 GCF_946478925.1 uncultured Nitrososphaera sp. | reverse complement strand
AGAGACTTCATTTCAAGTCCATGTTGGACACAAATTAAAAGCAGTTACGCTACCGGCTTTTCTTTCTGACATGCAAAGTCATCGGCTTGTTGCAATTGTAGCAATAATGTACTGCAAGTGAAATCTCCCACACTCTGTACACCGAAACACCGCAGTGGTTGCACTTGTAAAACAACTCGTCGTCGTACTCTTCCGGCCAATAGTCAAGATTCATTGCTAGCTGTGCGTATATTTTGTGCGGGGAATTATTCTTTTATGGTTGGAATATTCGGAGAATTTGGAGCGTTCTTGGCAGGTAGGCTTGCTTCACGCTCAAAAGTGCGCTTTATTAGATATAATACGCACTTTTTGCCTGCCAGATGTGGGTGTGCGTCCGAACATCCAAACCACCAAACACAAGCTTTTTCACTTGAAATCCCTGCTAAATCGATTTATTTCCGCGCAGAACATTGCAAAGGCCAGTGACATGCCGCCTCCTGCAATGAAACCAAACGACTCTAGCATATTTACAACATTTGTCGGATCAGCATCAGTCGCCATCTTCAATCCTGCACCTATGCAAGTCAGTCCGACAGTTGCCGGTAAAACTATCTGGTACATGAATCCCGGAATATTTACTCCTGCGCGAAGCATGTTATTTTCAGCCATCCCACTAGGATACATGACATTATACTTTGTGGTGTACCATAGTAACCACTACTAGGGATACACGCCATAGGTAGGCTGCAACCCCTGCAATTGCAGTTGGTAGATTATGTCAGTCTCTATTGTATCCAAAGAGCGATACGTCGATAATTTCAGCGGCTTGACGCACCTGATTTGATTTTCCTCGCAGCCTTCTATCATCTCCTGGTCCATCGTGACTACCACCATTCCGTTTTGTTCTGCGTATTTCAAAAGGGAATAGTCAGAGTGCATGTTCTTGTTCTCTTGGTCGAGGACCTTCGCCCTGACGACCTTGCAGTTGCCGCGAAACATCTTTTTCATGGAGTCTGCAAGGTAATCGCAGTTGACATCGATGAGGAACTTTACTCTCTTCTCCTCATCAGTCATAATCTCCACCAAAGGTCACTGTGACTCCTGGCATGTGCTTGTCGAGCCAGTACAAGATTTGCATCTTTAAGGACTCAAAAGCATGGTCGCCTGTTTTGCAAAGTAAACATCGCCGCTCGCCTAGCTCCTCTCCTTTTACTTCTATGTTGCATCCGCCACAGAAGCAATGGCATTTCATTATTCCTTTCGTAGCGAAATACCCATGCCATTATAGTTTTCTTCAATGTGTTTGCACCTTGTTAAAGGAAAACGCATTTTTCTATAATAGCAGTGCCGACGTACCTGCTGCCCTGTTGACACACGGCACAAGTTAGACCGTCTTTAGCCTTTCGCTAAAGTCCAAGATAGCCAGTACGCCGGCAGTTTTCCTGCGAGACTCGATGTTTTTTAGTTTACTCTGCTACCAAAACTTCCACCAAGGTTCTTTGAACCACTTTGGATTGAATTCTCTAGTCCACTCCTCGACCTCCGGATGACTTGCCTTAATGTCTCTGCAAATCTTGCATTCGCTCAGGCTACCTGGATGCGAGCAAGCAATATGGATCGTGGGAGTCGGGTCGTAAGCTCGTCTTACCAAAACTTCCACCATGCCCTCTTCTTCTTAATGTCGACGTCGACACCTCGATACTCGCACATTGCATGAAAACTCGAAAACATGTGGTCGTCGTTTAGGCAGAGCTTGCAGACATCTCCCTCGCGCTTTACTTCATGACTGCACTGGCATACTGCAACGTCGCAAGCGCATCTATAGCTGATACTACCACTGGTTCCCATTCTGTCCGTACGGACTCAATTCACGGAAATATACTTTACATTCTAGAGTCTGGTCGAAGCATTCGATTAAGAATCCGAAAGTGAATCTATTTTGACTGGCTGTTTATTCTTCGCCCCGGGCAACTCTCTGCATCAGGTCGCTCTTGGCTGCCATCTTGTATGAACTCTCACGCGACCGTGGTGCAAAGCCGGTAGTAGACAAACCACTGCCACCGCTTTTCTTCTCCAAGGCCACGAATAGCAAGGCCATGGCAGCTGCAAAGCCGCCAGCAAGTCCAACGGCCTCCACTTTTGAAAATCCCCTGCGAGTTAAATCTGACATGTATGTGTGTCTTGCAGGCAATAAAAAACCCTATTAATTAAAGATTTTTTTCTATTTTTGAGGAAAAGAAATGTCTACACCGCTAGGTCGTGTGTAGGTATTGTTTTCTTGCCAAAATAGGCAGGACAGAGACAATCTTCCTTGGCGCATACGAGGTTGTCGCAGCGCCAGCACCTATACAGGACGTTGGTTCTGGAGTTGCAGACTGGACATCTCATATCAGTATCGGGTCTATGGTGCGGATACTGGCCTTCTTGTACCAAAGACCGTCAGTTGCAACTCCGTCTGAGCGCAGGTACACGGCAACGTTTGGTCGGCCTGTTTCGCTCCCGGGGCGGCTGTTTGAAGTTGTAAACATCAAGCCAGGTGGAATAGTTGATTTGCATGGATCTACAAGAACCCCTGTGTTGTTTCTGCTGTCAGACCACAAAAAGTTCGTTCCGTCATCCGTGACCTCGTGAACTTTTTGCCAGTTTCCACCGTTCAGGCCGTCGCTCTGGTCGCGCCAGACCTGCATGTTGACGCCTACCGTCTGGCCGGTAGACTGCACAATTACGTCTCTTATGACGACCTTCATTCCAATCCAGATGTTCTTTGGAAGGGTGCCAGAATAGAGCTGGATAGAGTTTTGAGCATAGCCGTCGTGCCCTGGAATCTGGTCGCAGTGATGGCAGACCTCCTTTTGAATTTTGCATTCCCCAGAGTAGTTGATACTACCGGCCATGCCCCTGTCGTCGCATGGCTGCAAATCCTCGTCGTTTAGAAATCCGTGATTTGACCTGAAAACTGCCTCAAGACCGCCGTACGGGTAGTTGGTCATGTCAGCACTTATGTTCATTCCATAAAGCGTCAGCTCGCAGTTTCCCCAATCAAGGTTAGGATTCGCTATGTACATGCGTGTGGCCGCGCCTGTTATCTTTAATATTCCGTCGCCGGCGCACTTGTACGAGCCATCCCCTATCGCAGTTCTCGTGGTGTATTTCAAAGTCCAAAATTCAGGGTCGTATTTGTCGTTTGACGAGTTTCCAAAAGTCCTGCTAATGCCGTTATCCCATTTTGACTCCCACACCCTGCCTCCTATGACAGATGGATAAAGCATTGCAATTCCAAAGCGGTCGAGGACGGGTGGCGGAGAGGATTCAATATTCCACGAAAAATCAATCGGAGTAGGGTCTGCGTTTCCCTTGTCGTCAACTGCCCTTATCAGAATGTTGTGAGGACCTGGAGCGAGCGCATCTACTGTGAGAGGGCTTTTCACGCTCTGCCACCCTGCACCATCCAAATTAGCTTCAAATGAAATGCGAACGGGTTTTGCAAACGGAGAGCCTTCAAGCAACAATCTTTGCTTGTACGCCATCAAAAGCTGAGCAAAAGTGAGGCCACCCAATCCGGCGGCTGCGGCGATAATGAGAGAGGAAGAGGAGTCTTTCACGACTTCCCCCCTCCGAATACCTGTTAATAAACTCGTTCTAGAGGGTAAAATCTAGCAAAATTCACCGAATCACGAACGCGGAATTTACCTACCTGCTTTACATATACGGCTCATGCGATTCTCTAAAAAGAATGGGATTATTGCGGCTCTTTTGATAGCCGGCATAAGTTCAGGTATTTTTGCCGTGACTGCGGCAAAGGCCAGTGCGGAAGGACATGTCGACCAGTGGCGCAATCAGCTGGTGAATGATGAGCAGGCGTATGACAAGGCAAATGTTGTCTCATACAACTACCTGTACAACCAAGCTCCGACAATCGAAAAGAACGACAAGGCCAATTTCAAACTCTTCAAGGACTGGTGGTGTACCGGCGATGACGGCCAAAAGATAAAGAACTGTGTGGTAGGAGTCAGCAAGGACAAACTTTTCAACCCTGACACATTCATGCAGTGGTACAGAATCCACAAGGGAGAGGTATTGTACAACCAAGTCGTGCAGGTTCCTAACTATGGTGTCGAACAAAGTTCAGGCGAGATAACCAAAGATACCGTAAAGACATGGATTAGCAACGGCTACAACGCATGGTTGCTGACCGGCGGCAAGTCGGTTCATGTCGACTGTGGTGGGTACTGCTACTAGCCGGTACTAGTAGTAGAAGTATTTTTTTACCCCTTTATTTTTCAAAAATTATGCTCTGCGATGTTTGCTGTGTGCGAGAGGTAACGGAAAGTGATTTTTGCAATCCCTGTAAAGCCTATGTCTGTCCTGCCTGCAAGCGTTCTCCTAGACGGGTCTACATGATGGCAAAAAGGTACGGCCTGACCCCTGACGAGTTTAGAAAAAAAATCAAGGCCGGTCTTTTAGTATGGCTGGATGGGTCGGATTGACATCTTATCCCAAGTGACCTTTAGGTACTCGCTTCTCCAATAGACTGCCGGAAAAGCTGGTCTGCCGGCCATGTTATCAGGCGTCACGAGGGCTTCTGTGAACCTAGTAGTCGGGCTTACCCCTGTGTTACATGGGATTCCACTAGTTGACCACGATTTGCCGTCGTCAAGTACCGACAATTTCTTTTGCCATGTCTTACCCTGATCCGTGCTCTGCCATACCTCTATCGTAGTCTCTGTGTTTGCCACGTTGTTTCTCAAGATGTACTTTATGTAGAAAGGCGCGCTGCCTGAGAGCGTTCCGCTTCCCTTGCGTATGTAGCCATTGTCGCCGCAGTGGTGACAGATTTCCTTTTCGATTGAAATTGTCGAGCCTCCATCATCGAGGGAAAGCCCGTATCCCCTGTCGGAGCAGATGTACGGACCTTTTTCGCCATCGTTTCCGTGATCCTCCCTGTAGTCGCAGCCATGGTTTGTGCGGGCAAATATCTGAGAGTACCAAAACTCATCGCTAGGCTTGCTTCTCGTTCCCGTCTCTTGGTATGTGAATGTTATTTCCATGTTTTCGTTCCATTGCTTTGAATGGTCGGGGTTGTGCACGTAAATCCTAGCGATGTCTACGTTTGATGTCAGCTTGTTTCCAGATATGGCGTACCCACTTCCCAAGTCACCGTGCGAGCAGTCCATCCAGGGGTCAACGTTGTCAACCGTGAAAGTGATGCTGTCAGAGCTGGTGTTTTGTGAGCCTGTGGGTATTGTATGGTTCACGGCGAATAATTTCGTCGCATCCCAGGCTTGAAGGCTACCGCTTGTGGCTGTCGGATAGATGTTTGTCATGCCAAACGCGTCAGTATTGCCCCCTCCTCCGCCGCTGGAAGTTACGTTCCATGAGAAGGATACCGGAGATGCGTCGGCGTTGCCGGAAGTGTCGATAGCCCTTAGCTGCACTGTGTGCGCGCCCACAGTCAGGCTACTGGCAGTGAAAGGGCTGGTTACGGTCTGAAAATTTCCACTATCTAGCTTGGCCTCAAATCGAGCCACTGCGACGTTATCTGTTCCTGTGAAAGTAAAGACTGCCGATGTGCTGGTCGTGCTCCCACCCGCCGCAAGCGTTGCTCCTGCTCCGTCCTTGACGCTTGTGAGTTGCGTGTCCGGTGCCGTGGTGTCTACAGGCGAGGTGATAGTCCAGCTAATCGAGGCTATCGCAGAAACGTTTCCAGCCGCATCAGTTGCCCTCATGCGGAAGTTCTGGCTCCCTGGGGAAAAGCCTGTGAGGTTGACGGTTCCAGTGTTGTTCACCACGGTAAAGGCTGCGTTGTTTACGCTTCCCTCGACCTTTGTCACTCCCACGTTGTCGCTTGCGTTAAACGTGACTACAAAGGATGTGTCCTGCGTGCTTCCTCCTGCCGGAATGTTGTTTCCTGCGCTGTCCTTGAGTGCAATGATGCTGATTGTTGGCGGCACGGTGTCCTGAATCGTGTTAACGGTCCAGCTCCAAGATGCCGGTGTAGCGTCGGGATTTCCTGACGTATCCACAGCCCGTATCCTTACGTTGTGGCTGCCTACACCGAATCCACTAAAATTTACCGAACTGACAGCCGCTCCTCCGGCAATTGTAGTCCAGTTTGCGTTGTTGTCAAGCGAATACTGGAAGCTGGCAATAGAAATGTTGTCGCTTCCGGTAAAGTTGACGGTCAGCGAGGTAGATGTGGTCGAGCCGCCGTTTGCAAGCGTCGCCCCGCTTCCGTCCTTTACGCTTGTAATCGTGGTGTCTGGAGGTGTCGTATCAGGCGGATTGACAACAGTCCAGCTAAACGACACTGGAGTTGCATCGACTCCGCCGGATGTGTCCACCGACCTTATCCTCATGTTGTGCCCTGAGACAGAAAGGCCAGTCACGGTCAGAGAAGTGGCCGATGCTCCTCCCGGCACGGCTGTCCATGTCGGGTTGTTGTCAAGGCTGAACTCAAACCTGGCGACTGCGATGTTGTCCGAGCCGGCAAAGGTAAAGGTTGCAGATGTCGATGTGGTTGTTCCGCCCGCTGCAATTGTCGCTCCTGTTCCGTCCTTTACGCCGGTAAGCGCCGTGTCCGGTGGCGTGGTGTCAATAACCTGGCCGACCTGTATTATCACTGTCTGGCCATACGTCGTGTTAGTCCATGCCTCAAGACCAGCCGCGTTTACCGCGTGCGCCCAGATTTCCACCTGTCCTGCCGGTATGTTCTGCAATACAAGCGACCAGCTAGTCTTGCTTTGGTTGAGCGTGGCCTGCTGGTAGATGCTCCTGCCAGTTACAGAGTGGTTGTACGCGACTTCTACCACCGTGACCCCTGATTCTGGGTCGCTGCAGGTGCCAGTGACGGAGATGTTTGCCGGCGCAGTGGTGAACCCTCCTTGGCCGTTTGTAGGTGTCAAGATAGCGACGTTTGGCCTCGTGGTATCTACTGGTGGCGGGTTGACAGTCCAGTTAAAGGTCGCAGTGTTGCTGTTTCCAGCCGCGTCGGTCGCCCTTATCCTTACGCTGTGCGAGGCCACGGTGAGGTTTGAAAGAGTCACCTGCTGGTTTGGCGCGCTGGTAACGTCAGTGAATGTTCCGCTGTCAAGTGACGCCTCGACCTTTGTTACAGCAACGTTGTCTGTCGCAGAGTATGTAATTACAAGGGTCTTTGATGTGGTGCTTCCGCCTGATTGAAGAGAAGCGTTGTTTCCGTCTACCGCGCTCACGATGTTTGCGACAGGAGGCGTAGTGTCCGGTGGAGTGTTGACAGTCCATGTGAATGTGGCCGGCGTCGGGTCGACATTGTTTGCCGTGTCTACTGCCGTGAACTTTATCGTGTGTGTGCCTAGAGCCAAGTTGGACACGGTGTACGGACTCGTCGCGACTACTGACGGTGATGTGTCAAGCTGGATGTTGACCTGTTTTACAGCAACGTTGTCACTGGCCGTAAAGACAAAGGTCGCGCTGTTAGATGTAGTTCCTCCCGCGCCTATTGTCGCACCCGCGCCGTCCTTGGCAGATGTTATCGTGGTATCTGGCGGTATCGTGTCAATGACAGTCCATGAGAAGGTAGCTGGGCTTGGGTCAACGTTGCCGGAAGTGTCTACCGCCCTGACCCTGACCGTGTGGTTGCCGAGGTTGATGTTGTTGATGGTGTACGGCGATACCCTCGTGACAAAGTTGGTCGTGCTGTCAAATGCTACCTCAAAGTGGTCGATAGCCACGTTGTCAGAGCCGGAGAAAGTCACCGTGACTGCGTTAGAGCCTGTGCTTCCGTTAGGGGCTATGGTCGCACCCACACCGTCCTTGACCGAATCTATGCTTGTGTCAGGCGCGGTTGTGTCGGGTGGCACAACCACAGTCCATGAGAATGTGAAGATGTTGCTTTGGTTGCCTGCACCGTCAAAGGACAAAATTCTGACCGTGTGTGGACCCTGGCCAGCAGAGACAGTGTACGGGCTTGAGGCAGGGCTAAAGAGGTTATTGTCGACCGCTATCTGGAAGCCGACTACGGCCACGTTGTCCGTTCCTGTGAAAGTGAACGTTGCCGACTGCGATGTGGTCTGAGCACCGGCCGCAAGCGTTGCGCCCGTTCCATCCTTTATCGATGTGACCGTTAGAGTTGGCGGTACTCCGTCAGTTACGCTCCACGTTATCGACCCCGGCGTAGCGTCGACGTTGCCCGAAGTGTCAACAGCGCGTACTCTCAGCGTGTGGCTTCCGATGGTCAGGTTGTTGACAGTAAACGGCGAAGTGACTGTAACGAAAGCCTGAGTGTCAAGACTTGCCTCAAATCTTGCGACTGCAATGTCGTCCGACCCTGTGAAAGTCACAGTGACAGAGGTCGAAGATGTGCTGCCGTTAGGAGCTATTGTTGCGCCCGTCGCATCCTTGAGGCTTGTTATCGTTGTTTCAGGCGCGGTCGTGTCAGGCGGCAGAACAACAGTCCAGTTGAACTGAGCCGGCGTCGGGTCTACGTTTCCTGCCGCATCTACCGCCCTAATCTTGACAACGTGCGCGCCCAGAGCCAAGTTGGTGATGTTGAACGGGCTTGTCACCGTGACGTACGGCTGAGTGTCAAGGGCAGCCTCGTACCTAGAAACAGCAAGGTTGTCAGTGCCGGTAAACGTGATTGCGAGGCTTGTGGAGGCCGTGCTACCGTTGTTTGCAATGGTTGCACCAGTTCCGTCCTTCACGCTGCTTATCGTTGTGTCAGGATTCGTGGTATCCGGCGGCGTGACGACAGTCCAGCTAAATACGACAGGCGAGGGGTCTACGTTGCCGGACGTGTCTATCGCCCTTATCTTCATCTGGTGCTGACCAAGGGCAAGACCAGTTACAGTGTACGGGCTTGTAATCGTGGCAAAGGCAGCGGTGTCAAGCGCGCCCTCAAACCTTGCAATTCCCACGTTGTCGACTCCTGTAAACGTGAACTTGGCGCTCGTGCTCGAAGTGGTTCCCGCCTCTGGGATGGACGCACCGGCAGAGTCGTTCACCGATGTCAGGGCAGTGTCCGGCGGCGTTGTGTCCGGCGGAGTCAGCACAGTCCAGTTGAACTGAGCCGGGGTCGGGTCTACGTTGCCGGACGTGTCGACAGCGCGGATTTTTACGACGTGCGCGCCCACGCTGCTGTTAAGAACGCTAAATGGAGATGTTACCGGCTGGTATGAGCCGCTGTCAACTGCCGCCTCAAACCTTGCGATATTTACGTCGTCAGAGCCGGTGAAAGTTATGGTTATGCTTGTAGATGTAGTGGAGCCGCCGTTTGGCACGGTCGCACCTGTGATGTCCTTTACGATGGTGATCGTTGTTTCCGGTGGAACGGTGTCCGGCGGCGGAAGCACAGTCCATGTAAATACCGCAGGCGTCGGGTCTACGTTTCCTGCCTCATCTATTGCAACTACCGAGAGAGTGTGAGGACCTACAGACAATCCTGTGAGTGTTATAGGGCTTGTTGTGTCTTGGTATGCCCCGTTGTCAAGTTTTGCTTGGAATCTCAGATTGCCCGTGCTGCTCACGTCGTCGCTACCGGAAAGCATGGCATTAAGTGTTGTGCTTGTCGTCGCGCCGCCCTGCGTCACAGGTTGGCCGTTTCCGTCGCTTATCGACGCTATGAAGGACAGCGGAGGCGTAGTGTCGCCGGGAACGTTGCCGGTTCCGTCGTCAAACATCGCATTTAGGGTCGTGTTGTTGAGAAGGGTGTCTATTACGTACGTGGGAGTGTCAGAGTCGTTGTTCTCCCAATGGTCAAATACAAGGGTCTGGCCGTCGCCTGTGGCAAACGTCTTTGGAACCTGATTTGCTATGTTGACGGTAAACGATCTGCGCCTCCTGCCCTTTGCGCTAAAGCCGGTAGTGCCACTGACCACCGTTTTGCCCGAAGCGTCGGATAGGGTCACAGGTATGCCAGTGAGCTCTCTTCCGTCCTTTACGTAGTGGGCTTTGACCGTTATCTTTCTGTAAAGTACGTTGTAAGCGGCCGTAACTCCACCAGCAACAATAAGCGGGGCGGCGGCTGCTGCAATCTTTTTCCCGTCAGCGCGTCTTTTCTTCTTTTGATTTTCATGTTCTTGACTCATTTTCTTGTTTCTACCTACCTACCTACTTGTCCTGATAACCCTCGACCCACCGGAAATCCCAATCCGTAGCCGCAGAGTTCAACGTCCTTACTTCGCAGTATGCACAGAGAGCCGTAGTAGCCCCCGGTATGTGCGTGGTCAGTATCGAGGGATTGGCACCATCCAGCGAGTAGAGAATTCGGGTGTTTGCATTGTCTGCGATGAACCTGATAGTGTGCATGGCCGTGTCCGCTGCCAAAACCTGCGTAATGTCCTCGTTTGCGCCGTCGCTGTTTGTGATGCAAAAGTTAGTGTTTGACGCGCCTGTATCAAGGCGCAGGTCAACGTGCTCGACGCTGGCATTGGCCGCAGCAGCCATTGTGGTGCTTGCCGCCAATCCTACTCTTGCACGGATGTTCGTGCTTGTGACTACCGCGAATTTGAACGTAAGATCGAAATTCAAGTCTCTTCTTGTACACGGTGCTCCAAAGTTATCCCATCCGGCCTGCGCGTTTGCGCTGGCGGCAGACGTATGAATCCTCTTTGGTCCGTTGGCATCTACCGTGGCTGCTGAAAAAGTCGCGCTGGCGGCAAGCGCAGGCTGCATAAATCCTGTTCCTTGAAGCTGGCCGGCGTTTACCGAAAGTATCATTGGCCTCCTGAACCTCCAGGTGTCCGGCCCCATTGCGTAGGTCATGTTCAGCTCATCGGTGTACGCCCAATGCGGGAACCGTCCGTCTGACCTGCCCCAAACCCTCATCTTGCTTGTGGATGGCGCAGAAGGCGCGGAGCCTTCCATGTCTATGTCCTGATAGCCTGTAAAGTCGTTGTGCGCGTCGATGTACGCTGTAGATGCGTTCTGGTCAGTCTTTGCCCATGTACTCGAAGTTGAAATCTTGCTCTTGGCAATGGAGGCGCTGGCGCTAATGTCCGCGTTTACGATAGAGTTTGCAAGCGCCAGTTTTGCGTACGCTATTGCAGCAGATGAGCTGATGTCTGCGTTGACTATAGAGTTTGATAATGCGAGCTTTGCGTACGCTATAGCGGCGGAATTTGAAATGTCTGTGTTGACTATAGAGCCAGAGAGTGCTAACTTTGAATACGCAATGGCCGCTGCATTTGCAATCTCGGAGTTTGTCAGGCCGCCGACATTGAGGTTGCCGCCCGCAATGGAGAGGCCGGTGTTTGGCGTCAGGGCGGAAAGTACGTTGGGCGCGCTGACGTACACCATCTTGCCGGTGGCTATGCCACTTAGAAGGACGGATATTACCTGCGCGCTCAAGCCCTGCGGCGGGCTGTTTATCGGCTCGACCATTACAGCTGAGACACCACCCAATCGGTAGTGTACATCTTTGTGGCCGCGTTCGTGCCTGCCGTGACTATGGTGAACAACAAGTTTTCGTTTGCAGAAAGTCCAGATATGCTTGCCAAGTCAATGCCACTCATGTCATAATGCAATAGCGCGTTTAGACCCGAAACGTCGAGGCTGACATACTGTTCGCTTGTGAGGTCGATTACGAGCCTCCACCACCCCCAGGTGTCGCCGGAAACGTTGTTTATCACTGGCCTTTTTATTATCGCGGTTGGCGAAAGCGATGTGTATGTGTTTGCCGATGACTCGTACTTTATCTCGTCTGTTCCGCTTGCCCCTGTGACGTTTATCCTGAACCTTGCGCGCTTGCCGTCAGTGGTTCCCCTCTTTTCCCACCCAAAGTCGTACAGGTCGGCCACATGAACTGAGTCCATAATGAACTTGTTTTCAAACGCCACCTTGCCCTTGAACCAGTTTTGAAGTTGCAGTTTTACCTCCGACTGATTTCCGGCCGTGGTGTCCGTTGTCATCAAAGCCGAGCCGTCGCCTCCAAAAAAATGCGACGTGTCTCTTGCCACACTGCTCGAAGCGCCACTCAAGAAAACTCCAAAGCGTCCTGTAACCGACCCGGATGTCCAGGTCTGGTTGAAACTGGCCTCTGAAAAGACGACCCTGCCCTCCGGCTTTACGCAGTACTGTGGCACAGGGAAGTTGTTTACCGAAACCTGTGGTGGATTTGTTTGTCCTGCCGCCACTACCATTTTTCTAGGCCGCCTCGTTTATCTCGTCAAACGAGAATGACGTTATTGTGCAGTTTTGGTCGAACTGGAAATTGACTTCGTACAGCTCGCCGTCGCGTTTTCCATCCACGCCGAATGTAAAGTTGTACTGGCAGTTTGCAGAGAGTTGGGTTCCCCCATTGAGCTTGTGTGTGTGGTCGCCGGCCATGTCTGTCACGATAACAGAAAGAACTGCCGCGGTGTCTACAGTGACCCATATTCGCAGCACGCATGGTCTTCGCCTGACCGTGTAGTTGTCTGTGAGTATGTCGGTGTTTGCAGTGGCCGAGGAGCCTGACTGCTTGCCGTTTCCAAAGTTTGCCGTGTCCTCGGTGTCAGAGTAGTTTTGAACTTTTACAAATGACATTTATCTTAACTACCCCCTGCCCCAAACTTGCCGACCATCTTTATCGTGCCGCCTGCAGCATCACTGGTCTGGGTCATGTACTGCAGCCTGACCCTGTAGTACGGCCTTGAGACGCTGATAATGCAGGCTTCCTCCGGCTGAACCCATATTCCCTGAGGTCCGGTAACTCCCAGATCCATGTACGAGCCTCCAAGGTCGGTGTCCATGTTCAAGCCCTGCAACTTGACGTTTAACAGGTTGTCCGTGGCCTCGACAGTCCAAGTCTTTCTGCCTAGCATTCCTGTGAATGGAGCCTCCTCGCCGGAGTTGGTGTCGGAAGCAAGGATTTTGTTTACCATCGGCAGGCCGTTCTGCGCTCCCTGCGAATAGTCGGTGTTTATGGGCTTCATGGCAAGGCTCACATAGTCGCCGCCGGTGTCCTGCGCAGAAAACGTGCCGACCCTGCGAAAGTCAAAACAGCCGACAAGTGGGACTACCGGAGGCTCTGGGCTTGTGGAGAAGATGAAGCTGATTGCCTGCGGAAGATACGAGTTGAGCTCGAACTTTTTGTGCATGTCTACCTTTAGGTGGTGCAGACCCATTTGCAGGGGAAACACGCTCTTGTCGTCAATCTTTGCTACGGAAGGCTGGTCGCAGTAGATGAAAGCAGACCTGAACTTTGGCTTTTTCAGCACTTTAAGGCCGGCCGGCGTGAGTCTGTCCGGCTTTTGGCCTTGCAACTGAATGACGCCGTTCTCTAGGTCTACGGTCACGACTCCTGAGAGCGTTGTCCTCACGCCTGACTGTGGAGGGAAGGAGGCTATTCCCTCCTCACCGCTTAGGATTTCCGCCATCCTTGCAGTCAGACGGTTGTTTACGTCCTGCTCTTTGAGCAACGCTTCGCGTAGTTTGTCTACCTCCATCTGCGTGACAGAGACGCCGCCATTGCTTGACATGTCTGCTAGATGCGCCGCCCCTACACAGGGTCATCGTAGTACCATACGGTTGCGGTTCCTGTCTTGCCCGATGTGTCCATTGCGATGTCTACGTTCTGCTGGCCGCGAAGGACAAGGAAGGGCTGGCTTATGTCAAAGTACCTTGGAGCGTACGGACTCCATGTGCTCTGCGCGTCGATGTACACCGAGTCAAATATCTCCTGTGTGCTGTCGTCGGAGAGCACCCTTCTCAGGGTGAACGCCTGCGGTGACGCGTCAGGGCTTGTTATGGAGATGCCTACCAGGTATCTTTGCTTGCCGTTTGGTACGTCAGATGAGAACACGTTTGCGGCACTGCTTGTCAGATCTTTTTGTACCGGCCCGACCATGCGGGCTATTTTCTCCTCGACCGTGAGGCCAGGAGTCGGCATTGCTTGCAAGTCAGAATACGACATGACTATACGAACACCTCCGGCAGACCAAGGGCGTTATCATCAGTTATTGGTCGCACTTTCCATTTTGTCGCCAAATCTTCCGGGTATGGGATAAGCTGGTCGCCAAACCCTACCGGCAGGTACTTGAACAAGCCCTTTTCGTCGTACTTGCCGTACACGCAGTTTCTAATTATCTCGTTGTCACGCTTGGCTCTCATTCTGGCCTTTCTTTCAGCGGGGATCTCGTTGATGTCCTGCGCAGGGCGAAGGACATCCAGTATGTACCTGCCAAAGAACACGTTTAGCTGTGGCTCGTCAGCGTCGGTCGTGACGCCGGTGATGTTTGACGGGTTGTTGTTTGCAAACACCAGTGAGAAGTCTATGTCTGGCACAAGCACGAGCTCGACCATGTTTGTAGGCTCCCTATACGGGCTGTCATAGCCGTCAACCTTTGCCATCCTGTCAAGCTGATTAAACCTTGGTGCATTGATTTGCGGAAATACGCCATACAGCGAACCGCTTTTTGCTGGATAGCGAATGTAATACTGCATCGTCGCAGGAGCTAGGCCGATAGCACCGTGCAAAATCTGCGCGTCGCCGTTGACCGTCGCCGGCAGTGACGTTCCGCCAATGAGCGACTTTGTGGCGTCGCGGGGGTCTTTAAGCAGAATCTCTGTCGAGTTTGTCTGCACACCCACGGTAAGCACCGTTCCAGTCTCGTCAGTAACTTTTACAGGGTTGAATTCGAGTATTTCACGCCTCTTTACCTTGGCATATACGACACCTTCCGCGAACATCATGCCAATGTAGCTATTGGTGTTTCTGATTGCGCGCTTTATCGAAGTGATGCCATGAACGTCGAGGAACATGAACTAAATCCCGACTCCCATGACCGCACCCTCCAAATTCTCTGAGTGATGAGTCACGCCAGCCACGAAACATAGATGTTATTATACTTTGTCGCGAACCGGAAGCAACGGGGATTAGGATGTTATGTTCAAGGAAACAAAAAGAGCTGACCGCGTTTCTTTTCAATCTATCTCTACATAATACAACGTCGCGCGGGCGGCGCGACGTTAAACAAATAGCGGCCGGCTCGCATAGACAGGCCATTGCGCCCGTCTGTGGAACGGGTATCCCCCCGGATACGTGGGTTCGATTCCCACGCCGGCCGTAATAAGACTTTCGTTCATAAGGCGGGCTAGAAGCTCGCAGCAGAGTGCTTAATACGACACTTGGCGGCAACGCGAAATATGGAAAGGCGGCTGATGTCGCTTGTAATAATCGGCCTAGTCGCTGCCTTTTTTGCAGTCGTAATCATTTTTGAGGACTTTACGCCCAAGGTCAGGACACCATTTACACTACCGGCTACAGGCAACAGTGCAGGGGGTTCGCCCGCCGCACCCCAAGTAGCCGGCGGCGCGACAAAGCCTCCCACAACGACTACTCCCACACCACCACAGGATCAGCAGGCTATTATCCCAACAATAGACAGCAGCCAGCTTGGAACTCACCTTTTGCTTGCAGGAAACACGATACTCGTTGTGACCACTACACTAAAGAAATTCCTCTACGGAGGTCTTGTCGGAGTGGCAACGGAGCAAACTGACGATGATGGGGAAGATGAGGATGACAGCGAAACTTCGCACCGGGTCACTCGCCTTGAACACCAATTAGACCAACTAAACGGCCGGGTGGATCACCTGTTTGACAGAAAAAAAGAAGAAGAAGGGTAGAAGGGTAGTAGTTATTCTGGCTTTTTCAGAAGAACTTGGTCGCCATACTTGTCCTTGAGCTGGTTGTACAGGTCGTCTAGTTCCGACTTTGTGCTTGCGGCCTTGTCAGCGTAGTTTCTGATGGCAGGCTCTTGCTTGGCAAGCCAGTCCTTGAACTCTGGCGACTCTGCGCCTCCGAACTTTATCATTGCTGCAAGCACAGCCTCGGTGTTTGCGTTCCAGTAGTCGGAAACCTTGGTGTTTTCAATGCTTGCTATTGCCGCGTCGAGCACCTTGCGGTCGTTGTCGCTTAACAGGTGGAACCTGTCGTCTGCCTTGCGAAAAGCCTTGGCTGCAAAGGCGATGACTGACAGTATCGTTGCCGCCAGTGCCGCCACTGCTCCGATGAGGCCGTTTATTGCTCCTATCGGGTCGCTTGGAGTTGGTTCAGATGCTTGTGCAAAGGCCAGCTGTACGGTCAGGACAAAAAGCCCGCCGGCCATAGCCACCAGAATGAAGAAAACATAGGTGGCAGTGTTGAATCTCGTTACATACAAATTCTTCATTGCGGTCGCGCCCGAAACATGCTTGGCTAAATAATTTAGGCTGCCCGGTTCTAGAACGCAGACTTGACTCCCTCATAAAGAGGGTCATCGACTTCGACGCGGATTACCCCCTCCAATGACCCATGCTCAAGGATCTTGGGGTCAGAGACTTCGATGACCACGGCAAACTCGATAAGGTTGCTGACAGGTGGGAACCAGCTCTGCAAAAGCGGAGTCAAATAATCGATGTAATGTCCAAAATCATCAACAATTGGAAGGCCATGTGTTTCTGCGTACCAGATGTTTAGCCTTGCCTTGTATTTTCTCGCCCACGTTGAAAACTTGGCCTCGCCATTTTGAAAGACCTCGGCGGTGTCAAATTTCTGCTCATACATGCCATGCGTTCTCTTTGGTATTTCCCTCTCTCCCCCATTTGCGATAGAGATAGAGAGAAAGACTTCTCTTCCCTCTCCCCTCTTCTCTCTCAGAACTACGACAGATGGCTATGCTTAATTAGATACATGGAACTGACATCTAGAGTGGTCGCCCTTCCTTGAGTTTGCGCAGCTCCTCAAGGTGCACGTTCACAAGCGGCTGGTCGATTCTCTCTATGTAGTCTATTGGAGAAGCGTCATTAGCATGTTTTTTCTCTACGTGGAATCTGGCATAGTCTTTGAAAAGGTTTGAAGCAAACTTGTTTCTCCTCACACGGCCTATCTCTTCGATGCACTTTGTACATATGATCGACTCTATCAGCTCGCCATTAAGCGCGCCTCCTGGAATATCCGTTCGAGTCTCTTTGCAAAAGATGGGTGCCGGCTTGCTGCTGCTCGGGTCATGGTTGAGGCAGAAAAGACGGCCGTGAAGAGCAGGGAGTATAACAGATGCAGGGTCGTTTCTTTCACGAGCCAGTTGTGCACAGGTGACGCAGGGATTTTCCGTATTGCTGCCGCTGTCATAATAATCAACTTTATTACCACCTTTCTTACTAGCATCTGACGGGATGGCGGGCACAGAGGCGGCTACTTTGGCCTCTGTGGACTGGTGTTTTTCTTCTTCTTCTTGAGGAAGTACTGGCTGCTCCTCCTGAGTCTTTATGGGAACCGAGTTGTATTCTATGGTGACTCCAATTCTAGAAATGCCAAATCTCTTGAAAAATGCCATGAAATACTCTAGCTCCTCAATGCTAGAGCACGAAAATGAGGCAGCCCTTGTCGGTGCTGATACCATGCCCCACCGAGAAAAAACAGGTGGTATTATACTTAGAGAGGGATTGCAATGAACTGGCTGTCCTTGCCCGTTCCTATTTTTTGAATGTCAAGCAGAGTCTTGCCTGCCTTTAGCAATGCCATTATCCCATCGGCCTTTTTGACGCTTATTGTCAGAATTTTTTGAACGTCTGCAACCCTTGGGTCGATTACTGTAAACTGCACAGACTTGCCTCCTGTCTTTTTACCTTCATACTCGCTATCGACTATTTCGATTTGGCTGAGGTTAAACTGAAGTGTCAGTTTTTCGCCGGGAGCGATTTTTACGAATTTGCCCGATGTCTTTTTTGCCTCTTCAAATTGCTGGAATATGTTTGAGGATGCCATACTGCCTATCAATTATCTCATTGGAGAGGTTCAGCTTAAGCATTGCGGTACTTTTGGTTTTCATTAAAGTTTTTTAGACCCAAAATTGCAAGGTTTCGTGGGAGTTGCTTCCTTCGTAGCAACTCCTGAGTTCAATGAACGGCTGTGGTCAGGTACACTGGCCGCGGCCGTTCATATCTTAACGTTATGGTAGAGGGTCAATCTCCCTGCATGACAGGTTTTTGATGTACACAGGAGCCGCATAGTCTGCCCGTATGCGAATGTCCGGTGTCGCCCAATTAATTATCATGTCCAGAGGCCGTGCAGGACACGCCGCAGCATTGACCCCGCCGGGCCTTGCAGCCCAGCCGCCTGCATCGTCAAACTCGCCCACCTTTTGCCAGTTCTGCGTGTCGTCTTTGTCTACGTACGTCTCTATCTTGACTGCCGAGTCTGCGTTCATGTTTCGTAGCACGAGTTTCATTCCAAACCACTGACCGAATGGAACGTTAGAGCCTCCAAAGGCATAGCCGAGAGGAGGCGAGTTTGTGTACGCGCCGTGATCCATCACTTCCTTTTGTACTCCCACCTTGCCCTGATTGTACCTGCAGTACGTGTTGTAGGAGTACCCCAACGGCTCACCTGTTTGCGAATACTGGTAGCTCAGGCAGCCGTCAGGAGCCAAGGGTCCAAAGTCGCCTAGTCTGGCCTCTAGCGCGACGCCAAGGTCGGTTCCTACCGGCTCGTTCTGGTTCTGCACGAAAAAGTAGCACGTAAACTCTATGTTCTTCCACATCTGGACATCCGTCCTTGGGTACGGTGTGTGCTGCGTTACTCGCGGGTCTGATATGTGCAGCCTCGGAAAGTCGCCTTCCAGCTTTATCGTGCCGTCACCCATTATGGTCGCAGACCCGACGCCGGTAAAGAGAAGGGCATTGTCAACTTTGTCTCTCTGGCCTCCACCGTCTGTAAGGGCATAAGCCTGGCGGTTGAACATGTAAAAGGAATTCCATTCCCTTCCGCCATCCGCAGTCGGGTTTAGCCTAACCACCCCGTCATTGTAGTCCTTGTTCACAGGAGGAGTCTGGCTTTTTCGCAGGTAAAAGAATCCTGCAATCGCAGAAGCACCGGCGGCCGCAAGGCCAGCGGCAAGGCCGAGCCTCTTTGCCTTTGCTTGTTGGGTTAGCGCCATAATTTTCGCAAGTCCTGAAAAATGCTAATATATTAGCATTCTTCGAGGTTCGTGTGAGTTCCGATACCACAAAGCCACTGGTCGCAGTTACATCCCCTGTGGCCGGTTCTACTGTAACATCCTCAAACATTCTAGTTGAAGGAACCGCAAGCGACCCTGAAAGCGGAATATCGCTTGTCGAAGTTGGATACAACAGGCCAGACGGCACCCGCGCTCCATACATTCAGGCTTTTTACAACCCCTCGACAGGGACCTGGCAAATCACGTTGCCTGCCATCACGAGCTCTGGTTCAATGGAGGTCTGGGCGCACGTCGTAAACGGCGCTGGCGCTCAGGCATGGAGCAACGTCACGTACGGCCAGACCGTGATTTTCAACTATCAGGCTCCCTCGCAGCCGCCGCCACCTCCGCCACCTCCCACGGCCTCAAAACCGCTGGTGCAAATAGTCACGCCGGCAAACGGTGATACCATACAGGGCGGAATTATGAACATAGCCGGGACTTCAAGCTCGTCAACATCCACAATCGCAAGGGTCGACGTAGTTGTAAAGCACGACGTTCAGGGTCAGTTGCCGTACACCCCTGCAATTTTGAACAGTGACGGGACTTGGTCGCTTCAAGTGACCGGCCTCATTTCAGGTACATGCGAGGTGTGGGCTAGGGCGACTGACGCCACAGGCCAGCAGGCTTGGACAAATACCACGTACTTGCAGACCGTGATTGTCACCATAGTCAACAACAACCCAGTACCAGTAAACAAGCCCTTTGTGCAGATAACAGAGCCGGTAAGCGGCGCGTCATTTGACACGTTCCTAGTGACCATAAGGGGCACCGCCAAGGATGAAACAGGCCACACGGTAACAAAGGTCGAAGTTGACACGAGGCATGAAGTTACCGGAAACCGCGGCTACCTGCCTGCAACTCCAAAGGCTCCGGGAGATTGGAGCGAGTGGTCTATCACCCTGACGAATCTGGCGTGGACTGGCAATTACGAAGTGTACGCCAAGGTGACAAACGATGTCGGGGTTCAGGCGTGGACTAATTCGACATACAACCAGATAGTGACCTTTTCCATAACCGCGCAGGCTCCTCCCCCACCCGGCGGCAGCGGCGGCGACCCTAATCCTCCGCCAGCTCCTTCGGCCGGCGGGTTTAACCTTAGCACAGGCCAGAAACTTGCACTGGCTCTAGGCGCGGCTTCAATCGCAATAGGTGCTGCTGTTGCCGTAAGTACTTCGAGAAAGCCAGAAAGGGAAGTAGTTAAGCGGGTTAAGTGAATTCACTTAACCCACTTGCCGTTTTCATTCTTCCCCAATCGACTAACTGAGTAAATTTTTCAATCAGTCATTTTGAATTAATTAGACATATCTAACTGAGTAATTCGAGAAATTTGAAGAATTCGATTTTGACGGGAGCTATTGAGCCACTGAATCTCCCGCCGCACTATGTAAGTTGAATTTGAATTCGATGAACCAATTTGATGCTGATTTTTGCCATATTACGAATTGAATGACTTTGCGAAGTTACTTTTCACAATTTAATGCGAGCAAGTCTTATATCTAGAGCTCAAAGTATTTGCTCCATGCTAGGACAGTCGCACCTGTCCGAGCAAAGAGAAATTCGACGTACGTGTTTACGCGTATCAACCCCATGACTCGCGTAAAAGGAGAAATACGTAGCACTCCCCCGCTTTACTTGGAGATGTAAAGTGGGGAGCTGCTAATTATAAGCATATTGGAACTAACATCCACCCCCACCCACTAAATGAACATTGTGTGCCACAATCGCTAATGCTTGGCTATCTTAATGACACGTAAAATCAAAAAAAATGAAAAAGTGGAAGAGAACTAGGCTCCGGAACGTAGAGGATCTGGCGGACCGATTACCAGAACGTGCAGACGCATTGCCCTATTGATGGTCTTGGTCTGCTCGCGGATTGTGAAGGTTCCAGTTCCTATCGTGTTTGCCGCGGTCAGCGAAGGCACGTAGATGAAGGAAGCTGATGCCTTGACCTTTGCAAACGACGGTATAGGCTGAATCTGTATGTTCTCAATCGAGGCTAGAAGCGTCTGGCCTTGAGTGAACTGGACCACGGTTGTTCCAGCGGCTATCTTTGTCCTGAGTTCGGTGATCCACCTTCTCGCGGAAGTGGTTGTCGAGTTGGAGTACGTTCCAACTCCAAGAATTTTAGAGGCTGCTTGACGACCCATAAATTTTCGTCAGCCCTGAAAAACGTTCTCTAATATAGTTTCCGTAAAAAGTTATGATTTGGTAATGATTTGGTAATCGCATGTATATATCCACCTTTTAGAGAATCCACGGCCAATGACGAATAACAAATTCGTGGGGTTTTTTGCGGCAAGCCAAGTGAGCTCAAACGGCCATCTGGTCTTGCCCGTCAGCGTGATTCGACAGCACGGAATCGAAAAAGGCGACCGACTGCTGTTTTACAACCAAGCGCAGTTTTTAGAGTCGGACTTTGACGACGACCACACGCTGTATGTGGCATTGCAGAAAAAGGCGGAGATGACAGAATGAAATGGTGGCCTCCATAGTCAGGTGTTCCGACTGCGGAAATATCATAGTTGTAAGGGCATCCAGCATTATTGCACTTGAAGGAAAGGCCGAACTTGTTATGGACGATAGAAAATCGCAACAGACTCCCGCCATGCAAGAAAGGCAACCACCAGTTGTAGTTTCAAGTAAGATTAGTTTCAGTCAGAAGAAGCAGTGGTCTGAGAAGAAAAACACGAAACGTAGAAGGAGAAAGATGCACCTGCTTGATGAGGACTATTGGAGTCAGGGCGCGACAATTGGCCTAATCCGCGAACTGATGAGGATGCTTGGTGTCCGGCGAAACAGGGCTGTGAAAATGGTCTTGCTCAAAGAAGTCGCGGAACAAAAGAAACTAGCCTGGAAGGAGCTCGTAAATGCGGCAAAGAGCAACATACGCAATAGAAGAGCTGCAAAGACAGAGAAATGAGCACTGACGAAATAACGAGGATAATGAATCAGGCCGTCGCAAAGGGGCTTTTTGAAAGGACAGAAAACCCCGGCGAATTCATGCTGACATTGCGATTCAAGGGTCTTATCGCTGAGAACATATTCCAGTCAAGCAAGGATGAGGACTTGTCCACGGAAGATGTGGTATTAGAGGGAATTTTCTTGGCTATCGTCTCTCTGTATGGCGAGATAAAAGAGACTGACGCCACGTTTCTGACGGAATTTCTCACCAAGGAGCATTACGGCAAGCAATTTGAAAAAAAGGTTGACGAGCAGAGAAAGCTGTACTTTGAGAAGCTGAAAGGCGAAAAGAGCAGTGAGGAGGAGGAGGAGGAAAACAATATCAACTAGGTTGTTTTTCCGCCAACGTAAACAAACTAAATGAGTAAGCCCCCACCACCTGACTGGCTGCCTCACCAACCGGAGAGGCCAACCCACTTTTCAAAGAGAAACATCAGCCTTGAAACTGCACTTAACCTGCGAGAAGTGTGCAAGAATTGCAGGCATGAAAAGGCGTATCATTCTAGCAAAAAGGACAGACATCCAGGCTCAGGCAAGTGCAACAAGGGCGTGTGCTCGTGTCCGTCATATACGCCAATGATTTTCGATGTGCGGTCTGGCGAGGAGGTATTCGTAAAATGACGCCTCCTCATCCTCCTGCTGAAAAGTGCGAGGAATGCCTTTACCTTGTCAAGTTCATCCGGCTAAGCGATAACGAACTGATAAAGGAAGTAGTGGGTGGCATATTTGACCTTCACTTTAGGCTCTTCCACGGAAGCAACAAGAAATAAATCCACAATTATTCCGGGGGAGTGTTGATGCGTTATAGGAGTAGAAATGACATAGCGTACGACATTCTAAAGGTAATAGCAGACGCTCCTCCCGATGGAGCAAGGAAAACCAGAATAATGTACAAGGCATACCTCTCTTTTCCGCAGATGCAGGACTATCTCGCCATGCTCACGAAAGGCCAGATGATAAGCTACGATCAGAAAGCAAAAACATACACACTCACAGAAAAGGGCAGGTACTTTATGCAGACCTACTCTCAGATGGGCGGCATGATTCTTCAACGCGTAAAACAAGAGAACCGACATAAAAATAAGTAGCATCCCTGCTGTCTGTCGCTGAAAATCAGTTTGGCAAGCGACACACAGCAGCAGCGGCCGATGACACGAGAGATTGAGGGAAAGGGCGGAAATGGGTTCATTGATGAAGTTGGAGTCTTGGGTGCGACAGCAGTAACTAACGTAACTGCAAAGACTGCCAAGGAGCTCAGGCACATATCCAACAGAAAAACAGCCCTTGTCAGTAACGGTGGCAGCATTTTTCGCTCCCTTGAAAAACTACCCATGATTGGCGCTGGCCTGTACAACTGGTTTATCATTTACAATTCAGACACCATTTCCACTAGGGAACTTGGGTCTGACTATGACACATGGGCTAAAAAACTCGAAGAATACGAGGTTCTTTTCGTCAACCTGTCAGGGGAGGACATTGGATTGCCGTTTAAAATCAGAAAGGCCCTCGGCTCCAGCTCCTCTACAAAACTGGTCGTAAACAACGACTACTCCATCGAAGTGATGCAGAAAATCCTCCAAGAGCAGGGAACCGCCTTCCGCACGTACGTCACCGACCTGCTATCTGCCGATGTGCTCACTGCGCAGGAGCCTTTCGAGTACGAGCTGATGCAGCTCTTGGTCGAGGAGAACATAAACATGACACGCAAGGCCAACCTTGAGTCCGAGTTTCCAAGCATATACCAGATTTCACACCCAATCGACACGGACCAGGTAAAGACGCTAAAGATGGATCTGGACAAGCGCCTGCCGTGGCTAGGAACCATGTACCACCGCTTTGATGGCCACACGTTCTTGCCAGCGGCGCTATTGAAGGGGATGCCGGAATCTTGGTTCAACGGTATGGACCCCATTACGGTGCTCTTTGGCTATACCGACAAGCACAACATAATGGGTGGTGCTGACCGGCTCTTTAATTCGGTTTTTGAAATGATGCCGTGGGGTCGCTATATCCAGATTGCAAACACATGTCTGGTCATGAGCGACTATTACACCATTTCAAGTCACAGCCGTCTGGCCTCGGAAATGGCCTGCCTTGACATCCCCTTGGTGTCTACGCAGCACTCGTACAACGCCATGCAACTTTATCCCGACATCACGCACGACTACCGCAAGCTGACCAAGATAAAGGAGGAGATTCAGCGCCTAGTCAAAGACGAGAAGCACTGGTGGGCTACGGTCGAGTTTGCGCGGGAAAAGGTCGAGGACTTTAACTACAAGAACTCGCACGCCAAGATGGAAGAGGCAATAGACGGTAAAAAAAACTGACCGCCATCTGTTTCGTAAGCGAGTCCTCCGGGACTCGCACCCACATAGGATGCGAGTCCCGCGGATGCGGTTAGTTTATGCTACTAATTGCTGTGGTTGTTGTTCACGCCTCTCTGCTACCCACCTGTCCGGGTTCTTTCCCACTCGGCGCAGTTTTGCAAAGGCAAGCGTCTTGTAGCTCTTCTTTTCTTGTATTTGCACAATCCGTATGTCAGAGCCTTTGTCTGAAACCATGAACATGTGTCTGTCTACGCTGTAGTAAAAGTCTGGAAAGACCTCCTTTTCGTCATAGATATTGGTTATTTCTCCGGGGGTCACGCTCTTTGGCGGCTCTTGTTTTGGACTCGGATTTGAAATAGTGAAAATCACCGAAGCGTCGTTTCCCACCTTTTTGTTTATGTCGTCGTTGATTTTAGCGGCTTCTATTTCCTTGCCAATGTCGCCGGCGATTTCACTTATTGTCTTGGTGGCCTCGCTTGCTATTTGGGTTGATTCCCTTGCCTTTTCATAGCCGTCGTCGCGGTAGGTGACAGCAACTTTGACGCCCGGAAGCGCAGCTGATGTGGCGTGTGTTTCTGCGTCAAGCATGTTCTTTGTCCTTGTGTCGTGTCGCTCGTAGTCGTCTGCTGGCGCGAGATTTGGCGGAAGTTCTGGAATTGACGGCCTGCCGTCAGAAGTTACCGGAGCCTCCAAAAGGTCAGGCTCCTGTACGATGACAGATAGTTCTAGTAGCCTAGCGACATCTTTGAACAGCGCCGCCGCCTGCGACCTTGTGATTTCCTTGCCTACGCCCTTTGACACCGTGTTTTTCAACGACAAAAGGAGTTTGGTCTCCTTTTCCGGCATAAACTTGTAAATCACTCCCGGCCTGTCTACAAAGAGCACTATTTGGTGAGCCAAGCAGGAAAAGGCCACGGTTGTGTTTTCGACCCTGCCTTCGTTTCTAGCCCTTGTGATAAGTCGCATCATTTTTGTGCCGCAATACTGGCACGATGGAGTCTGCTGTTCTCCGTGCTCCGAGGATAGAGTAGTCTGGTTCAAACCGTGTGTACACGGAAAAACCCGGTTTAATGGGGGTAGGTGGAGCAAAGTTGACTTGAAGGTTATCTGTGTACACGGCTGTGTACACGCGCATGAGAGGGATTCTGTGTACACGCTTTTGGACTAGGAAACTGGTAGTGTGTACACGGCGTGTACACACCTGAAAAAATTGACCCCTTCTGTGTACACGCGACATGCTTTTTAACGACAATTGCCTAACAAAAGGGTGAAAACCCGCCCCTGTGTACACGGTTTTCAACGATTGTGTACACAGCCGTGTACACGCGGCTTTGACGTGTACACGCGCCCATCTCATCTATGGCGACAGCCTAAGCTTTGTCGAGCAGCAGGGGCAGTCTATCATTTCCTTCGGCAATTGCATGAACAGGCCACACACTGCGCAGTATTTTACGCCCGGCCGGTAGTTCTTCTTTCCTCCCCTTTCCCAGACCTTGTATTCAAGGCAAATTTTTCGCTGGCATCTGCTCGCCATCGGCCATCCCGACCTTGTTCGTCTTTTTTCTCGCCGTCCAAATCTGCAACAGTCTAAACCATCGGTACTCGTTCTGCGAAACAAGCTGCAAGCCTACCGCCCTGTAACCGGTTTTTTGCAAAAGTAATTGCAATTTGTCGGGAAGGTATTCGTGCTTGTGGTCGGGATTGTAGTCCTTGCCCGTAAGTATCGGCGCAGGCGTGGACAGAATCAAAAGGCCGTCAGGCATCAGAACTTCGCGCATTTTTTGCAGGATTGGCTGGCAGTCGTCAAGGTGCTCGATTACCTCCATGCAGACCACGCAGTCAAACGACTCTGGCTCAAATGGAAGGTGCTCCACTGATTCAAAGTCGCAGACCTGAAAGTGAAACCTCTTCTTTGTTCCATAAAGGGTCGTGGCCTTGCCTATAAGGGCAGGGTCGCTGTCAATCCCAATGTACTCGTTTACGTTTGAGGGCATGTACTGCGAAAAAAAGCCGCTGTTGCACCCAACGTCGAGGACTCGGCCGTACACCTTCATGGCCGCATAAAGATGCCGCAGGCTCCTTTGGTTTTCTACCGCACTTTCGTTTTCGAGCAGTTTTTCTTGTTCTTTGCTGTTATTCATTTACTTATAACCCTATGACTTGCAGCGATGTCGACAACCTCAATCGCGCCCGATTTTTTCATCGTGTGTGCAAGGCCAGCCTTGAACGCGTCCGTGAACTCGGTCGTGATGGGGATGTACGAGTCGATTACAACTCTAAGGTTAATTTCGTATCTTTTTGCTCCTGCGGCTGCTGAAACTCCCATTCTACCGGTTCCCTCCTTCGATGGCCTCTAAAAGTGTCTCGAAATTACCGTACAGAATCCTCTTCTTAGACTCTACGGGAATGCGAGCGTCAAGTATGTTGTGTATCATTGCACGGTACGAGTGCCAAGGGTAGTCTGACCCAAAGAGAATCCTGTTATCTACCCACCAGGAATGCTCCTTGTACGACCTCTCTATCGTGAAAGGATTGATGCCGCCAGAAGTGTCAAGCCAGACATTTTGCAGAGCCTTTTCATGTGTGGTGTCTATTGCCATTTTGGAAACCTCTGTGTTGCTTCCGCCCATGTGCGCAAGTACGACTCTAATTCCTGTGTATTTTTCAGCAATGTCTAGCGCGTGGTGGAACGATGTAAGAGACGACCTGCTTCCGGCGTCGAACCTGCCGCAGTGCACGAGCAGAATCAGACCGCGCCTGTCAAGCGCCTCCATCATGGGTGTGTACAAGGGGTCATTCACCGGTCTCTTCTCAAAACTGGCATGGAACTTGCATCCGACAAAAGTCTCGTGAAGCATCTCCGGCTTGCTCTCCGGCGTAATCCAGTGCAGGGGTTTTAGCCAGCGAAATTTCTGCGCCGCAAAGTGGAGCAGGCCGTTCCAGTGCTGAGGGTGCACATCAAATGGCATGACCAGCATCTTGTCTATGCCGTTTTTAGTGCGAAACTGCTCTATGTCGTCAAAGTCCTTCATGCAGGCATAGTCGTAGATGACCCTTGACATGCCAAAGTGTACGTGAGCGTCGTTTACCCTGTCGCCTACTTTTCTCTCAGAAAACATATCCCACATGCCTCGCCACTTGGTCTTTTCCTGCCCTTACCCACTCGTTGTTTCTGATGTCCTTTGTAATCAGGCACGAAGCGTCAATTACCGCGCACTCGCCTATTCTTACACCCGGCATTATGGTTACTGCCGACCCTATCCTTGCGCCGTTTGCAATCGTCATAGGAAGAGTCTCGGCCTCCTTTTTGTCAAGGCCGCATCCATGCTCCCCTGCCGTGATTTTTCTTGTGTTTGTGGTGACAAGGCCAGGGCCTATGAAGCAGTTGTTTCCTATCTTCAAGCCCTTTGTCAGATGACACTGCGACATCACGCTCGTGCACTCGCCTACCTCAACGTCGCCCTCGCTCACGCAAAGAGGTCCTATTATGCTCCTGTAGCCGACCTTGGTTCCAGGACGCAAAACGGTGTTTGCGCCGATTATTGCGCCCTGCTCGACTTCGCAGTTTTCATAGATTACCGCGCCCGGCTCTATCCTCGCTGTCGGGTCAATCCGAGCATTGAGCGACACGCTTGCAAACGGAAAGCGGCTCATCCAGTCGTTAGTATCCAAAGTTGTTGCTCACTCCTCCCTCTGCGATGAACTCGATAAGGTCGAGCCATTGACTCCCGACCACGCCGGTGCTAAACCTCTCGTATGCAAACTTCTGAGGCTCCTTGCTTCTACCATCGTACGAGAAAAACATCGGATAGTTGCCAACCTTGAAATACTTCACTAGGTAGTTGAGTACGCCCTTTATCGTCTCTGGTGTTGCCTGTGTTACAAACCTGCGAAGTTGCGGGTAGTACGAATAGGTGTACTTGGAGTAGCCGGCGACGACGGGCTGGCGCATAGCCAGGGCCTCGACCATGTTTATCCCAAAGCCGCCAAAGCCCATATGCGCGTTCATCTGGTCGTAAATTACATGGCAGTTGGCCTTGGCCTGAATTACCTGCTCCCAAGGCTTGTTCGTAAGGGTCACTGCCTCTATTGGAACCCCCTCGGCTTGCAGCTCCTTTACCGCGTTTTCAAAAGCCTCTGTGTTTTTTATTTTGGTGTTTGTCGGAGCATGGCCTACCACCAGACGGTCGGCTCTTCGGTTTTCCTTCCTTGCGTATTCTTCCAGCCTTGAAACGTCGACCATGTGAGGAATATGCTGTATGCACGACCCCATCTGACGCCAGTTGTAATAGTCGTACCCGTTGACCACGTACGTAATGCGAAAGTCCTCCCACAGCGCGCGCCACTCGGCCTGATTGAATCTGGCCTCCGAGCCGTGGATTTTGATTATGCAGTTGTTTGCGTTTACCACGCCCGTCTGAGCAAGTTTTCTAATCGTCGCGGCGTCAAAAAAGCGCAGGATAAAGAAATCCCACTCTTCTGACTTGAGCGTAAAGTTCTCCGACGCGCCGAGGATTTTGTCGGCCTTGCGGTCGATGTACGTCTGATTCAGTACAACGTTTAGCGCCTCATGGTCTGTGTTTTCCCTGATGTATTCCGAAAGCTGCTGCGCCTGCGCGTTGATGTCGATGTTTGTGTAAAGGAGAATGCGCAACCTTTGTTACTGAAAGCCGACAGACGCCATCATGGTATTATTTATTGCCTAAACGCTCCCAGAAACAACTTTTGAAAATAATGCCCGTCGTAATCCTTTGCACAATCCAATGCAATCTTTGAAGATTCAGATGCTCGGTCTAACACTATCCTGACGGCCAGAAAAGCATCATCGGAGTTTGAAGTGATAAGGCTGAGTTTCCTCAGTCTTTGATATTTGTACTCTTCGCTACGTTTTGCAGAGTCGAAAATTCTAACGATGCGAAAATAAGAGTCCTCCACGGCCTCTCTAATCAGCCACCTCGCAAGCTCTGGGTCGTGCTTTGGTAGAACCAAGGTCGAGCTACTAGCGTACCATCTCTATCTTAAATCCGTGACTGTAGTGGCTGTACAGACGCTTTTCGTACCTCTCTGCTTCCTCCTCTGTAAAGAGGATAACGTGCTCGACTTGGCCTTCAACCTTGGAGTGCATTATCCTTCCTGCAAGCTGTGCCTCTTCCCTCCTAGACCCGAACTGGAAGGAAAACTCGACAATGCGCTCAAGGTCGGGCAGGTCGATGCCTTCCGACCCCACAGACGACACCACAAACACAGGCGAGTTTTTCATTGTCTCGTAATTGTTCTTGGTTCCACCATGCAGAAAAGGCAGCTTGAATTTTTCGGCTATCTGTCTGCCCGGCTCTAGCCAGTACGAGTAGATGAGCGTGCGCTTGTCGTCTTTTAGCAGGTGCTCAAGCCTCTGCATCTTTGTGCGGTAGCTGTCGACAATGTAGACCCGTATTTTTGGCTGTTTCACTACGCCGTGCGAAATTATTTCCTGCCAGTTCATTCCCACAGGCTTGCCGGTGAGCGCAATAATCAGGTCGGCTCGGCCATCTTCCCTGTAGGGTGTTGCAGTCAGGCCAAGCGTGTATTTGGCGTCGACAGTTGACATCACCGCGTACGAGTTGGCCGGCAGGCGGTGGCTTTCATCAACAATTTTCAGGTTGTAATGCTTGTCGCGGATTTTTTCATACGCCTTGAATGTAACGATGTCAATTCCACGCAAAACGTCAGGCGGGAAATGATACTGGTGTAGCCTTTCAATCCACTGGTCACGCAACGCTGGACCTGGAACGATGATTACGTTTGGCGGCCTGATTAACTCTAGCAGTGTCAGCCCAAGCATGGTTTTTCCAGCGCCGGGAGGCCAGTACACTCCGATAGAGCCGTATTCGAGAAATTCGGTGTACGCCCTTTTCTGGTATCCGTCATGCAGTTGTATGCCAGTCCATGAACCACGCATCATGTCCTGCGGGTCAACGTGCCGCTTTCCCACAGGCATTATGCCGTCCTTTACCAGCTCGTCTATTAGCTGGAACTCGTGGCCTTGCTTGATTTTGATTTTGTCCGGCCCGTCTCGGTTTACTAGGTGTTGCCGGTATCGATCCCAAGCCTTTTGCTGAGTCTCTGTGGACTTGCCGTAAAACTGGTCGACAAGCTCGCTGTCCCGCGTGTGCAAAAAGCCGTCCCGGACAAACACTGGAAGGGGTTCGCGCTCAAACTTGAACTTGTCCTGTAGTTCTTTTGGAAGGTCGCCTATCCAGTGCGAGTAGCGGTTAATGACAAAGTAGTTCCAGCCCTTGATTTGTTTTTCCAGCCAGCCGACTCCAAATGGAACCCAGGCCGGCGTGACTACGTAAAACTGATCGTCGCCCTTTTCGACTACGGCATAGGGGTGCTTTACAAAATCCGTGAACTTTTCACGGTCGATGGTTTCAACCGTGGTCGGTGCGCCAAGAGCCTCCATCTGGTGCATTATGCCCTCAAGCTGGTGTTCGGCGCGCTCTCTGGCCTCCTTTAACTGCACTATGATGCTTGCAGCCTTGGTCGAAGCGTCCTCTATGGTCCTGTCAAGGTCGTCAACCATCTCTTTGAAGTGCTTGCTCTTTTCATGCGTCTTTTGCGAAAATACCACCTCGTCGCTCCTTCTTCCTTCCTCGCTCAAAGGTATCATATCCCATTCTTTCTTAAAAGAAATCGTTCCGGCAAGCGTCGTCGTCGTGCTTGCCGCTAGGCCGCGCCTATTCGGAACATCTTGGTTCCACACTTGGGGCAGGTTCCCCTGATTGCGGGCTTGCCATTCTTCATCTTTATGGGCTTTGCTCCTTCCATCTCGCGCTTTGCTTTGCACTTCACACAATACCCCTTAGTCATTTATAGCTCGTTTGGCCGATGCTGTGCTTATATTCATGTTGGTGTTTTTGAGTATGGCCTTCGTTCGTACCAGACTTTAAAGCAAAGTCACTCGTGCACAAACTGATGAAAAGTCACGAGGAGATGGCGGCGGAAAAGCGTGTTCAGGAGGAAAACGATATGAAGGATCGGCTTAGATTTTTTGTCTTTTGCGATAGCGGTTGCTCAGACAAGCCTCTCCCGTGTACATACTGGTCAGACAATGTTGAAGATAAGATACTAATGCATATTATGAGTGACGAAGGACGCAACCACAAAAGATACACCATCAAGGTGCGTGTTTCCACAGAAACAGGTAAAGCGTAAACTATATGCGCCAGCAGCACGATAATGTCCTCAGTACCCATGAGTCTCGTCATTGACTACGACTCTTGGATAACCTAGGTAATCATCATCGGTTTGCGCTGCTGGCGCGACGATGGTTGGCTTGCCGGCTGTAAAAGGCCGGCAGCCAAAAATTCTTGACCCCTCAAATCTTCACCTTGATAGCCCTTCCAATGCGCCGGTAGGTGTCCATTCTATCCTTGTCAAACCGTGACCTTGGCCTTATGCGCAGTCGTAGATGGCAGCAGGGGCAGAAATATCCATCCCACAAGATGAAAACGTTGCATGTCTGGCAGCGTTTCTGGCCTGCCGCATACCTTCCTATTCTGGGTAGCTCCATAGCCCTGTACTCGTCACATACTCCCTTGCATGTCATAGCCCCGTCACCTTGCCGTTTACTTTTACCTTGCAACTTTCACAGGTCATCTTTAGGAAAAGCACCAAGAACTCTGACCTGTGCTCAGAGTTTTGCACCTTGGCCTCGTGGCCGCACATTATGCAGAACATCTCTACTGCGTCCGACCAGACAGAAACAAGGGTGGTAATATTCTTTCAAACAATGCTAGTAGCATCGGTTTTGTGTGAATGTGCGTACCATATCAGACCTGTTTGCGGCAATACTATAGCGAACCTTAGATGGTCGCAGAGCGAAATGCTCGTGTCGATTTTGTCAACGGAGCATTCCAGCAAGTTAGAGTTGTTAAACGTAATGTCTACAGAATGACCAGTCCTTTTGTCATAAAGAATCAGGGTTTTGTCCTTCACTGCCACAAATGAGATATGTGGCATGGTTTCTTCCAAAAAATCCAAACACAAACTCTCTCCGAGTATTACATCTGAAATATGCTTCTTTAGGGTCTGTCCTAATCTTGCCGCCTCTCTTTTTGAGAGCTCGTTGGCTAGGCGACTGATGGCTACGTTGACCGTTTCTGGATCTTTCTTTTTTTCTTTCTCTTTCGTAGGTTTTCCTTATCCAGCCGCCCATAATGAATATTACCACAGGCAGCATTCTCCGTAAAACAGCTTGATTAAAGAGTACGATGACGGCAACCTTGAGGTTGAAAACGCCAGAGAAATCGTCCTGGGTCTTACGAAAAAGTCAATGCCGTCTGTGCTTTTTGTGAACTATAGGTCACTTTACGAGGACACGTACCCTGCAAAATTCGATGCAGAGGTTGCGCGCCTTTTGATAGAGCACTACTCCAATGCCGGCGACTTGGTTGTCGATCCCTTTGGAGGCTCAGGCGTCATTCCGCTTACCGCAGTCGAGCTAGGCCGCGATGCAGTCTATCAGGACGTGTACAAGCAGGCGCTCGACCTTGCAAATGACAAGTTCAAGGTGCTTTATGAAAAATACAGGTCTATTGGAATGTTTCATTCGACAACAGGCGACAGCACGAAGGAAATCAAGATGCCGGGAAAAAGAAAGGCCAAGCTGGTGCTGACATCCCCTCCATTCGGACTTGCAATTTCAGGCGCTTACAACGGCAAGGGAAAAGGACCTGGTGGGTACGGCGAATCCGACACTGACATTGGAAATTCTGAATCCTACGGGCTTTGGAGGGAGGCTCTGAAAAAAGTGATGAAGAACTGCTTTGACATATTGCAGCCAAACGGCATGTTGATAATAGAAATCAGGCCACGGTGGGATAAGGGCAAGTACTGCGCACTTGACAAGTGGATTTGGCAGGACTGCCACGAAATAGGCTTTGAGGACTTTGGGGAGATAATACAGGTCGTGCCCCCTTGGAGGATGTGGACAATGCGCGACAAGGAGATTGACTGCGTTAAGCCGTTTCCGTACCACGCCAATTTGCTTATGTTCAAAAAGAGCGCGCAGGAGAAGCTGGTATGACTTCTTCGTGCATAGCCGCTAACATCGAAGAAATGGTAAAGGCTTCGATACAGAGGCTTTGTCGAAATTACCCAAAGTATCTCCCCGATGAAAAAGAGTTTATGGCAGAGGGATTGGAGTTGGTAAAAAACATCCGAGGCGAGACACTTTACAACGGCAAAAACCCGAGGTCTTTTGCTGCCGCCATCGTGTACGCAACGGCCATCTGGAACGGGTATCATCTAAACCAAGTCTGGGTTTGTCAGGACATGGACATAGGCGAAGCGGCTCTTAGAAGAAGCTGGAACATATTGAAGAACTACCTAGAGAAAATTCACTACAAGGGATTACCGAGGGAAGAGGAAGATGATTAACTACTACATCATCTAAAGTAAGCCTCTACGTTACAAATATTAACTGAATGTACTAGCAGGCAAATTATGCAACAAAGCCTGAACCAAAACGAAATCTACGTCAGCCTCGAAAACTTTGGGGTGAAAATAAGCGCGCTAAAAAGGCTCGACCTGTCAGAAGAGGAGCTGATTGATTTTACGCACACAATTGGGAAATTGTATGCAGAAAGCAAACTCGAAAGGCTAGTCAGCGTAAACTAGCCTCCTGCAAATTTTCCATTCTTCCTATCCAGTATCAACAGGTTTTGCCAAAATAGCATTTTGCGATAGAACACTCCATCCCTCGGCAACGCATCGTTTTCTGCAAGAATCGCCTGCCTGTAAAGGCTGTCTTCCGAAAGATACTTTTTTGCAAGTTCTTTCATTGGCCTCAAGTCAGCCCAAGTAAACTCTGAGGCAGGTCTTTGAATAACCGCCCATCCCATTGCTTTTTTCTTAGTCATTGATTGCTCTACGTGGAAGAATTTTAATGATTTTGCCTAGAACCCAAACACGCATTTCGTGTGAGCCACCCTGTCCATGCCCTGATACTCGTCACCGTCCTCTCCAAAGTAATACGTGGGAACCTTGGTGTACGGCTGGTTGGCCTCTATCTCCCTTCCGCATTTTGCACAGTTTGTCATTTCCTAGAAATCGACTGCTGCCAGTAGTTCATTATTCTCCTACCTATATACTCGACCACAGGAGGCATAACTGCGTCGCCAATTGCTCGATACCTGGTGGTGTCAGTCATCGGATAGTACCCGTCGCTTTGCGCCCTGACAAGTACAGCCCTTGAAATTGTATGTCCGTCTCTGTGCTTTCTTTCAGCATACCGGCCAGACCACACAAGCTCGCCCTTTTTTGCATAGCCGTGCGACGTCCACCTGTCGGGAAATCCCATCAGCCTCTCTGCCTCGACCGGCGTCAGCCTCCTGAACCGGTGGCCGTCAAATATGCCGCAGTTGTCCGTGGTAGTCAGCGTGAACATGGGGTCGCCATCCTGCTTGAAGCGACGTCCGTTTTGGTACTTGTTTTTGCGGTCGATTGTCAGGACGGGAACCGCAATCAGAGTCCTTGCGCCGTGCGCGTCGACTCCCTTCCAGTAGTGCGCATCCAGACAATTGACATACGGTTGTTCTTGTCCTTCTTTCTCGCCTCGTCGCTCATTTCCTTGCGCAGAAAGTTCTGCATCGACTCCGAAATGAAATATCGGTCGGAAGGGTTTCTCTCTAGCAGTTGCGATAATGAACAGGCGCTCTCTGTTCTGCGGGAGGAACTTTCGGCCGTTAATAACTTGCCATTGAACATTATACCCTGCGGCTTCCAGCTCGGCAAGAACGACGGCGAACGCGTTTCCGTGGTCAGCCCATAGCAACCCCTTAACGTTTTCGAGAAGGATAACCGCAGGTCGCTTCGCTTTTGCAACCCTAATGATTTCAAAATAGAGTTGACCTCTTGGGTCGTCAAAGGCCAGTCCTTTTCCAGCAACAGAGAAAGAAGGGCAGGGAAATCCGGCGACGAGCATGTCGATGTCGGGGATTTCATTTTTGGCATCCACTCGTCTAATGTCGTTGTGCATCGGGTATCGGCCAAAGTTTCTGTGGTAGATCTGCCTCTTTGCCGTGTCAATTTCGCACTCTCCTACGCAGTGCATCCCCCTCACGCTTTCTAGGCCGAGCCTGAATCCCTCTATCCCTGCAAACATCGAATAAAACCTCAGAAATGAACCCCATGCTGACGTAGAAAATAATGGTGGATATATTCATGCAAAAAAATTACAAGGTTCGTGTACAGCACTTGTTTGTATTGCAAGAATTCGATTATTCATCCGCAACCCTTTTCTCTTAGTGGCAATACCATTGCCAATGCGTCAATACATGAAAACCCCATGTTGGCGCTAGTTGCCGCGGGCTGCGGTGTGGTACTCCTCTGGTTCGGGTAGGTCTCCCGTCGCAGCCGGGCACTACGAACCAAGAATTTTGCAATACTGAGAAGTTGTTTCAATAAATCGACATCCGTCCAAAATATGCCAGTTGCCGCGGGCTGCGCGTGATACTCCTCTGGTAAGGTCTCCCACGCAGCCCGGGCACTACGAAATGGCATACAAACGCTTTATTGCTACTTTGCGCCTCTCACTACGTTTCGTATTTTATAAGGTTTTGGTAAATCGGTTTCAGAAAAAACTCAAAGACTGTTTGTAAGTACACACTGCAAACAGCCTGTACAGTAGTAGTCAAGGGGCAGGCGACCACATATCCGACTGGTTTTCAACTATCTTGCCTGCTCTGTTCAACTTTGCCATTGCCTCGTCTGTGTCCGGGTTCCCTATCTCGCAACGCTTGAACATCTCTTCGCGAATCTTGTCTGTTGACACTGGCTTGTTTCCATTAATCTTGTAAAGTGCGCGCAAAAGGTCGAGCACTATTTGCATTATCCCCCCTCCCTTCTTTGACTCGTATCCAAAGAGATGAGCCGACCCGCGCTTGCCGGTCTTTATGTCGACTCCTCCGGCGGTCAAAATCCAGTCGTATATCTGGGTCATGAGTATCGCATCTTGCGGCAGCACATAGTTTCTGTGGCAGAGCTTTGCAATGGCAAAGGTGACACGCCAAAGCGACTCGTACTGGCGCAAGGTCACAAGGATCTCGCCCTCGCCTGAAATGGTGTCGAGGTTCTGATAGTACTGGTCTATGATGAGCTTGACTTCCGGGTTTTGAGCGCCGGGGGTGCCTGCTATCTGGATTCCCTGCGCGATTTTCAGCCATGTGTACAGGAAATCAAGGTCTGCCTCCGGCTTTGAATACCCCTTGCCAGTGTAGGCGGCAGAGATCTTTTCCATCTTTAGTTGCAGTTTTGTCTTGTCCTTGTCCTTTACCATCACAAGTATCAGGTCAAATCTAGAGAGCACGGCAGGCGGTACGTTGGTCTGCTCTGCGATTGACTTGGTTTTGTCCACGTTGCCAAACGTGGGGTTGGCGGCCGCAACCCAAGAACCGCAGGTAGGCAGGGTAAGCGGCTCCTCGCCTCCCTTGGACAGCGTAAAAAAGCCTTTTTCCATCATGGTCCTTAGAGGCGCAAAATAGGACTTGTCCGGCATCAGGTTCACTTCATCCAGCAGCTTGATTTTCAGATGACCGTTCACTCCAATGCCTCCGCCAACGACGAGCCTTTTCAGCATCTTGTCCATGACCATGCCAGCGCCAAGACCGATCTGGGTGACACCCTCTGCCGACTGGTACAGCGAGTCTGTGACTTCAAGCAGGTCGAGGAACATGTCGCTTTTTCCTTCGGAGATGTCGCCAACGATGTAGACGTTGAGCCACTGGCGCTTGCTGTTTATGATGTCATTTCCCGACACGGCCACCAGCAGCAGCACGAGTTTTACAAGCTCGTGGCCGTATATGCTTGGGGAAAAGAGCGAAATGAGGTAATCCACAAGGGTGTTTCGCATCCACGACTTGCCTTCTTCCAGTTGCTCTAGCTCAAAACTCTCCCTCTCTCTGGCTAGTTTTTGGTAGTCTTTTTTCATCTGCTCGTTGATGACGATATCCCTACGTGAGTCGCCCACCCTCTCTATGGAAATAGCCTTGATGTAGTCAAACGTCACGATACCCTTCTTGGCCTGTACAGGTCCCGAAGTCGGCTCGTCTGCAAGCTTGGAAATTCCCGTCACACGGATGTTGTCGCCAATTACGTACTGGCCTGCCATGTGGTTTCTGGCGTCTATCCACATCTCCGGCGCGCGCTGCCTGCCCCTTGCCTTTCCCACGATTTTTAGCCACTGCTGGCGCTCAAACCTGCTGCTCTTGTTTACGCGCTTTGGGTAGTGGACACCGCATACATTGCACTTGAGCGGCCCCACAGAGTCGATGGGCTTTTGCACGCCCCCTACATGGTCGTCCTCTGGAACGGTAAAGCCCATTTCGTTGTTGCAGTTTGTGCACTTGTACACGGCCTTGACAAGCCTGTTTTTCTCCAAGTCATACGACACGACCTTGCCCTCAACGACCACAAGCTCGTCAACGACATCCGCGCTAATCTTGTGAAGAGGCGAGACTGCAAAGTCCGTTCCGGTCAGGTCGACCGCTATGTTGGAATACAGGCTCATGCTGGTAGTCGGGTGGCGCAGGCGGATTATCGACTTGACGGCCTCGACTGCGTTTTCCATAAATTCCTCTGGATTTTCTGCAAGGTAGGCGCACAGTTCTACGGGGTGTGGCAGTTCCTCCTTTTCGCCTTGGGTCAGCACCCTGTTTTGTTTTAGCAATTCAGCCTGCCTTGTCAGCCATTCTCCGTGTCTGATTGAATCCCAGACCATCATGTGCTGTAGCGACATGGAGAAATGCACCTTTTCTCCTGATTCGGCTGACTTGGCAAATACGGTGTCTATGGCCTCCGGGTACGGCCTCGTTCCGCCACTGGCCTCGTCCCGGTAGTGGTCAAGGAACTGCACGAGTTCGTCAGCAAGAGCTGCCGCCGTGTACTGCGTCTCTGAAAGCCTCTTGACGATAGGCAAACCTAGCTCTACCCCTCCCCATCCTGTAGACTACTGCTGCGCTTTCATTCAGTGGTAGTCTGGTTGCAGGCCGTCAGCGACAACGGCCTGTGGCGACCATGTGCTTTTCATCGAGTCATCTGCTTCATCAAGGAACGTCTTGACTGCGCGGTAGATGGTCTTTCCACCGGCCTGATATGCTTCCAGGCGAGTCCAGCAGACGATGCAGTATGGTTTTGACTCTTCCTTGCCCGTAGCGCGGTTTAGTTTTGGCCGGCTGTACTGCACCTTTGACGCAGGGTGCTTGCATGGCTGGCTGTAATATCTGTCAAAAAAGTCTCGCAGAATAATCGTCTCTACCTCTTTTGGGTGCAGATCTAGCTCGTTGGCAAGTGCCTGCAAATGATTTCGCAGGTACGGCGGCTTGTAATCTGGCGACCACGACTTGCCTGTTGACGGCGACGTACCTTGGTTCGACATTAGGAGGAAGCCCCCCTGACTGCGCTAACAATCTTTATATTGTTGGTTTCAGTTATCACTCTTGTTCATCTCCTTCCGTGCGAATTTCTCTCCCCGATGTGCGACTTGGTTCTAGACACGGAACGTCTAGGACTTTACTCTTTTTCCCCAACACAAGAGAACCATTTTTTCCCCAATTCCCAAGTGTCAAGAGCGTGCAACATCAGCTTGAGGGTAGCACGTTACAGATACTACTCTGGTAATCCTCAACTTAGCTCCGTATTATAAAAACATGATGGGATAACTTCCAGCAGCAAATTACTAGAAAATTTTCTGGTGAACAGTGGATCGAAGGAAAAACAAGGGAAAACCGCACAGACAAAACTTGCGAAATAATATTTTAATAATATTATTAAGATATTAAATATTAATTCACAGAATTAAGGCTTTTGGTGATCCGGGGATTTTTTGGAGGCGGAAAACGATTCCTGTCAGCGGCATTCACTCTTGTTATTAATAAAAAAGACGAAAAAGGGGAAAATCCAAACTCCTTTCTGTTTGGAACGTAAAGTCATTCTTTTTCTGTAACAATTAGGTGCGGCGGGCGCTGCTGCTGCACGTTCTGTACACCCACTAGGGGCACCGTTCTCTGTGCCTTCCTGCAATTGAAACACTTGTTGTACTTACCCGTCAGCCTTCTTCCGCAGCCTTTGCACATCCTGTCAAGCCCGTTACCCATCCTGCGCTCACCTGAGTCTGTCGGAGAACTGCGAATAGTCGTCACGCGCCTGTGCTATGGCCTGACGCAACCTGTCAAGACCATACCTGGTGTTGTTGAGGACAGATATAACATGCTCTTCGTGGCTGTCGCCAACGTGTGCACGTTCAACGGCGCGCATCTTCTCCTCCAATACCTCTATTCGAGTCGCAGCCAGTGCCTCGACATCCTCAAACCTGCGCTGTATTTCAAACATCAGTGCAGGGCTTGGCTCCCTCTGATACCTGTCCATCAGGCCGGCCATCTCCATCTGTATATTGTCCAAAGTTCGCCCCAGCCTCTTTACCTCGGAGATAAAGTCTACAATCCTGTAGAACCTCCTCAGCCTTGCGATAAACCCAAGCACGCCGCTAGCTCCTCTTTTCTGGAGGCACTGCCATGCCGAGGAGCGCGGATATTATCTCATCCTCTGTCTTTGCCACCAGCCTTGCAGGGTTTACGGCCGTCACGAACTGGTCGTTTTTCCAGA